>JBKDVK010000091.1:0-8131 GCA_046338875.1 Cyanobacteriota bacterium | reverse complement strand
CATCGCCAGCGGCGCCGCAGGATCAGCACCCGGCTGCCAGATCTCAACAGCCCGCTGTTCTGGAAACAGCAGCCAGCCCAGTCGGGCGCCGTTGGCGAGGTAGGCAGCCATCTTGCGCCGCAGGGCTTCGCTGCCGCGGGGGCCTTGATCCGAGGGGCTCACCAGCTCAACCACCAGGTCTGGGCACAAGGGCGGAAAGCCGCGGCGTTGTTCGGGCGAGAGCGCCTGCCAGCGCTCCAGCCGCACCACGGCCGCATCGGGGCTGAGCACGGAGCCATCGGGGAGGCGGAAGCCACCGGAGCTGTCAAACACCACCCAGCCTCCTCGACGCTCCGCCCAGGCCTGCAACCGGAACAGCAGGCGGGTGTTGCGGCGGCTTGTCTCGCCTCCGGTGGGGGTCATCGCAATCACCTGGCCAGCGGCCGTGAGTTCCAGCACCGCCTCGGGGTTGGCCTCGCACACCAGGGCGAATTGCTCCGGGCTGAGCTTCAGGCCCGGCGGCAATAGCAGGGGGGCGAGGGTCATCTCCCCGGTGTTGCATGCAGTTCGGGTTAGGCGGGGTTGTTGGGATGGAAGCATGGCGATGAACACGTGTCCAGGAGCTGCAAAATTGCCAATAGATTCCGTAGACCGCTTTCCCAATCTTCTTGGCTTTGTCGAATTGGCTTTGTCGAGAAATGCCAAGGGATCAAAAACAAATCACGCCCTGTCTCGATGCGGAAGATCGCGATCTCCTAGGGGATTTTTCAGGCCAGGACTGAAAGCGGGTGACCGGGCTCGAACCGGCGACGTTCAGCTTGGGAAGCTGACATTCTACCACTGAATTACACCCGCAAAATAGACAGAATTGCCTGATTGGGCTTGATTTTCTGTTGCTAATTTACTTTAGCAAGCCCTGCGGCTCCGGCCTGGAGCGACAGGGGCCCGACTGCCAGCCCCCGCCAGTCCAGGACCCGACTTGCGCCTGGGACGGAACCAACCACGCCCCAAGCGGCCCCGCCGTCCCGTCAACCCGCCGCCAGCTCCTTGGCGGCAGCGGCGACGCCGGCGCCGGTGGCCACCGTGCCCAGGCCCAGGTCCTGCAGGGTGGCCTCAATGGCGGCTACGGCGGTGAGAATGTCGCGATCGCAGACAAAGCCGAGGTGGCCGATGCGGAAGACGTGGCCCTTGAGGTGATCCTGGCCGCCGGCCAGCAGGATGTCGAAGCGGTTTTTAACTTCCTTGCGCAGGGTCTCGGCGTCGATGCCTTGCGGTGCCACGGCGGTGATCGCCGGGCTGCCATGGCCCGCAGCGGCATAGAGGGGCAGGCCAATGGCCTGCATGGCGGCGCTGGTGGCGCGACGGTGGCGTTCATGGCGAGCAAATATCGCCGCCAATCCTTCCTTCTGCATCATCTCCAGGGCGGCCTCCAAGGCGAAGTAAAGGTTGATCGCCGGGGTGAAGGGATTGCTGTCGGCCTTGGCTGATTTGCGGTATTTGCCCAGGTCCAGATAGAACTTGGGCAAGTCGGAGCGCTCGTAGGCCTGCCAGGCCCTGTCGCTCATGGCCACGAAGCTGAGGCCCGGCGGCATCATGTAGCCCTTCTGGGAGCCGGAGCCAATCACGTCCAGGCCCCAGTCGTCCATGGGCACATCAGTGGCGCCCAGGCTGGTGACGCAGTCGGCAATGCTGATGGCGGTGCCGTGGGCCTTGACGTAGCTGGCGATGCTGCGCAGGTCGTTGATCACCCCGGTGGAGGTTTCGGAGTGGGTCAGGATCACCGCCTTGATCGCCTTGTCGGTGTCGGCCTCCAGCGCCTGTTGGAAGGCCTGGGGATCCAGCGGTTGCCCCCATTCCGCCTTGATCACCTGCACATCCAGGCCGTAGGCCTTGGCCACCTTCACCCAGCGCTCGCCGAACTTGCCGTTATCGCCGCAAAGCACCCGATCGCCCCGGCTGAGGGTGTTAACGATGCCGGCCTCCATCGCCGCCGTGCCGCTGCCGGTGATCACCAGCACGTCATTGCTGGTTTGGTGCAACCACTGCAGCTGCTCGGTGGTGCGCTTGACAATCTTTTGGAAGTCGGCGCTGCGGTGGCCAATCGGATGGCGCCCCAGGGCCTGCAGCACGGTTTCCGGCACCGGCGTGGGTCCGGGGATCATCAAGGTGAGCTTGTCCTGCATGGCGGTGGGGCGCGCGGGGGCGGCGCGGCAAAGGCACGATTGACCACCATAAAAAACGGTCCGCATCCCCCTGGCCCCGCGGCCCTGCCATGGAGCCCCCCGCCGCCCTTGAAATCGCGACCAGTTGAAAACGCGACCAGCTGAAAACGCAACCCTTTGAAATCGAAACCAGCTGAAATGGCAACCAGTCCGTCCTCGCTGCAGCACATCACCCCAACTGCTGGTTCGACCTCGACTCGGGGCTACACCCTGCCGGTGTGGCTGGCGCTGGCGGCCCGCGCCGCCGTGGCGGTGTTGCGAGGTGAGCCCTGGCAGGCTGAACGGCAGCTCGATCTGCTGGAGCCCCTGGGCTGGACCAGCCTGCCTTTGAGGGCAGCGGCCCCCCTGCCCCAGGGCTGGGCCCTGGGCGAAGCGGTGTGTGAGCCGGGAGAGGGGCTGGATCTGACCCGGGGGCTGGTGGTTTGGGTGCTAGCCCGCTGGGAGCCGGCGCTTGCCCCACCTGCCGCTGCCGAGGCGATTACCGGGGCTGCTACCGGGGCTGCTGCCGAAGGCACCGCCGAGGCCCCTACCAGCTCCGGCGAGGATTGGGGCTGGCTGCAGCTGGAGGCCGGCGAGGGGGTGGGGGTGCATGCAACTAGTGACCATGGCGCCGGTGACCATGGCGCCGGCGGCCGGGCCTGCCTGTCGGCCTATGCCCGGGATCTGCTGCGGGCCAATCTGCGCTCCTTGGTGCCCCCCGGTCAGCGGTTGCGATTGCATGTGGTGTTGCCGGCCGGCCGGGCCCTGGCGGAGCGCACCAGCAATGCCGCCTTCGGGGTGGTGGAGGGCCTGGCCTTGATCGGCACCCAGGCCGAAACCCAGGCCAGCGCTGATCCAGACCAGCTGCAACGCACTTTGGCGGCATTGGCGGCGCGGCTGGCGGCACCAGATTTCGGCGGTGATCTGGTGCTGGTGCTGGGGGAAAACGGCCTCGACCTGGCGCCCCGGCTGGGACTGCCCCGCCAGTTGCTGCTCAAGACGGGCAACTGGGTGGGGCCGCTGCTGGTGGCCGCCGGCCAGGGGGGCGTGCGCCGCCTGCTGCTCTTTGGCTACCAGGGCAAGTTGATCAAGCTGGCGGGCGGCATCTTCCACACCCACCACCACCTGGCCGACGGCCGCGCCGAAGTGCTCACGGCCATGGCGGCCCTGGAGGGCCTGACCGGGCCGCCCCTGGAAGCCCTGTTTGCAGCCGCCACGGTGGAAGCCGCCCTGGCCCAGCTGCAGGCGGCCGATCCACAGCTGGCAGAGCGATTGCGGGCCCGGTTGGCCGCCACCATCGAGCAGCGGGCAACGGCATATCTGGCCCGCCACGGGGCCGGCCCCATGGCAATCGGGGCGGTGCTGTTCGATCGCGGCCGCCAGGTATGTGCGCTGGGTCCGGTGGGGCGAGGGCTGTTGGAGGCGCTGAAAGCCTCTGCTTGAGACCCTGCAGGCTTGAGCGTGAAGCGGCGAATGGGACTGTAATTTGCTGTTGGAGCCCGGAGAGGCAAGTGCCCGGGTAGGCAGGCGCCCGGACTATTGATGTTTCTGGAGTCACCAGACCCGCAGCCACCGGGACGCTACCGGTAGCGTTGGCATTGGCGCCGACAAGGACGCGCTGGCATTGAGATGCCGGCAATGAAGCGCTGGCAAGGAGATGCCAGCAAGGAAGCTCTGGCAAGGGTGCGCTGGCAGGGAAGCGCCGGCAAGGGTGCTGCCAGCTGATCTGCCCCTGCCCCCTTGGTTTTCGCCTCTCCCCAGGGCGACACCTAGGCTGGCGAGAGCCCTGGTGCGCCTCTGCGGTTGCGCTCCAGGGCTTTCGCCCCAGGTTGTTCGCCCCCCATGACTGCCATGCCGCCAACCGCCTCCGCTGGCCTGGCCCCCGAGGCCGCCCTGGAGGGGGCCCTCGAAGGGGCCCTGGCGGAAGCCCTGGGGGAGGGCCGGAGCCCCGCCATCGTCATTCTGGATTTCGGCTCTCAATATTCCGAGCTGATTGCCCGCCGTGTGCGCGAAACCGAGGTGTATTCACTCGTGCTCGGTTACACCACCACGGCCCAGCAGTTAGCCCAGCTGGCCCCCAAGGGCATCATCCTCAGCGGCGGCCCCAGTTCGGTGTACGAAGACGGAGCGCCCCGCTGCGATCCGGCCCTCTGGGACCTGGGCATCCCGGTGTTGGGGGTTTGCTACGGCATGCAGCTGATGGTGCAGCAGCTGGGGGGGTCGGTGGTGGCCGCCGGTCGGGCCGAATACGGCAAGGCACCCCTCTACCTCGATGACCCCACCGATCTGCTCACCAACGTGGGTGAGGGGTCCACCATGTGGATGAGCCACGGTGATTCGGTGCGCAGCCTGCCCGAAGGTTTCGTGCGCCTCGCCCACACCGACAACACCCCCGAGGCCGCCGTCGCCCACCACGGCCGGCGATTGTATGGGGTGCAGTTCCACCCGGAAGTGGTGCATTCCGCCGATGGCATGGCGATGATTCGCAATTTTGTTTATCACATTTGCGGCTGCCAGGCGGATTGGACCACCGACGCCTTCATTGACGAAGCCATCGCCGATGTGCGTGCCCAGGTGGGCGACAAACGGGTGCTGCTGGCCCTCTCCGGTGGCGTCGATTCCTCCACCCTGGCCTTCCTGCTGCACCGCGCCATCGGCGACCAGCTCACCTGCATGTTCATCGACCAGGGCTTCATGCGCAAAGGGGAGCCGGAGTTCCTGATGGAGTTCTTTGATCAGCGCTTCCATATCAATGTCGAATACATAAATGCCCGCGAGCGCTTTATCAGCAAGCTTGAAGGTGTCACCGACCCAGAGGAGAAACGCAAGTTGATTGGCGCGGAGTTTATTCGCGTCTTTGAGCAGGAGAGCAAGCGACTTGGACCCTTCGATTACCTCGCCCAGGGCACCCTTTATCCAGATGTGATCGAGAGCGCCGGCACCAACATCGACCCCAAGACGGGCGAGCGCGTCGCCGTCAAGATCAAGAGCCACCACAACGTTGGCGGCCTGCCCAAAGACCTTCAATTCAAGTTGGTGGAACCCCTGCGGCGCCTCTTCAAGGACGAGGTGCGCAAGGTGGGCCGCAGCCTCGGCCTGCCCCAGGAGATCGTCGGTCGCCATCCCTTCCCCGGACCGGGCCTGGCGATCCGCATCCTCGGCGAGGTCACCAGCGAAAAGCTCAATATCCTGCGGGATGCCGATTTGATCGTGCGCGAAGAAGTCCGGGACGCCGGTCTCTACGACGAGATCTGGCAAGCCTTTGCGGTGTTGCTGCCGGTGCGCAGCGTCGGGGTGATGGGTGACAAGCGCACCTATGCCTTCCCGGTCGTGCTGCGCTGCGTCTCCTCGGAAGACGGCATGACCGCCGATTGGTCGCGCCTGCCCTACGACCTGCTGGAGCAGATCTCCAATCGGATTGTGAACGAGGTGAAGGGCGTCAACCGGGTGGTGCTAGACATCACCAGCAAGCCCCCCGGCACCATTGAGTGGGAATAGCATCAACCGGCTACCGACCAGAAATCGATGGCCTCAGAGCCCTGGCCATTCTGGTCGTCATTATCAATCACATCAACAAGCAAGCTTTACCAAGCGGCTACCTGGGCGTTGATGTATTTTTTGTAATTTCCGGATATGTGATAACCTCTTCATTCTCCAATAATCAGAGTAAATCCCTTGGCGACTTCTTGCTCCGTTTTTATTCGAGGAGAATCAAGCGCTTAATTCCCGCATTATTGCTGCTCGTAATCATAGTAAGTTTTTTGATTTGCCTGGTCAATCCGGATCCAGGCGTCATGCTGGGACTCGGGAGACGAGCCCTTTTTGGAATTTCCAATATTCAGCTCTTCAAAGATTCAACCGACTACTTTGCAGCTTCGACAGAGCTGAACCCCTTTACCCACACTTGGTCACTTGGGGTGGAGGAGCAATTTTATATTCTTTATCCGCTCCTGGTATGGATAGCCGCCTATGGGAAAATCATAGTGTCCCAAGGCATTGGCATACCTGAACTAAGGAGAATTTTCTGGGTCATTCTTGCACTTTCCACGGCATCTCTGCTGGCTTTCTGTATCCTCTATCAAAGCAATCAGCCTGCTGCTTACTTCCTAATGCCTCCGCGATTTTGGGAGCTTGGCTCAGGCTGTTTGTTATTTCTGGCATTGGGAACAAGCGGCAAAGATTTTCCCTTCATCAAGCATCTACCACCTTTATTGATAGTATTTTTACTTATTGGCGTAATGTTCGTTCCCATTGACTTCGCAGTGGCTTCCACGGTCGCCACAGTTCTGCTAACAGCCATATTGATAGCTTGCCTGAGCAAAGACAGTCAGGTGTATACCTTATTCACTCAGAGACCAGTAGTATATATTGGCAAAATCTCTTACTCTCTATATCTTTGGCATTGGAGCATTCTAGCCCTAAGTCGATGGACGGTTGGCGTTAATAAATTAACTATACCGTTGCAATTATTTCTAATGCTGTTCATGGCTATTGTTTCCTACCATTACCTAGAAACTCCACTCCGGCATGCAGAGTGGTCTCCGATTCGCTGGAAAACGATTGCTTTCGGCCTCGCGGCCTCGGCCGTGGCAGCGGCGGGAAGCCTCCTGATGGGTCATCGACACGAACTTGTGTTTCTAGGTAAGTTTAAGGGAAGTGATTTTACCTATATTCAGAAATATATGGGGTGCGAACTGCTTAGTCACAAGCCAGTTAGTGATTGGAAGACCTGCCTAGAGCGAATTAATGAAGATCCTCATATTTTTGTTTTGGGCGACAGCCATTCAAGCAACCTCGTTCCCAGCCTTGAGAAAGCTGGTGAAAAGCTTGGATTTCAAAACATTCGATACTTGAGCAACGCCCTTAAGGGCAGGTATAGTTCTTTTACAAAAGGCAATCGGGACGCTACTCAATTTTGGGATAACAGTATAACCTATCAAAAATTTGCTGCCAATCTTAAATCCGGAGATCTTGTTGTCTATAGTCATTCATATGCACCCGGTGACAAATTAACTCCGATCGAAAATCATGTCACGTTGCTGGCTGAAAGCATCAAGAAAACAGGGGCTAGGCTTTTGCTTGTTGATGATATACCCAAGCCTTGCTCCGACGAAGAGTTCTCGAGAAGTTTTATTCTCAATCCCGGCAGAGGCTGCGGCATTTCTAAGCATACAGTAATTCAAAGACGACAGCCATTGACTAATTTATTGAAGAGTCAGATCCAAAAAAACATAAGTTATCTAGATCCTATTGACGCGCTTTGCGAGGGGGAAAAATGCTACCCAACGCTCTATAAAAAAATATTGTATGCCGATCCCTCTCCCCATTTTAGTATAAATAATCCCGCGCCCCTCGATAAAGTTTTTTACAAGCATCTTGCTGCATTACCCTAAGCTAGCAGCAACAATAAGTCCAATAATTTTTACAGCTTGACTGACTCAGCTACATTGTTTGAGAAGTCAGACACTTTTTTGGCTGGCAAACGCCCCATGCGTCCGATACGATCGGCGCCCCATCTAGCCCCTTGGCCGCCGTGACCCAAGCCGTTGCCGTCGAGCCGGATCCCCAGCTGCAGCGCCGCCTTCAGCAAGACACCATTCTCATTGGCGGCAAGACGATCTATCTCAACCCTTTCCTTTATTGGCGTCGTTTTGATGCCAACACGGACCGCTGGCTGCGGGAGCCGGGCCAGTTGCCAGAAGAGCAGATCGCGGCCAACCGTCTGCGCTTCTACCCCGAACTCGATTGGGACAGCCTTGAACCGGCGGATCGGGCCATCCATGACGGCGCCGTTGAGATGTTCGTCAAAAGTCTGGAGTTGATCAGCACCTTCAACCCCGAGCTCACCCCCGGCCAACTGCTCGAAGTCGAGCGCAAGATGGCCGTCACCAAGAAGCGGCCCTTTGAGCGCTGGGTCGAGCGGGCCCTGCAGCGCCGCCAGAAGCTCAGCC
>JBKDVK010000090.1:0-9483 GCA_046338875.1 Cyanobacteriota bacterium | reverse complement strand
TGGAGGCCCTGCAAGCCTTCACCAACGCCAGGGACCAGGCCGCCCAGCGGCCCCAGCTGGAGCAGGCCATGGCGCAGCAGGCCGAGCAGATTCGCCAGAACGAGGCCTCCCTTGCCGAGGCAACCACCAGCAGCGCGCTGTTGGCCCAGACCAGGGCCGCCGAGCGCCAGCGGGCCGAGGTCCTGGAGGCTGAGCTGGCGGCCGAACTGGGCGATCAAATCGTCTCCCCCCGCCAGGTGTTGGCCGGCTGGGAACCCCTGGAGCTGGCGCTGGCGGCCCTGGCCAAAACCGCTGAGCTCAGCGAGCGGCTGGCGAGCCGCCGGGAGCAGGCCGAGCAGCGCCTATCCCAGGACTTGCGGGCCGCTGGTTTTGACGATGGCGCGGCCCTGGCTGCGGCCCTGCGGTCCGCCGAACAACGCCAAAGCTGGAGCCAGCAAATCACCGCCCATCAGGAGGCGTTGCAGAGCCAGCGGGCCCTGCTGGCGGCCCCCGAACTGGCGACAGTGGCCGAGCAACGGCCCGATACGGCGGCGGCCGAGGCGGAGGCAACAGCCGCCGACCAGGCCCGCAACACAGCCCTGGAGCGCCATAGTCAGGCCCGCGGCAGCCACGCCGACCTCAGCCGCCTCAGCGACGAGCACCGCCGCCAGGCCGCAGCCCTGGCTGATCAGCAACAGCAGGCCCAATGTCTCAGCACCATCGCCGACCGTTGCAACGGCAAGTTGGCCCCCTACATCTCCCTGCAGCGCTGGGTGCTTTCGGCCTACCTCGCCGAGATCTGCCAATACGCCAACCAGCGACTCGACATGATGACCTCCGGCCGCTACCAGCTGCGCCTCAGCGATGGCGGCGGCCGGGGTGGCCGCCAGGCCGGCCTGGGCCTGCGGGTGCTGGATGCCTTCACCGGCGAGGAGCGGGAGGTGAGCAGCCTCTCGGGTGGCGAAACCTTCCAGGCCTCCCTGGCCTTGGCCCTGGGGGTGGCCGACACGGTGCAGGCCCACACCGGCGGCGTCCATCTCGATGCTCTGTTTGTCGATGAAGGCTTCGGCAGCCTCGACCCCGACAACCTGCAACTAGCGATGGACGAACTCGACCGCCTGCGGGAGGGCGGTCGTCTGATCGGCATCATCAGCCATGTCGGCGCCCTGCGCGAGCGCATCCGCGCCGGCATTGAAGTAATCGGCGGCGACCAGGGCTCGCGGGTGCGCCTGGGGACGACGCTGCTGCCGTAGATCACTGGAGGCCTTTGTTGGCCTGTTCACCTCACCCAGTCGGGCCCGCCCCCGCCCCCCTTTTCAGGCTGAAGTGGCTCGATGAATGCCAGGCGCCGCTGGCGTCATAGCGACGAATCAGCCGTTCCAGCCGGTCGGGGGCTGGCAGCCACCCGGCTTCCACCGCAAAGGCTTGGCGATGACTCACCTGCATGGGGGCCAGGCTGTAACCGGCGTCGGGCTGCAGCAACAAGCGCTGATCTGCGACCCCGCTTTCGCTCACCTCAGCAGCCGATTGGCTGCGGATCTGAAATGGCTGGCCCGGGCCGCCCTCAATCTGTAGTGCACAGCTGGTGATTTCAGGGTCGGGCCAGTCCGCTGTGATCGTGGCGACCTGGCCGGTCCAGGGCCCGAGCAGGTTCTCCAATTGCAGCGCTGGACATTCGCTGGCGCCGCTGCCAGCTCGAAACTCCCGGATCAGCACGAAGCTCTCCAGGGCCCCTTCCGGGTTGTGCAGTTGCACCAGCCGGTGGCGGCGATCGCCTGCGATGAAGCCGAATTCGGCGCCAAAGGGCGTGCTAGGCGCCACCTGCAGCGAACCCTTACTGAAAGAGCCCGAATCGAAGAACACCACCTGCCGGCCCAGACTGCGGTACTCCTGGTTGATCTCCCGGCTGGGAACGCCGCTTGCGTCGCCCGGGCCAAAGCGGCGCAGCCGGAAGTGCACCAGCCGCTCTTCCTGCCCCTGTTCCAGGGTGAGGACAGAGGCTGTGCTTTCGCCTTGCTCGCCCTCAGCGTTTAGGGCCGTGAACGAACCTCGCCACTCGCCGAGGTTGGCCAGAAAGTTCTCCCACTGGGACCCCATGGTTGCCGCGTTCTTGCTTGGTCCGCGGAGGGATTCTAAGGAAACAGGTTGGTGGCTGGGCCCGGCGGGGGTTCTGCCTTTGGCAAATGCGACGCCAACATTTATGCCAACCAGGGCCCTTGGCTGATGGTCAAACGCTCAGGCTGGCGTTTGCGATCGCATTGGCTTCTGGCTGGTGGGTATCTGGCTAGTTGGCGGTCCCTGGCTCCGCCGTTTGCCCGTCGAGTTGCTCGGTGATCACCTGCAGGCCCAGCAGCTGGTGCTCTCCGAAGGAGCGCAGGAACGGCACATCGGCGGCATCGCGTCCACGGGCGATCAGCACCCGGCCGCTGCGGGGGAAGTTGTGGCGGGCATCGAAGATGTACCAGCGATCGGCCAGAAAGGCCTCAAACCAAGCGGAAAAATCAACGGGGGCCTCACCTATGGGAATGCCGGTATATCCGAGGTAGCCGGTGCAGTAACGGGCCGGAATATTGAGGCAGCGGCATAGGGTTATGGCCAGATGGGCAAAGTCGCGGCAAACGCCAGCGCCATCGGCTAGGGCACCGCTGGCGGTCTTGTGGGGTCGCACCGCCTCGTAATCGAAGCGAATCTGGCCATGCACCCAGTCACAGATGGCCTGGACCAGGGGCCAGCCAGGGGCGACGCCGCCAAAGGTGGCCCAGGCCAGTTGCATCAACTCGGCGGTGTCGCAATAGGGGCTCGGGTTGAGAAAGCGGTAGGTATCGATCGGCAGGGCTTGAATCGGGCACTGGCGCACCGAGGGCAGCACCGGATCCGGGCTGTCCGAGCAGATCACGGTGGTGCTGTACTGCAGCTTCGTGGGGCCACTTGGTGCCAGCCAGCGACTCCAGCGATTACCGGTCTGATCCGCTAGCACCTCCATGGTGCGGTCCGGGACCAGCCGCAGGTTCTCTGGGGTCTGGAGATCGGCCATCAGGCTGCTGTGGGGATGGACCAAGGCCAGCAGCGGCGTAGGGGCCTGACAGCTAAGTTCGATTTGGCAGCCAACTCTCAGGTGCACGGGAAAAGCAAGGTTCAGAAAGTGGTATTCGCAAATCTTCTCTGAAGCAGGCGGCCCCCTGTGGCCTGGGTCAGGATAAAAACGTCAAAGCTGCGGTTTTCCGGCTTTGCGGCCCCCTGGGCTCGAGCTAAAGACATAGAGAATTTTTCTATAGTTGCTTGAACTTGATATTTATCTAGCCTGCAATCGAGCCCTTGTCACGGAACTATATATATCTTGTCAGCCAACTGATGCTTGACTTACTCCAGTGATGACACTATTGCCCTGTTGCTATCTGTTGCCAAAGGTTCTTAATCCGCATCCCTCCCAGTCCTGCCCCCTTTTGCTTCGCCATGACCAGCACTCAACCATCTGAATTGCCGATCACTTTTGTCATCCCTGGCAGCCGGCGCGATGGGGTCAGCCGGGGAGGGGGCACTGACACCGCGCTGCCCTTGCTGGCTGGACTGGGAGGGGAGCTGAAGGCATCGGTGCGGGTGGAAAGGCGGCGTGCCGGTGGCAATGCCCATCGCATCCAGGCCCAGCCGGGAGAAGATGTGGTGGTGCTGCATCTCGACAAAGGTCCCCCATTGCTGCTGCACCCGAGCACGGCCCGGGATCTGCTGCTGGCCCAATCGAAGCAGCTACGGGCTGTCAGCCGCGGATCGGCAGGCGAACCCGAACTTGAGGTGGCTGCGCAGGAAGTGGAGGTCTCCCCCGAACTGGGGTGGAACGGCATGGAGAGCGCTGCGCTGGTGAACCCCGGCAGCAAGCGGGGGGGGTTGGGGGATGGGTTGCTCAAAGTGATCGATGTCATTGGCCTCAAGGGTCGGGCCCAGGAGCTGGTAGCCCTCAAGCTGGCCCAACAGCTGGATGACCGTGTCAACGAAGGGGTCTATGCCTTGCAAGCGGAGAGGTTGACACCCCTCAAGCTTCAGACCCCCGTCCAAACCATGGAGACGGCTAAACCCGGGGCTGCGGTGTTGGTGTTTGTGCATGGCACCTTCTCCACCACCTGCGAGAGCGGTTTCGCCAATCTCTGGTCCCGGCACCCCCAACTGGTGGCCTCCCTTTTCAGCCACTACAACAATCTTGTTTATGGCCTCGACCACGCCACCCTGGGCAAAACGCCAATCGAAAATGCCCTCACCCTGGTGCGAGCCTGCCCCCCCGACACCCGGTTGCACCTGATCACCCACTCCCGCGGTGGTCTGGTGGCCGAAGTGTTGGCCCGTTCAGCTGCCTTGACACAACTGGATGATGCCGGCGAGGAGCTGTTTGGCCAACCGGGCTGGCAGACGCAGCGCGATCACCTCAAGGAGTTGATCCAACTGATGCAAGCGAGGCGCATCAGCGTCGATCGCACGGTGCGGGTCGCCTGCCCGGCCAGGGGAACCTTGCTGGCCAGCCAGCGGCTGGATGCCTACGTTTCGATCCTGCGGTGGGCCCTCACCCTGGCTGGCGTCCCAGTGGTGGCGCAATTGCTGGACTTCCTCGCCGGGGTGGCCCGGGAACGCACCGACCCCAACACCATGCCCGGTCTGGCCGTGATGGCTCCCGACAGCCCCCTGATCAGCTGGCTGCATGCCGCCAAGGAAGTAGTGCCTGGAGAACTTCGGGTGGTGGCAGGCGATCTGCAAGCGGACTCGATTGGTGCCTGGGCCAAAACCCTGATGGCCGATAGCTTCTTTTGGACTGATAACGATCTTGTTGTTCAGACCCGCTCAATGTATGGCGGAGTCCCTCGCAAAGCCATTGCCTGCTTCCGCCTCGATCGCAGCGGTGATTCCAGCCATTTCAATTACTTCACCAATGCCAAAACCGCCCATGCCATTGTTGGCGGGCTGATCGAAAACAACCCCCCGGGCTGGAGCGTGATCGGACCCTTGTCCTTTGCCGGTCTATCCAGTGATGGGACCCGGGGCGCTTCGCTGCCGCCAGTCGATCGCCTTGCGGCAGCCGAAAAGCCGGCGCTGATTGTTTTGCCAGGCATCCTCGGCAGTCACTTGAAGGTGGATGAACAACGCATCTGGCTCAGCTGGAGCCTGTTCAACGGCTTCAAACTGCTCGATTATCCCGACGGCAACCGCAGCGTCAAACCCGATGGGCCGATCGGCATCACCTACGACGGCTTGATGAATTATCTGTCGTCGAGCCATGAAGTCATCCCCTTCAGTTACGACTGGCGCAAACCAATGGAAGAGGAGGCCCGGTGGCTCAGCATCGTGGTTGATGCCGCCCTGGAAGCACGGGCGAAGTCTGGTCAGCCTGTGCGCCTGCTGGCCCACTCCATGGGCGGCTTGCTTGCTCGTGCCATGCAGATCGAATGCGGCTCAATCTGGGATCGCATGATGGCCCACAAAGATGCCCGGCTGCTGATGCTGGGCACGCCGAATGAGGGCTCCTGGGCGCCGATGCAGGTGCTCTCGGGAGACGACAGCTTCGGTAACACAATCACGGCCGTTGGCGCCCCATTTCAAGACGAGATCGCCCGGGCCACGATGGCCCGCTTCCCTGGATTTTTGCAGTTACAGGCCGGCCTGTTGGATAGTCACCAGGGCCTCAACACCCAGGAGGGCTGGCAAGAACTGGCCGAGGGCGATTTCAACCAGATCAGCGCCTGCAGCTGGTGGCACCAGGATCGGCGCCAACTTGACAACGCCCGCTGGGGAGTCCCTAATGACCAGGTGCTGGCCCAGGCCGTGCGCTTCTGGGAGAAGCTCCGCAAGCAGCGTGATCAAGATTTGCCCCGTTGGCGAGACAAGCTGGCCATTGTGGTCGGTTCTGCCCGCTACACCGCCGCTGGCTTTGATATTGATGATCAGGGTGAATTTGCTTATCTGGAAACTGAAGACAGCGGCGATGGTCGGGTGACCCATGCCAGCGCCATGCTGCCGGAGGTGCGAACTTGGAAACTCGATGCGGACCACGGCGGCCTGCCGGCCAAAAAGTCTGCCTTCGCTGCTTTCAAGGAGCTGCTTGAAACCGGCCAGACCAACCTGCTATCCCCTTTCCAGACGCCTGGCGTTAGTCGGGGTCTGGAAGAACCCAGGTTGCCGAATCAGCGGCGCAGTCGTCCCTCAAGGCAGGGGGGTAACAGCCTGCCCCGCGGCAATGACGACAATCTCTATGACCTAGGTGTGAATGACAGCATTGATCTCCTTGCATCCGGCGATCAGCCCTTGGCGATCAAAGTGCTTAACGGCAACTTGAAATTTGTTCGCCAGGCCTTGCTGATTGGTCACTACACCTCAAGTGCTCTCACCGGCACCGAGGCCGTGGTTGATCGGTTAATCGGCGGTACCCTGGCAGATGCCCTGGCTATGGGTTGCTACCCGGATTGGCCTGGCAGCCATCAGGTGTTTACCAACTGCAGTGTTAATCGGGACAATCCACTCCAGGCGGCAAGACCCGAGGCTGTTGTTGTTGTGGGCTTAGGGGAAGAGGGCAAGCTGTCCCCTGCCAATCTTGTCTCTTCGGTGCAAATGGCGGTCATGGCCTATGCCCAGCAATGCATGGAACGATCAAACGGTGGAGCAGAGTCCTTTGTTCTATCAGCAACCTTGCTGGGTAGTGGTGGTTCGGGAATCGATGCCGGACAGTCAGCCCAGTTGGTTGCCCAGGGCGTCAGGGAAGCTAACAAACTGTTGAAAATACCTAAGAATAGACTTTGGCCAAGTGTCTCGGCCCTCGAACTTGTTGAACTTTATTTGGATCGAGCCAGCATGGCTCTGAATGCCTTGCAACTTCAAGCAGAGGCTCAGCCGGGTCTATACACTATCGCCTCTACGGTAGCGATTGGTGTGGGGGGAGAGCGCCGTCCCCCGGACTTGGGATATAGGGGATCTGATCATGATTTCATCAGTGCCTTGACAAGCAGAAGCAAGGGTGCTACTGCAAGTAGTAGTGAAATAACCTATACAATTGATAGTAAGCGTTCCCGCACTGAGATCCGCGCCCAAAGCACCCAACGGCTTCTGGTGAAGCAGCTTGTGGCCAAGGCTAGTAACGAGCAAGGCTCAGATATTGGCATTGGACGTACTCTGTTTAAGTTACTTGTGCCTTTAGAAATGGAAGCCATCATGGCTGGCACCTCGGCCATGGTTATTGAGTTAGATCAGGGCAGTGCGCCGATTCCCTGGGAGATGCTCGACACCGATAGTGGTAAAAGTAGTCGTAGCGATCAACGGCCTTGGGCAATTCGCACCAAGTTATTGCGCAAGCTCCAACTGGCTGATTTCCGCCAACAGCCTAAGGATTCGAGGCAGTCAAGCCCATCATTGATCATCGGCGAACCGCTATGCGATGCTGTCTGGCCGAGGTTACCGGGGGCCCGTCAAGAAGCCAGGTCGGTGTTCGAAAAGCTAAAATCAGGATTGGGTGAAGATAAAGTTGTTTCTTTGATCAGTTCTGAAGATAGCGATGGCTATCGGCCGGATGCCATCCAAGTTATCAATACCTTAATGGCAGAGGATTGGCGTATCATCCACATCAGTGGCCATGGCGACCTACCTGATGATGACGATCCCCGTGGGGTAGTTCTCTCTGATGGCCTTTATTTAGGACCCAGGGAGATCCAAACAATGCGAGTGGTTCCAGAGCTTGTTTTTGTTAATTGTTGCCATTTAGCGGCCACTGGGGCGGATAGACTTTTTAATTCTTATAATCGAACTCAATTTGCTGCCAGTGTGGCTGAACAGCTGATCAAAAATGGTGTCCGCTGTGTCGTAGCTGCTGGCTGGGCGGTTGGAGACAGAGCTTCTGAGACTTTTGCCGAAAAATTCTACGATGCTTTGCTAAATGGACAACGTTTTATTGAAGCTATTGCCCAGGCCCGGGAAGCTGTCTTTCAGATTTATGGTAAGCAGGAAAAAACTTGGGCTGCTTATCAATGTTATGGAGATCCAGATTGGGTTTTGAAATCAGCCGAGGATGATCCCCAAACGGTATCAACTACAAGTTTTAATAATGAACCAACTATAGTATCGGCTAACTCGTTAATTTTGGCACTTGAATCATTAACTAATAAGGCCAGTTCACTGGGGGATGGCAATCAATTGATTCACCAGCAATTAGAGAAGCTAGAATCCAAATTTGGCAATCTCTGGGTAAACCAAGGCGAAGTAGCCAGAGCCTTTGCCATCGCCTGGGATGCGGCAAATCATAAGGATAGGGCAATTGAATGGTTCCAAATCGCAATTAGAGCCGAGGATGGCCGCGCTTCGTTGAATGATCTAGCCCAAATGTCCAACATGAAGGTGCGTCAAGCCCTAAGGAAACTGAATCAAGCTAAGGATAGACTTTCACTTGAGGATCCTGGTTCTGCAGATAATGAGCAGTATAAACAACTGTTGCATAAATCTCGTGAGATTATTCAACAGGAAACTCAGTCTTTACAGCAATTGGTGACGATTGCTCCATCCATGGAGTTGCTCTGTCTCTGTGGATCGGCTCAGAAACGACGAGCGATGTTGGAAAGGACGGCCGAGGATCCTGTTGCCGAGAGGGAGGCTCTTGAGGCAATGAAAGACTGGTATTTGAAAGCGGAAGAACTTGGCCTAAAGGCTAGTTTGAATAACGTTTTTTATGCCAGCCTCAATCGTATGGCTGCCGATTGTGTCCTGAGGGTTGGAGAGGCTAACTGGAGAGGATTTAAGCTCGTGGACCTGAATAGTATACGGCAAGCGCTATCGCAAAAAGTGCAATACGAAGCAGATTTTAGGGGAATTTGTGGACTTATTGAACTTGATATATATGAGGTATTGGCCAACTGAAATTTTAGGCTTGTTGATAGAATCATCGATATTACAGCACGATTCCATGATCTTAACGAACGGGTAAAGGATTCGGGTCCATGGCAGTCTATTAGTGATCAGATGGAGTTGGTACTACAACCTTATATCAATGAAAAACTAATTGTGGATGAAGCCGAAGCTGATTCCGCCAAATCACTGTCGGAATTGATCAATTCCTATGCTTCCTAGAAGAACCAGAAGGCCCTACATAGGCCTACCGCTTGGTACGCAACAGTGTGTAGGCTATAGCCAAGCAAACTATCACGACACCGACACCAACCAGGGCTAATGGATCCTTGTCTGAGCCCGGGGGCATCACGATCACCTTTCGGGCAACGGCGGTGAGGGCCGTCAAGACCACTAATTCGGTGTGAATCGAATGATCCCGTAAATAGGCAGCCAGGTTTTGGAGTACCTCCAGGCCGATCAAAATCAGCAGCAGTTGGTCCAGCAGGGCGAGCATTCCGGCTCCGAGCCAGTTCTGGTCCATACGCCAGAGCGCCTCGGCGGTGCCCAGGCAGAGCTGGGCGGTGCCGACGGTCAGCACCACACCGAGCAGGGCTGCCAACACCCTGGCCAGGCTGCGTTCGAACCGTTCGATCAAGTTCA
>JBKDVK010000089.1:0-3074 GCA_046338875.1 Cyanobacteriota bacterium | reverse complement strand
GCAACCATGGCCAACTGGAACAGGTCGATCATCGCGGCGCTGATCCAACTGGCCCGCTTGATGCCAAAGGCCACAGGCAAGGACTGCAGCCCAAGGGCTTTGTCCCCTTCCACACTCTTGAAGTCGTTGACCACGGCAATACCCAGCCCCGCCAGGCTATAGGCGAGGGTCAATAGTGCAGTTGTCCAGGTGAGTTGGCCAAATAGGGCCTGGCCCGCCCACCAGGGCAGGGCGATGTAGCTGGCGCCCAGGGCGTAGTTGCCCAACCAGCCGTTTTGTTTGAGCTTGAGGGGCGGTGCGGAATAGATGTAACTGACGAACGAACCAGCCAAGGCCAACAACAGCAGCACAGGCGTTGTGTGACCGGCCCAGCGATCAAGGGCGTAGGCCACACCCAGACCCGCCAGCAGCAGCACGATGATCTGAAGCTTGACCTGCCCCAAGGGAATAGCCCCGGAGGGGATCGGCCGATAGGGCTCGTTGATGGCGTCGATGTCGCGGTCGTAGAAGTCGTTGAGGGTTTGGGTGTACCCGGCCAAAAGGGGACCGCTCATCAACATGCAGGCCAAAGAGGCCAGCACCTCCTGGGGGCGCCACTGGAAATGGCCTGAAGCAGCAGCGCCGCACAGAACCCCCCAGATCAGGGGAATCCAGGTGACCGGCTTCATTAGCTGCAGCCGGATTTTCCAGATGTTGGAAGTGGTGCTCGCCCCCTTCATGCCAAGGATCTGGCGGGTGGCGCTGCCCTTCTTCTCCGCAGGGGCTTGGCTTGGGGTCGGTTCGGTCACGGGTGCTCGCCGCAGGGAGGGGCCGTTCAGGCGGGGCCGATTTCGTCGTCGAAGAACCAGGTGGTGCCACCGCCGTTGAGGTCCACGACCACGCCGATGCCCTTGCCGTCGGTGACCCGGTAACCCTTGACAGTGCCGGTGGGATCGGCCTTCAGGGTCGAGACGAGGTCAGCTGGAATGCGGTCGCGGACCCTGAGCACCCGCACTTTTGAGCCGATGGTGATGGCGGCCTGGGCCATGGCTTGGGGCAGGGGCAAAGGGTAGAGAACCTTAACAGCGCCAGGGCCACTGCCCCATCTGACACGCTGGACCGAGAAGCTTCGGGGGTTGGTGCCGATGGTGGCCAAACGCATCATTCCTTGTCTGGACGTGGCGGAGGGGCGGGTCGTTAAGGGCGTCAATTTTGTCGGCCTGCGCGATGCCGGCGATCCGGTGGAACTGGCCTGTCGCTATTCGGCAGCCGGGGCAGATGAGCTGGTGTTTCTCGACATCGCCGCCAGCCACCAAGGCAGGGACACCCTGGTGGACCTGGTGCGTCGCACCGCCGATGCCGTCACGATTCCCTTCACCGTCGGTGGTGGCATCAGCAGCGTCGATGGCATCACTGAGCTACTGCGGGCCGGGGCCGACAAAGTGAGTCTCAACTCCGCCGCCGTGCGGGATCCCCAGCTCGTGGGCCAGGGGGCTGGACGGTTCGGCTGTCAGTGCATCGTCGTAGCCATCGATGCCCGGCGCCGCACCGCCGCCGAACTGTCCGCCGGAGCCGCACCGGGATGGGACGTATACGTCAAGGGCGGACGCCAGAACACCGGTCTAGATGCCGTGGCCTGGGCCCGCCATGTAGTGGCCCTGGGGGCCGGCGAAATCCTGCTGACCTCCATGGACGGGGACGGAACCCAGGCCGGCTACGACCTTGATCTGACCAGGGCGGTGGTGGAAGCGGTGCCGGTGCCGGTGATCGCCTCCGGCGGAGCCGGCTGCATCGACCACATCGCCCTGGCCCTGGACAGCGGCGGCGCCGCCGCCGCCCTGCTGGCCTCGCTCCTGCATGACGGAGTCCTGACGGTGGCGGAAATCAAAGAGGACCTGCTCGCTCGGGGCCTGGCGATTCGCCCCCTCGAATCCAATCCGGTGCCCTTCACGGGCGCCTAGGGGCCCTCGTTACATTGATACATGAATTGCGACCTTGGGGTCGTCTCCCGTGATCCCCCTGACGCCCCTAGCAGCCCCATTACTGACCATCCTGGCGGTGGCAATGGTGGTTGCGGTGGTGGCCTTGGTGGCCTGGGCCCTGCAATTAATGCAGTCCGCCACCGAACGGCAGGAATTCTCGCTGATGTTGGCCGGTTGCATGGTCTGCTCGGCGGCTGTGGGCCTGGCCACCGTGATGGTGCTCACCCTCACCAGTCCCGAGCGGCTGCCCAGCACCGTCCTGCCACACCTCCCCGATGAACAGGAGGCCTGGGTGAGCCTGGATGCCATCGTGCTGCCCCTGGTTTCGCAAGGCCAAAATGATCCCCGGTGATCAAGAAGCGGTCCGCGAGCTATTCGAGGCCGTTGCGCCCAGTTATGACCGGCTCAATGACCTGCTCAGTTTGGGCGGTCACCGTCTCTGGAAACGGCAGGCAGTGGCCTGGCTCAATCCTCGCCCAGGGCAACGGCTTCTGGACCTGTGCTGTGGCACCGGTGATGGGGCCCTGCTGCTAGCCCAAAAGGTGCGCCCTGGCGGCCAGGTGCTGGGCCTTGACGCGGCGCTGGCCCCCCTGCGACTGGCCCGCCAGAGGGCGTCGCAAGAACCCTGGCTGCCGCTGCGATTCGAACAAGGGGATGCCCTGGCAACGGGCCTGGCCGCTGGTTGGGCAGACGGGGCCCTGATGGCCTACGGCCTGCGCAACCTGGTGGATCCGGCCCTGGGGTTGGCGGAGTTGCGACGGCTGTTGCGTGTTGGCGGACGGGCCGCCGTGCTCGATTTCAACCGCCCCAATCCCGACGGCGGCCCATCCCAGGTGTGGGCCGCCCGGTTTCAACACTTTTATCTCAGCCGTATTGTTGTGCCAATGGCCAGTCTGGTGGACCTCAAGGACCACTACGCTTATCTGGAAACCAGCCTGGCCCGCTTTCCCACCGCCCAACAGCAGATGGAGCTGGCTCGAAAGGCAGGGTTCACCGCAGTGGGATACAGGCCCCTGGCGGCAGGACTGATGGGGTTCCTGACCCTGGTGGCTTGAGAGCCGGTATTCGCGATCACCGGCGCCTGGCGATGGCCCCCGGGGGGTGCTTTTGTGG
>JBKDVK010000088.1:0-36977 GCA_046338875.1 Cyanobacteriota bacterium | reverse complement strand
CACGCCAAGCATCTGACCCGGGTCGTAGGAGACCAGACACAGCAACAGCGCCGTGACCCCAACGCACAACAAAAGGGCGGGCAGCAGGCGGCGGATACGGCGGGAATAGAAATCCAGCATCAGATCCCCCAGGCCCTCGGCGGGGCGGCGGGCCAGGGAGGCCGTGATCACAAACCCAGAGATAACGAAAAAGACGTCCACTCCCAGGTAGCCACCAGGCAACCAGCGCTCAGAGAAGTGGTTGAGAATCACGCCCAGCACAGCAACGGCTCGAAGTCCGTCAATTTCGGGCCTATAGGCGGGATTGCTACTGGCGGGTCCGGTGGATTGACTCACTTAATGCCATCCTCAACCGCCTTCTGCAAAAACATTTTAACAGGGTTCTGCCCAGGCACCACTGGCCCCAAGATCTCGATTAGGGGCTCTAACCTCAAGCGAGGCTTCAGGGGCCGGTGTAACTGCCACCAGGTCTTCGATTTCGCAGACCGGGAAGCGGTTGATGGCCTTAAGGGCCTTGCGGGCATTTCTACGCAGCCTCTCGCTAATGGCTTCGCAATAGGGAATCTGTGCGAGCAGATCAACGGTGCGCCGCATGACGCGCACCACATCACCCTCATCGAGAGAAGTATTGGCAATCAGATCGCGCCAGGGGGTGCCCTGAGCCCAGGCAGCCACCAGGCCAGTCAATTCTGGCTCCCACCAGACAGGCACCACCACCTGGCCCCGTTCCTGCTCGCGCTCTAAGGCTCGACGCAGGGGTCGGAGGTCATGCAAGGCCTCCTCGGCGGGTTTGGGCGGCTCGAATCCACACCACAGGTCCGGACGATTGACTTCGGTGGAAATGGCCTCCAACACCGCCGCCAGATCGGGCGGTTCCAGTTCATCAAGATGGCCGCTCATCAGGGCCAGACCTAACCAGAGCTCGTTATCCCCCCGCAGGGCTGCCACGGTCCTACCCACTTCCGTAGGTTCAAGACCCTCGGCACCATCAAGGGCGCCGAAGTGACGCAGGATGTTGATCAAGGAGAGAAATGTCTCCCAGTGACGATTAGAGCGAAAATGGAGTAACTGCTGGCGCTCCTCCACCTCGGCCTCAATCTCTTCCATGCGCCGCAATTGCTTTTTAAGCTGTTTACGGTCACCCCAACGGTGGGCGGGATGCAGTTGCAAAGTATCCTCCAACTGGCGCACCCGCTCCACCTGCTGAAGCACCTCCCCGGCCAGGTCGTAGTGGGGGGTGGCCATGTCATGGCGTCGGGCCATAGAGGCAACGGCCAAGGCCAAACCGCCGCTGGCCTGGTCCCCGTGGTGCAGTTCGCCGCTGCGCTTTAAATCAGGGGGCTGGAGTTGCCCTACCTGCAGGCAACTGAGTTCGGCATGCAGGGCTACGACGGCGCTGCAGGGCAACAGGATCCAGACGTTGTCGTCGGTGAGGCATAGCAGCCAAGGAAATTGGCCAGCACCCGGCACCTTGGCAACGATCACCGCTGGGGTGACGCGGCAGCGCAACTGGGGGGCACGCAAACTGACCAGGGTTCCCTCGCTTGCGAACTGCAAGGCCAGGGTGAGTTCGTGGGCCAGGGTTTCTTCTGCCTGCTGCTGCAAAATGCGCAACAGGCGGCGTTCTTCACGCAGATGACCGCTTTGCTTTTCGTAGTCCTCAAACTGGTCCCAGGGCACATCACCGCCGCTGGCCTCAAGGCTGGCGAGCTGAAGCCTCAATTCACCAATCCGCGCTTCGTCGTCGGCCAGGTCCAAGGTGGCCAGGTAGCGACCAAAGCTGCGTTCAACCAATTCCTTGGCCTTGTTGAGGTCGTAACGCTGCAACAGGTTTAGAACCATGCCATAACTCGGGGTGAACTGGCTCACCAGCGGATCGGCAGGACTGGTGGCCAGTTCACCTGCCTCCCGCACCCCCTCAAAGCGGCTTTGCACCGTGACGACATAACCCTGGTCGTCAAGACCACGGCGGCCGGCGCGACCCGCCATCTGCAGGAATTCACTGCCCATCAAGGGCCGATGGCCCCGCTCGGTGCGTTTGGAAAGAGCAGAGATCACAGTGGTGCGGGCGGGCATATTGATGCCGGCCGCCAGGGTTTCGGTGGCAAAAACGACCTTGACTAAGGCCTGCTGGAACAATTCCTCAATCAATTCTTTCCAGGCTGGCAAAACACCGGCATGGTGGGATGCGATGCCGCGCAACAAGGCATCGGCGTGCTCGCCGTCGCGAACCGCATCCGGGGTGGCAGCTACGTAGGCATCAAGGCGGGCGCGAATCAGGGCCTGCTCGGCCGGATTAACCAGACAAAGCTTGCTTAAATCCCTGAGGGCCCGGTCGCAGGAGCGCCGGCTGAAGATGAAGTAGATCGCGGGCAGCATGTCCCGCTGGGCCATCTGGGCCACCACAAAGCCAATGGGTGGCGCCTCTGGCTGGGGTGGTCGCGGTTCGCGGGGGCCCTTGCGTCGGGTGGTTTTTGGAGGCCGCCAGACCTTGCAATTGGGATGGAGCCCGGTACCGGCTTCATTCAGCAGGGGGTGCAATCCCTTGGCGCTGCAAAAACTGAAAGCCAGGGGCACAGGACGGTGGTCACTCAGCACCAGTCGGGTCGGGCCATGCACCCGTTCGATCCAATCGGTGAGCTGTCCTGCATTGGCCACGGTGGCCGACAGGGCCACTAGTTGGATGGGTGGCGGACAGTGGATGATCGACTCCTCCCAGACGGTGCCGCGCTGGGAATCATTCATGTAATGGCACTCATCGAGCACCACCGCTTCGACATCAGCGAGCGGGTCATCGTCGGGGTGATCAATCTCGGCATACAACATATTGCGGAAGATTTCCGTGGTCATCACCACGATCCCCGCCTCCCGATTGACGCTGAGATCACCGGTCAACAGGCCAACATTCTCGGTACCAAATTGGCTGCGAAAATCGCGCAGTTTTTGGTTGGATAAGGCCTTTAGGGGGGTGGTGTAGAAGACCCTGCGCCCATGGGCCAAGGCCCGGTGGATAGCGTACTCGCCCACCAGGGTTTTACCAGAGCCAGTGGGGGCGCTGACGACTACAGAATGGCCAATATTGAGGGCATCGATTGCCTCCAGCTGGAAGGCATCGAGTGCAAATGGAAACAACTGCTCCAACGGCGGCACCCCTGCCGGCATGGCTAAGGGCGCCTCTCTGCCGTCAGGTGGGATGGTGGGCATCTAGCAATCCTATGGGGGCGGCTGCCCCGAACATGAACAAAGGACCCAGGCCAAGGGACTAGGGACCAAGGGACCAAAAGATGCTCTTAAAACGGTATCGGCATCTCTGTATCGGCCAGCGGCGGCGCACAAACCGCCACCCGCTCTGCCACCACTGGCCCCACCACCACGATGGATGGAGAAACAAACCCTTGGTCTTCAACCTGATCGGCGAGATCCATCAGGGTGGACACCAGAAGGCGCTGGCCCTGCACCGTGCCCTGCTGGATCACCGCAGCTGGGGTTGTTGGATCCAGACCACCGGCCGCCAGTTCCTGGCAGATATGACGCAAATTGTGGAGGCCCATGTAGATGACCAACCCGTCACTACTGCGGGCCAAGCCCTGCCAGTCGACCCCCGAGCGGCCCTTGTCGATTTCCTCATGGCCGGTCACGAAGGTGACGCTGGAACCGGCTCGGCGGTGGGTGACTGGGATGCCGGCGTAGGCCGGGGCGGCTATGCCTGCCGTTACGCCAGGCACCACTTGGACAGGGACTCCGCGGCTGGCCAGATAGGCGGCCTCCTCGCCTCCACGCCCAAACAGAAAAGGATCCCCCCCCTTGAGACGCACCACGGTGCGATGGCGGCCGGCTAGCTCAAAGAGCACCGCATTGGTACTGGGCTGGGGCACGGAATGGTGGCCGCGGCGCTTGCCAACAAAATGCCGCTCGCAGTTCGGCCCGACCAGATCGAGCAAGGCCTTGGGCACCAAGGAGTCATGCACCAGAGCATCGCACTCGCCCAACAGACGGTGGGCCTTCAGGGTGAGCAGCTCCGGATCCCCAGGACCGGCCCCGACGAGATAGACGGTTCCCAGGCCCTCCAACACTGGCACCTCGCGACTCATGGCAGCACCTCAAGGGCCCGGAGCAGCTCCTCGCGCAAGGCAGGTCGCGCCAGCAACGGTGCTGCCGCCGCTTCACCCAGCAGCGGAGCCAGACCCTCGCTCAAGCGACTGGCTCCGAGGCACAGGGGAATGAGACCCCCGCAACTGTTCCCAGCCAGGGCGACAAGGTCGCCATAACCCTCAGGAGTCTGGATACAAGTCGCACCGGTCACCCGTTCGAGATGGGCAAGGTAGCGGACGGCCAATGGGCCGGCGATGGGGTGATGGAGCCATCGCGGTCGGGCCCGCTCAGCAGTGCCTTGGGTCACCTCAAACGCCAGGGCTTGCTGCCAACAGGGCCAAGCCCCCAGAAAGGGCAGGACCCGCACCGGTCCCTGCCGCCGCAACGCGGTCGCGATCGCCGGGACGTCATGGCGCACGTGTCCCCCTGGCAGCAGGAAAAGAGGAATCAGCGATAAGGGATCACCCAGCGGCTCTAGGGGTAGGGGGTTTGGATCGGTGAGGGCCCTCAGCCTTACTGGGGCACCGCGGCGCTGTTCCAGCTCCGCAGCCAGGGTGCGAAAGTCCGGGGGAATGAAGCCATCGGCTCGCCCATGCACCAGCAGCAGCAGGGTGCTGGCGGGAAGGGCCCGCAGCCGGCGTTCCAGCCGTTCGGCTACAGAATGCTCCAGGGAGGAGCGTCCCAGCAGGACTAACGGGGAGCGGGCATTGGGCAACCGGGCCAGGGAATCAACCGCCGCGCCCGCCAGCACCGGGTCCAGATCACTGGCCAAGCAAACCAGGGTGTGGCGCAGATCAGTCAAGGGCCAGGCACTCAAACCAAGGCTCAGCCCCTCCAAAGCAGACCGCCTGACCTGTCGATGACCGGGTTGCAGGGCCAGCCGTTGCAAAAGCGGGAAGTCGCTGGCCCGTCGCTGGTATCCCAGCAAGGGCAGCAGGAGCGCTTGGTCAGCGGAATCCAACTGCCCTGCTCGCAGATCACCGATGGCAGCGCGTAATTGGTCTGCTACAGCTGTGTCGCGGACGCGGCCCACCAGGTTGGGTAGGGATGGCGATCGTTCGGGGCTTTGCCACCAGAAACGCAGCAAGCGGACGGCGGCATCAGCGTCGAGCTGGTCCGCCAGCACGGCAAGCAGATCAGGCTCCGGATCGAGCTGAGCGAGTTCGATGGCCCGCAGCCACGGTTCCAGCAGCAAGGGTCGGTGGCGCCGCAAGGCCAGCAACCAGGGCAGACGATCGGCATGGCCGGGGTGCGGCAGGGCGCCGGGGTCGGGTTCGAAGGGGAGTTCGGCAGCTACAGATGGCACCGGAACGGAATTGGGCCCAAGGTTTCTCACCATGACAGCCGGTCGTAGAGCCAGGGGAAAAGACGGAATCACGCCGAAGCCTTGCGGCGGCTGGCCCCGAAACGCTCGACCAACAGAGTTTCGAGAACATCCTGCAGATCGCAGAGCGGCACGGCCTTTTCATGCAAAACCGCCAACTGGGGATCTTCAGCCATGGAACCCCCCAGGAAGATTTTGACGGCTTCCACCATCTGACCGTCCTTACGAGCTTTGGTCCCCATTAATCCGATCTGACCAAGGTAGGGCTGGCCGCAGGCATTGGGGCATCCGGTCCAGTGGGTCCGCACCGCATCGGGAAGCACCAAGTGCTGTTCCAACTCTTGGAGCACCGCCAGGGCCGTGCTTTTGGTCGGGATCAGGGCCAATCCGCAGTAGTGATTACCAGTACAGCTGACGGCTTCGGCCAACAGCGGTCCTGGATCACTGGGAAAACGCCGCAGCAAGGGCTCCTGCAGCAGGGCCGATATGTGCTGGGTCGGGACATCAATAATCAGAATATTTTGACTCTCACTGAAGCGAAGTTCACCACTGCCGTAGCGCCGGGCCAGCTCCACCAAGGCGTACATGGCGGCGCTGTCAAGGCGACCCAGGGGCACGTTCAGGCCCACCCAACAAAGTCCTGGCTGTTTCTGGGGGTGAACACCACAGACATCCCGCGGGGCGCTTGACACCAGATGGGAGCCGTCATGCAGCACCGCCTCACCAGTGCCACCACCCAAGGACCCCAGAGTCTCGAGAACTTCGGCCCGATAGGCATCAAGGCCCAGGGCCTCAATCAGGTACATCACACGGCTTCTTTGGCGGGTCGCTCGATCCCCACGGCGCTCGTAATGAAGCAGTACGGCCAGGGTGAAAAGCGGCAACTGCTCGGGGCGCAACCAAAGACCGAGGGGAATCGCCAGCTCATTGCGTTGGGCTGAAAAAAAACCCCCCACCATGACGGTGAACCCCAGCTCGCCCTTGCAAAGGGCCGGCAGGAACGCCAGATCGTTGTGAAGCAAGAAGCTGTCGGGAGCCCCACCCACCGCCACGTTGAACTTGCGCGGCAGATTGCGGGGCCCATCGGGGCCCAGCAAAAGGTTCTGGATGGCCCCAACCAGGGGACGAGTGTCCAAGAATTCGTCAGGATCAATGCCGGCAAGTGGATTGCCCGTGATGTTGCGGGGGTTGTCATGACCGGATTGGCGGCTGGTCAAACCGACTCGCTCCAGGGAATTCAGCAAGGAGGCCATGTCCTCCAGCAACAGACCGCGCAGCTGAATGTTCTGTCGGGTGGTGATATCGGCACTGCCATGCTCGCCACAGCGATCGACCACCTCCGCAAGCAGCTCCAGCTGATCAGCGCTGATGACCCCATTAGGCAGCCGCAGGCGCAGCATGAATCTTCCGGGGGTTACCGGACGAAAAAAGATGCCCAACCACTTGAGATGGATGGTGAGGGTCGCCTCATCAAGGGATTCCCAGCCCACTTGGGCTAATTCATCGAGGCGGGTAGCGAGATCGAGGCCGCAGAAGTTGGACTTGGCCAACTCCACTTTTGTCAGCGGCGCAGCAACCAAATTGGGGGTAGTGCCATCAGTATCGACGGCAGCCCCTGGGGAGTCGGCCATATCCGGGAACGGGGAAGGGGTGGTGATCAAAACCACACCGGCGCCCAGACCTCAGCCTGGAACCCTAAGCCGCCTACGCTCAATGACATTATGACCACCCAGGCCGGATCCCCCCCTGTTGCAACCGCTACAGAATCCAACGACGGATTCCCCCGTGGCGACGCTTGAAGCTCGCCGCCAGGAGCGTCTTGATGCCCTGGGTCCGGATTGCGCCCTGTTCCGAGAACTGATCGGCAAGGTGGGCAGCGGCGAACACACCAGCACTGGCCTCAGTCGCCAAGAAGCCCGTGCAGCGATCGAGTTGATGCTCAAGGGCAAGGTTGACTCGGCCCAGATGGGGGCTTTTCTGATTGCCCACCGCATTCGTCGGCCAGCGCCCCAGGAGCTCAGCGGCATGCTGGATGGATATCGCTGCTTGGGTCCAACCCTGACCACTCCCGGGCGCCGCGCTCTGTGCTTCGGGGTTCCCTACGACGGTCGCAGCCGCACCGCCCCGGTGCTGCCCCTGCTGGCTCTGACGCTGGCGGCCGCAGGCATTCCGGTGGTGCTGCACGGGGGAAACCCCATGCCAGTGAAATACGGCATCACCCTGGCCGAGCTGTTCGCCGCCCTCGGCATCGAGTGGCGGGGCTTGCCGTTGACAGCGGTCCAGGAGCGCCTCGATAGCCATGGCCTGGCCCTGACCCACCAACCAGACCATTTCCAAGCCGCCGAAAGGCTGGTGTTGATCAGGGATCTGATCGGCAAACGACCGCCTGTGGCCAGCCTGGAACTGCTCTGGACCCCGCACCAGGGCCAGCGGCTGCTGGTAAGCGGCTTCGTGCACCCACCCACCGAAGCCAGGGCCTGGGAAGCCCTAGCTGCAGCCGGCGAAACCGATCTCTTAACCGTCAAGGGGCTGGAAGGATCGACCGATCTGCCCACCACCCGGGCCGGAATTACGGCCCGGGTGCGCCAGGGGGTCGTAGAGCGCATCCTGCTTCACCCCCGAGACCATGGCATCAGCGCGGCGGAAATCCCCTGGACGGGCTTGGAGGATTGGCGAAGGGACGGCCAGTTGGCCCTGAGGGGCGAGGGGCCCATGGCGGAGGCCTTGCTCTGGAATCTCGGTGCCTACCTTTGGTTGGCGGATCGTCATGACGATCTGCCAACGGCACTGGAGCAGGCCAGGGCCCTGCTGCAAGCCCGAATCGGCGCCAACAAATGCTTGGAGCTTGCCCGATGAGCGAACCTTCCAGCCCGCCAGGTCAAGGGGCCATCCACAACCGACTCTTTGACTTCGAAGCCGACTTCAGCGGCGATCTGCGTTGCCTACCGATGGCGGTACGCCGCAAGCTCGATCTGGCGGGGGTAAAGCTGAAACTGGTCCATTGGCATGGCCTGAGCTCTGCCGAAAGGGCAACTCTGCTGCAATGGAAAGATGACAAGAACTCGCTCGGGGAGATGCGAGCGTGGTTGTTCACGCGAACTGACAACCTTCCCGAAGGACCGGCCAAGCCCTTGCAGCCGCTCCGCTCCTCTGCCTGGCAAGAAGCCGGGCCCATGCCTGAGGAGGTGGCACTCTCCTGCGACCAGCTTGGCCTCAAGATTGAGCCCCAGCGTTGGGCCAACCTGGACGAGTTGCAGCGGTTCGCCTTGATCAAACTAAGTCACCCTGGCCATGAGCACCGCAACCTGCCGACGGCCTTGCTCGAATTCGGTTTGCTGAAGGACTCTTGAGCGATTGGGGGGCCGGTGCTGCTTAGGCACGAAGTTCCAGCAGCATTGAAATTATCAGGCGTGCCATCAGTTTTGTAGCCATTGTGACCGTCGGCTACGACTCTGCATGGTTTGATTGAACGATCGGCAAGCCTTGGGCGCCGATACAGACTTACCGGACCAGAGCGCTTCTTTGTGAAGACTGGTCATGGCACACCGGCCAGCCGCCCGCTCGCTGCTGCCGACATCTATTTTGTGCTTCAAGCACAAGATCAAAGCGAAATCTCATTTTGGAGATTTCCTTTCCATTAACTGCAAGAAAGCTTCCACACCATTTCCCTGCATTGCTATGGCCCAGTTCTCGCGTCGCAAGTTTCTGATCACAGCAGCTGGCACGGCGGCTGGCACGGCCTTCCTTGCTGCTTGTGGCGGCCAGAAGCCGACAACAAAAGCGGATGCTCCAACAACGGGCAGCAGCAGCAACGAGGTCAATGGTGCAACGCTGGGCTTCATTGCGCTGACGGACTCGGCGCCATTGATCATCGCTAAGGAAAAAGGTCTGTTTGCCAAGCACGGCATGCCCGAGGTGAAACTTCTCAAGCAAACGTCCTGGGCCGCGACCCGGGACAACCTTGAGCTTGGCAGTGGCGCTGGAGGGATTGATGGGGCCCATATACTTAGTCCAATGCCCTATTTGCTAACGGCCGGAAAGATAACCAAGAGCAATCAACCCCTGCCTATGTACATACTTGCCCGATTGAATTTACAGGGTCAGGCCATCTCGGCCTCCAATGCCTTGTTGGATGCCAAGCTCACTGTCAACAACAAAGAAGGCCTGGCCAAAGGTGCCAGTAGTCTGGGCAGAAAGCTGAAAGCCGCCGTTACATTTCCCGGGGGCAACCATGATCTATGGATGCGCTACTGGCTGTCAGCTAACGGTATTGATCCCAACAAAAACGCCGATATAGTTGTGGTTCCGCCTCCCCAGATGGTGGCAAACATGCAGACTGGAACTATGGACTTATTCTGCGTGGGTGAACCTTGGAACCAGCGCTTAGTAAACAAAAAACTCGGCTACACTGCAGCACAAACTGGCGAAATCTGGAACAAGCACCCGGAAAAATCATTTGCGATTCGGGCCGACTGGGTGGACAAGAATCCCAATGCGTCTGTGGCCTTGCTCAAGGCCGTGCAAGAAGCCCAGATATGGTGTGAAAACCCTGCCAATCTCGACGAACTGTGTGAGATTCTTGCTCAGGACAAATATATTAAGGCCAAGGTCGAAGATATCAAACCTCGACTTGCCGGCAATGTGGATCATGGCGATGGTCGTGTGGTAAAAAATAGTCCTTACAAGATGCTCTTCTGGTCAGATAATGCCTCATTCCCATTCAAAAGTCATGATACCTGGTTTGTCACCGAAGATATTCGTTGGGGCTTTCTGCCCGCTAATACTGATACTTCGGCACTGGTGAACAAGGTGAACCGTAGTGATCTGTGGAGAACGGCCGCCAAAGCTCTGGGTCAAGAGCAGGCGATTCCCGCCAGTGATTCACGGGGCAAGGAAACCTTCTTTGACGGCGTCGTGTTTGACCCTGAGAATCCCAAGGCCTATCTAGATGCTTTAAAGATCAAGACCCTGGCCTGAAATCCAGCCATCCCTAGCAACCCCTCCCCAGTCAGCAAGCCCTGCCGGCTGGGAGTTTTTGTCCCACCCTTAGAACAAGATGTCCCACTCCGCTTCTGCGACATCCTTGTCGCAACCCACCCGGAGGCGCCTAAAGAATCCGGTGTTACGCGGCATTCTTCCCTATTTGGTCTGCATCGGCGGCTTCCTGCTTGTCTGGCAAGCCCTTTCCCTGGTCCTTGGCACTGGCCGGCTGCCGGGACCTATCAATGTGATCACCGATACTTGGGATCCTTACATCAACCAACCGTTTTTCGATAACGGCGGCACCAGCAAAGGGCTGGGCTGGCAGATCCTGATCTCGCTACAGAGAGTGGCCTTGGGATATGGCCTAGCCGCGATCGTGGGGATCGCCATTGGCGGTTTGCTGGGCTTAAACCGCTTTATCGGCAAGGGCTTTGATCCCATAATTCAAGTGCTGCGCACCGTACCGCCCCTGGCCTGGTTCCCCATCTCACTCATGGTGTTTCAGAACGCCAACACTTCGGCTATTTTTGTAATTTTCATTACGGCAATCTGGCCAATTATCATTAACACAGCTGTAGGGATTCGAGAAATACCTGAAGACTATACTAATGTATCCCGAGTTTTGAGACTACGGAAGAGCGAATACATTAGGAACATTGTGATTCCCGCCACTGTTCCTTATGTATTCACGGGCCTACGAATTGCTGTCGGACTGGCCTGGCTAGCCATCGTCGCAGCCGAAATGCTCAAAGCCGATGGAGGCATCGGTTACTTCATCTGGGATGCTTATAATGCTGGAGGCGATAGCAGTTCCAGTCAAATAATCCTGGCTATTATATATGTTGGGCTTGTGGGTCTAGCCCTTGATCGCTTAGTGGCCTGGACTGGAAGCAAAGTTGCTCAGGGTGGTAACTGAGATGGGTCGATTCCTTACTATTGATGATGTCACCAAAGTCTTTCCCCTCAAAGATGGTGGTCATTACATCGCTCTCAAGGACATCGACCTTGAAATCAAAGAAGGGGAGTTTGTTTCTTTGATTGGTCACTCCGGTTGTGGCAAGAGCACCCTGCTTAATCTCTTGGCAGGCCTTACCCAGGCCAGCAGTGGTGGCATTTTGATCGACGGACGTGAGGTTAATGAACCTGGTCCGGATCGCATGGTGGTCTTCCAGAACTATTCTTTACTGCCTTGGCAAAGCGTTCGCCAGAACGTGGCCCTCGCGGTCAATAGCGTTATGGCCTCCAGTTCGGTGGCGGAGCGCAAGCAAACCATTGATCGCAGTATCAACTTGGTGGGTCTCAGCCACGCTGCCGACAAATTACCGGCTGAACTCTCGGGTGGAATGAAGCAAAGGGTGGCGATCGCCCGGGCCCTTTCGATCCGCCCCCGTTTGCTGCTTCTGGACGAACCTTTTGGAGCCCTTGATGCCCTCACTCGCGGCAATCTGCAACAACAACTGATGCAGATCTGCCAAGAAGCTGGTGTCACCACCGTAATGGTCACCCACGACGTGGATGAGGCCCTGTTGCTTTCCGACAGGGTGGTGATGATGACCAATGGCCCTGAGGCGGAGATCGGCCAGATTCTTAACGTGCCCTTTGCCAGGCCCCGCCAGCGCCTGGAGGTGATTGAGCACCCCGATTACTACCACCTGCGGGGTGAATTGATCGGCTTTCTGCATCAGCAGCGACGCCTGCGCCAGCACCGCTCCAGCGTCGCCGCGACCGCCGGTGTCGTTGCAGCATCCAGCGTCGTTGCGGCTGCCGGAGTCGAAGGGCGTCAAAGCGGCGCCAACGCCCTGCCGCCGGTCCGCAATCAGGGCTACCGGAAACCTGAAACCATTCGACTCGGTTTCCTGCCAGGGCTTGACATTGCCCCCCTGGCCATCGCCCTGGACCAAAGTCTGTTCGACCGGGCCGTGATTGAGGTGGTGCCTGTGCCGTTCGCGCGCTGGGATCGTCTCGAAGCAAAGCTGCTCGAAGGTGATCTGCAGGTGGCCATCACTTCGGCCACCACGCCCCTGGCTCTCAACCTGGGACTGGGGGGCCGAACCCCCTGGCCGGCGATCACGCCGATGACGGTGAGCCGCAACGGCAATGCCCTCTGCATGGCTCGTTACCTGCTGGCCCAGGGGATCAAGTCTCGCACCGATCTGCGCCAGTTGGTTCTGAACAGGGGCCAGCCCCTCAGCCTGGCAGTGCCCGAGTTGGGATCGATGGCTGAGTTGCTGCTACGCCACTGGTTGGCAGCCGGCGGCATCGACCCCGACCGCCAGGTGCGCTTCACACCCCTCTCGCCAATGACGATGGGAGGGGCCCTGAGAACTGAACAGATCGATGGCTTCATCGCCGGTCGTTATCGGGTCGCCGAGGTAGTTGAAGATCGTCAGGGCTATGTTCTGGCGACTGATTTGGACATCTGGAGCGGGCATCCCGAAAAGGTGCTCACCTGTTCGGAGCGATGGGCCGAAGACCATCCAGGGGCTCTTGATGCCCTTGGCGCCGGCCTGATGAAAGCCGCCGAACGTTGCGACGATGGCGGCCAGCGACCAGAGCTGACCAGAGTCCTCAGCCAAAATCAATGGCTGGGCCGCCGGGCCGAGATTGCCATACAGCGCCAGTTCGATTACGGCAACGATGAAAAGCCTCAGGCCTTGCTTCAGTTCAACCGCTACCACTTTGACCGCGCCCACATCCCCAATCGGGCCGAGGGGGCGTGGATTCTGACTCAATTCAGCCGCTGGGGGTGGTGCCCATTCCCCAGTAATCGGCTCGAACTGCTTGGCCAGGTCTATCGCCCAGACCTGTGCGACCGGGCCCTTGCCGTTGCCGGCTATCCCAGCCTCCGTCCCGATCGTCACCCCTTCCGCCTCGCCGATGACATCCCCTTCGACCAGGACAATCCCCTCGACTACCTGAAGGCCCTCCCCGGAGCCCCGGAACCTCCAGTCGCCCAAATTCCCCTGCCCAGCCTCTCCGCAAGGGCCCTGCTGTCCCGCTGAGGAACCCCCACCACCATGAGCGCCGCCATCCCCACCCCCAACCCGTCCTTTCTCGAGTTCTGCGGGGTGGGCCAGGTCTACGCCACCCGCCGCGGTTCCTTTGAAGCTCTGCGTGATATCAATCTGCAGGTGCGACAGGGTGAATTTATTTGTGTCATCGGCCATTCCGGCTGTGGCAAAAGCACCCTGCTCAATATGGTTTCGGGATTCCTCAAGCCCAGCAGTGGCATGGTGAGCCTTGCGGGTCAACCGATCGAGCGACCGGGTCCGGACCGCATGGTGGTGTTTCAAAACTATTCATTACTGCCTTGGAAAACGGTCTGGCAAAACGTCAATCTGGCAGTGAAGGCTGCCCGACCCGAGCTCGATGCAGCAAGCCGCCAACGGGTGGTGGACCATCACCTGGAGATGGTCCACCTCAGTGAAGCGGCCGACAAGAAACCGGGGCAAATCTCCGGGGGCATGAAGCAAAGGGTGGCCATCGCCAGGGCTCTGGCGGTGAATCCAGCCGTACTCGTGCTCGATGAGCCCTTCGGCGCCCTTGATGCGATCACCAAGGAAGAACTCCACGAGGAACTCCTGGCGATTTGGCGCGAACAGAAACCCACCGTTTTGATGATCACCCATGACATTGATGAGGCCCTGTTCCTCGCCGATCGCATCGTGATGATGACCAACGGTCCGGCCGCCACGATTGGTGAAATCCTCACTGTGCCCTTTGAGCGACCCCGTAACCACGAAGACTTGCTGGCCGACAACCGCTATGGCGCCTTGCGTAATCAGGCCCTTGATTTCCTCTATCGCCGCCACGCCCACGACGACACCTAAGCCTCCTCCTCCCCTGACCTCTGGTCGGCAGCTTCGAGCCGAACTGCCGCCGCCTTGAGCTCGGGTTGGCGTGAATGGGGACAGAACAAGGCGTGCATCAAAGCATTGGCTTCACAGGCCTTCTTCTGACTGCCGCCCCAGTGCATCGGTAAAAACAGAGTGCCTGGACGGATACGGTCCGTGATCTTTACCTTGGCGGTGACGCTGCCGCGGCGAGAACTGACCTGGGCCCAGGCGCCATCGGCCAAACCACAACCTTTGGCATCGACGGGATGGACCTCCAGCATGGGTTCGGGATGCATCGCGTTGAGCCTTGGCACCTTGCCCGTACGGGTCATGGTGTGCCAGTGCCCCAGATAGCGGCCCACCGTCAGGACCAGGGGGAAGGCCTCGCAGGGTGGCTCACCCAGACCCAGCGGTGGATCGCAGAGGAAACGGGCCCGTCCACTGGCTGTGGCAAAGCGGTGGTCGCCGTAGAGCCGCTTTGAGGCGGTTGTGGGTTCGCTGCCGGCCGGGAAGGGCCACTGCTGGGGTCCGGCTTGGGCCAACAGCCCATGGCTCAAACCGGAGAGATCACACAGGCGGCCGGCGGTGAGAGCCACAAATTCGGCAAAGACATCCGCCGCCGTGCTGGGGGGAAATTGGGCGCCATGGCCCAGGCGGCGACCTAGTTCGGCGAACACCTGCCAATCCGGCCGCGCTTCACCGGGGGGTTGGCGAAAGGCTGGAGCAAGGGTCACCCGCCGTTCGGAATTGGTCATCGTGCCCTGCTTTTCACTCCACTGGGCCGCAGGCAGTAGCAGGTGGGCGTAGGCGGCGGTTTCGCTGCCGGCGTAGGCCTCACTGAGCACCACCATGGGGCAACGGCTGACCGCGGCGCGCACCCGTTCGAGATCGGGAAGGCTGACCAGGGGATTGGTGGCCGCCACCCACCAGAGGTCCAGGGCACCGGCCTCCATGGCCTCAATTTGTTGCCAGACGGAAAGACCAGGGGCAGGGGCGATGGAACCCGGTGCCAGGCCCCAGGCCTGCTCCAGCTCGCTGCGGTGGCTGGCATCCGCCACTGAGCGGTAACCAGGCAATAGCTGGGCCAGGCCGCCGGCCTCGCGACCCCCCATGGCATTGGGTTGGCCCGTCAAGGAGAAGGGACCGCAGCCGGGTTTACCTATCTGACCACTGAGCAAGTGCAGATTGATCAAGCCGCCCACGGTGGCCGTGCCCTCAACGCGCTGGTTCAGTCCCATCGACCAGAGACTGAGCACGGCACTGGAGCCGGCCCAAAGGCTGGCGACAGCCCGCAGATCCTCCTCGGGGATTCCACACAATGCAGCCGTGCGCGCTGGCGTCCAGGCGGCTACGTGGGCCTTGAAATCATCAAAGCCCTCGGTGGCGGTGGCCACAAACGAACTATCGATACTGCCCGCCTGCAAAAGCAGATGGGCGATGCCATGCAACAGGGCCAGATCCGTACCCGAGGCGATGGCCAGATGCCAGTCGGCGATCGCCGCTGTGGCCGTGGCGCGAGGGTCAATCACGATGATGTTCAAGGCACTTCCCTGGCGCTTCTTGCGCTTGAGCAGGCGCTGGAACAACACCGGGTGACAATCGGCAGTATTTGTGCCGATCAACACCACCAGATCGGCCAGATCGATGTCTTCGTAGCAGCAGGGCGGGCCATCGGAACCCAGGCTGCGGGCATAGCCGGACACCGCAGAACTCATGCAAAGGCGTGAGTTGGCATCGAAGTTGTTGCTGCCAATCGCCCCCTTAAGCAGCTTCTGGGCGATGTAGTAATCCTCGGTATGGAACTGGCCACTGCCATAGATTGCGATCGCCGAAGGTCCGCGCTCTTTGAGGGTGGTGTTAATGCGGGCCGTGAGCAAATCAAAGGCTTGCTCCCAGCCAATGCGCTCGAAGGGCTGGTCCAATCCGGCGCGATAGGCGGGAAAGAGAAGGCGCTCTTGATCGAGGGTCTCCCCGACCGTGGCGCCCTTGATGCACACTTGGCCCAGGCTGGAAGGATGCTGCCGGTCCCCCCGGGTGCCCCAGGGCAGGGGCTTCTCCCCGTTCTCGTTATCGGCGGCGGCAGGCGGCAACATCTGCAGCCCGCAACCGACGCCGCAATAGGGGCAAACCGATCGGATCGGTCGACTTGGGGAGGTGGAATCGACAGCCATCGGCGCGACAGGTCAAGGCAGCTCTGGCCGCAGCCAAAGACCGGTTGCAGGGCCCAGGATCGCCCTAAACACCTGCCCAGCATGGCTTACCAGCCTTGGCCCTGGAGTTTTTATAAGAATGCAGATGTAAATGCAGATGCAGATACGGTGAATATGCCGATCGCAAGCATCCCTCTGTCCCCCCGCCCAGCAATGACCCTGCGGGCCTGCTGCCTTTGCGGCGGTCAAAGCCGACGCATGGGTCAAGACAAGGCCCTGCTCCCTCATCCCGATGGAGGCACCTGGTTGGAGCGCACCTTGTTGTTGCTGGCAGGACTGGAGCGGCCCGTCACCCTGGTCAGTCACAGCCCAAGCCACCAGCGGGCGGCGCTGGGGTTGGCGCAGCGCTGGGGCTGGGGCGATCGCCTGGAGCTGCTGGTCGAACCGGAGCCCAGGGAAGGCCCGTTGTTGGCCCTTGCCCGCCTGATGGAGCTTCACCCCAACCAGCGGCTGCTGCTCTGCCCCGTCGACATGCCTTGGCTGCGACCCTCGACCCTGGCGGCCCTGGTGGCCGCCCCATTCGATGCCAACGTCATCCTGGTGGCCCATGACGGGGAACGTCGCCAACCGCTGCTGGGCGTTTACCCCAGTGATCGTCGCCACCGGGCCGAGATCGGGGCAGCCACCGCGGCGGGGGAGCGGGGGTTGCAGCGCTGGATTGCCACGGTCGGTTGCCAGGAGCTGGCCCTGCCCCCAGGCCCCTTGCGCAACGCCAATCAACCCGAGGACGTCGCCCCGCTCTGGGGGCAGACGCCAGAGGCAAGGGAACGGCCGTAGCTTGCCGCCATGCAGCTTCCCCCCCTCCAAGACCGTCTCGGCCGCCCCCTTGGGGTGGTGCGCCTGTCCCTGACGGCACGTTGCAACCTGAATTGTCCCTATTGCCTCCCCGAGAGCAAGGATCCTGCCGGGATGCTGGGGCTGGAGGAAAGGCGGGAGCTGGTGGCCGCCAGCGTCGATCTGGGCGCCCACACCCTGCATTTGACCGGTGGCGAACCGCTGCTGGATGCCGACCTGGAGCACTTGATCATGGCGCTGCAACCGCTCCGGCCCCGTTTGCGGCGCATCGCCCTCACCAGCAACGGGCAGCTGCTCTCGGCCGCACGGGCCAAGGCCCTGCGCAAAGCCGGGCTCGACACTGTCACCCTCAGTCTCGATGGCACCGATGCCAACAGCGTGGCGCGGATGAGTGGCCGCCGCGATGGCGGCCTGGTGCTGGAGCAGGTCCTTGCCGCCATTGAACATGCCCGCTCGGCGGGCTTTGATCCGACCCGGGGTGGCTTGAAGCTGAATGCCGTGATTCAACGCGGCGTCAACGAGGACCAGGTGCTTCCCCTGGCCTCCCTGGCCCGTCAACGGGGGCTGGAATTGCGTTTGATCGAATTCATGGATGTGGGCAACCGCAACGGCTGGCAACCAGACCAAGTGGTGACTGCCGCCACCATGGTCTCCCGCATTCACAACCAATGGCCCCTGGAGCCCCTGCAGCGGGAAGCCAACGCCACCCACCGGCGCTGGCGCTATCGCGATGGAGGTGGGCCGGGGTCCCCTGTTGCCCCGCCGATCAGCACCATCGCCGCGATCAGCGAACCCTTCTGCGGCGACTGCAATCGCCTGCGCATCACCGCCGAGGGCTTGGCGTTTGCCTGTCTCTTTGCCAGCACCGGCACGGACCTGCGGCCCTGGCTTAGGCCCAGACCCCAAGCGGCCGACCTGCGCCTTGCCCTGGCCGAGCTCTGGCACTCGCGCAGCGATCGCTACAGCGAGGAACGGGCTGAGCTGAGGGCCAAGGCCACCTCCCAGGTAAGCCTGTCGCCCCACGCGGAAATGGCTTATCTGGGCGGCTGATTCGGGTCTTCGCCGAGGCGGGGCAGAAGCTGCACCAAGTTGCAGGGAAGACAGCTGGCATCCAGCTGGGCGCGGATGAGCCGATCCCAGCCCGTCAGCACCGCATCCAGGGAACCGGGCAGAACGAACACGATGGTGCCGTTGGCTACCCCAGCCAGACAACGGCTCTGCAGGGCGCTGGTACCAATCGTCTCAAAGGAAAGCACCCTGAACAGTTCGCCGAAGCCGTCGATGGTCTTGTCCAGCAAGGGAGCAACCGCTTCAGGAGTGCCATCGCGCCCCGTCAAACCCGTGCCGCCGCTACTGAGCACCACCTGCACGGCGGGATCGGCGATCCAGCGACTCAGCTCAGCGCGGATGCGGTAGCGGTCGTCGGGCACCAGGCGCCGCTCGGCCAGCTGATGGCCGTCCGCCAGCAGGCGTTGCTGGAGGGCATCACCGGAGGGATCGTCATTGAGGCTGCGACGGTCCGAGACCGTGAGTAGGGCGATAGCAAGACCCACGATCGCTTCCCGGCGCTGAGTAACCATTTTGAGCGTCCAAGTGGAGACTGCGGGGGTAGGGGGCCGCAAACGGCAGACTGATGCGGTGGGCTTGCGTGGGGTAAAGCCATGACGTCTGGGGAACTGCGGGTACGTCTGTTCGCAAGTCTGCGGGAGGAGGCTGGCTGGCAGGAACGGAGCCTGGTCCACCAAAGCGGCATGACCGCAGCGGCGGTGTGGAAGTTGTTGAACCTCGGTGGCACCGCTCCCCCCGCCACGGTGCGAGTGGCGATCAACCATGAATTTGCCGCCCTCGACACCCCCTTGGGCAGCGGTGACGAACTCGCCTTCCTGCCGCCGATCAGTGGGGGCTGAGGCGTGGCTCCCCCCCCTCTCCCCGTTCTGGTGGATGTGGAGCTGCTGACCAGCCCCTTCGATCCCCTGCCCAGCCTCGAAGCCTGGCAAGCCCTTTTGAGCAAGGGACCGGCAGCGATTGCTGCGGCCGAAGCCCACTTCATCGGTCGGGTGCGGCCGGTGGCATCAGATGGCGCCCCCCTGGAGGCGCTGGAGCTGGAGCACTATCCGGGCATGACTGAACGTCGGATCGTGGCGATCAGTCAGGCCCTGGCGCAGCAGCACGGGGTGGCTGCAGTGCTGGTGAGGCACCGTGTCGGCCGTCTCAAACCTGAAGAGACCATCGTGATGGTGGCGGTTGCGGCGGATCGGCGCGGGCCAGCCCTGCGCTGTTGCCAGGAGGTGCTCGAAACGCTCAAACATGAGGCGCCGTTCTGGAAACGGGAATGGGTCAACGGCTGCGGCCACTGGGTGGCAGGAAACACTCCCCTCTGAGACTGGGCCGCCGCCGCCCGGCCAGGCCACTCTTTTCAATCAGGGACCGCCTTAAAACAGGGTCCGCCACAGCACAGTGAGCGCCTCAGAACAAGGGTCGCCGCAGGAGCCGGGCCCAGAGCTGAATGCCGGGCTCGAGGGTGGCGGCTGATGCTGGAATCTCCAACAGCAAATCGGCCCCCTGCAACGAGCCGATGCGGGAGGAGGCCTGGCTGCCCTCCAGCCGCGCCAGGGGGAGGCCCTCCCCATCCACCTCCAGGCGGGCCCGGGCCAACTCCGGCCGACCGGGCCGACGCTCGCAGCGATCGGCCAGGGTTACCCGCAGCCGCAGGGGGATTTCGGGCTCGGCACCCTCCAGGTGTTGCAGGGCTGGCCAGAGCAATTCCAAGGCGGTGATTGCGGCGGCCACCGGATTACCGGGCAGGCCGAACAAGGGCACCGCACCCAGGTGGCCAAAGGCGAAGGGACGCCCGGGACGCAGAAACAATTTCCAGAAGTCAACCCGGCCCCGCTCGGCCAGCAAGGGGCGAATCCAATCACTGTCTCCAGCCGAAACCCCACCGGTGCTCACCACCACATCCGAGACGCTGGCGAGGTCATCAAGGGCTTGGCCCAGGCGCCTGGGCTCATCGGGCTCCCAGCGGGTGGCTGCCACGGGGTAACCCAGCCGCAGCAGCAACGCCGCCAACAGGGTGCCATTGCTTTCCCAAATTTGGCCGAAGGCCCGTTGGCAGCCTGGCGCCACCAGTTCATCACCACTTATCAATAAGCCCAATCGGGGGCGTTTAACCACCTCGAGGCGTTCGACACCGCATCCGGCCAGGCGCCCCAGATCGGCAGGCCCGAGGCGATGGCCTGCGGCCACCAGCAGGTCCCCCTGGGCCCCTTCCTCATCGGCCGGGCGAATCCAACGGGCCGGACCCGCTGCGGCGATGAGCTGGATGACCTCCGCCTCGCGCCGCACCAGCTCCTGGGCCAACACCCGGACGGCCCCAGGGGGCAAGGGGGCACCGGTGAGGATGCGAATCGCCTGTTCAGCCTGCAGGGTGTCTGGGAAGGGAAGGCCTGGAGCTGAGCGACCTACCACGGACCATTGGCGCCCCACAGCAGGCGGAAGCTCATCGCTGACGGCATAGCCATCTAGAATGGCGGCAAGAAAACCCGGTACCGCCGCGCTGGCCCGCACCGGCAGCGCCGCCACCCGGTCGAGGCCCGCCAGCAGGGTCACGCTTTCGCTGCCGACAAGCGGTTGGAGGCTGCTGAGCACCCGGCGGCGGGCCTCCTCCAGGGGAAGACCTTCGGGGGGGAAAGGCTCAGCCATGGCTGGCGGCAGCGTTACTGGCATCGCTCGGCTGGCTCTGGCGCGCCCAAAGCCCCGAGCGGCCGCCCGACTTGCGCAGCAACTGCACAGGCCCTAGCACCATCGCCGGATCGCTCGCTTTCACCATGTCGTAGAGGGTGAGCAAACCGACGCTGACGGCCGTCAGGGCCTCCATCTCGACGCCGGTGGGGGCCGTGGTGCTGGCGGCGACTTCGAGGCGCAAGCCGCTGCCATCAGTGGCCGCTTCGATCAGCACCTGGACGCCGCTCAAGGGCAGGGGATGGCAGAGGGGAATCAATTCCGAGGTGCGCTTGGCCGCCTGAATCGCCGCCACCCGGGCTACGGCCAGCACATCCCCCTTGGGTGCCCTGCCCTCCAGCACCAGCGCCAACACCGCCGGGGCCATGCGCAAATAACCTTCCGCCACGGCCTGGCGCACCGTGGCGGGCCGATCGCCCACCTCCACCATGCGCACGGCGCCGGCCCCATCGAGATGGGTGAGGGGGCCGGGCGGGGGCGAAAGGCCTGGTTCGGTGCTCATGAACCCTTGGGGTGGGACAGCCAAGGGCCGCCGATGGCTGATCTTGGCAGCGGCGGCGCCGGACCAGGGGCGGCTTGAAAAAAACCGACCTGCAGCCTCGCCCCTAGTCCCGTATCTCAGCGCAGTTCAAACAGCAGCAGGTCGGCGCCCTGATCGCCGGCCTCGAGGGAAATCGCTCTGCCGGGGGCAAAACCAAGCCCGTCACCCTGGCCCAACACACCAACTATCGAGCCCACCGCGATTGCTGCCCGGGTGTCAGCCTCGGCCTCGCCCTGGAAGCCCTGGCTTGGGAGCACGGCACCTGCAGGCGTCTGATTCGCAGGCGTCTCAGCTAGAGCAACATCCCTCGCCAGTAGTTCGCCCGCAATCATCTGGATCCAGCCTTGGGCATCAGGTGCCACCGGACAAGCAAGCTCTTGGCCGGCGCCAGCACGGACCCGCCAGAGCCGCACGGGCCTGTTGATGGCCATGGCCCCCCGCTGGCCCTGAGGATCGATCAGTAACGTCCAATCCCGGTCGATCACGAAGGGTTTCTGTTCGTAATCTGGGCAAAGACCCTTGCCACTCGGCTCGATCCAGATCTGCAGCAGGTGGCAGGGGGAAGCCGAAGGGTTGGTTTCGCTATGCACGATGCCGCTGCCGGCAGTCATCCTCTGCACCTCACCGCAGCGCAAGGCTTGGCTGTGGCCCATCGAATCCTGGTGGTGCAATTCACCCGCCAGCATCACAGTGATGATCTCCATGTCGGCATGGGGATGCATGCCAAAACCGTTGCCAGCCTGAATGCGGTCCTCATTGATCACCCGCAAAGGACCAAAACCACTCCACTCAGGGTCGTAATGGCCGGCAAAACTGAAGCTGTGCCAACTATCAAGCCAAGGGTTCTGGCTGTGGAAACGGTGCGCGGCCGGCCTGTAGGTCAGGCCGGATTGCTCGAAGCAGGGGGGATTGCGCGTGATCGGGGCGCTGACCATGGCCGGGACTCTGGGGCAACGGATTACCCTGACTGTGGCGCCATGGCAAAGCAATGGCAAGCAGGGACAAGCCCAAGGGAATCGGTTTTGTATCTCTTTCGGGGCAGGTCTGCGGCGGAGACGAGCAGGGCAGGGGAAGCCGAACGACACCCCCACCCGTAGCCGATTCTGGGCGCCCTGGGATTTCAGGATGAGCCGATTTCCATCATGTAGAACTCGGCGATACTGGCCACCAACCCTGCCAACAGGGCAACTCTCCATACAGAGAAGAGCAGGCGGTTCAGCACGGTGGTCACTGGGGGAATCATCTACCTAGCTCCGCCACCTGGGGCCTGATCTCACTGCCATGGACAGCAAAGGTGGCTGAACTGCGGGCATCAAGCGGCCAGCGCCGCACCCAGACACAATCGGAGAAATCGTCGAAATTGACCACCTGATAGGTGGTGCCTGGTTGTTGGCTAATGCTGATCAAATCTCCAGGTTGAAGGGTCATGTCAAGAAAAATGAATTTCCGTTACTAAAGCACCTACGGCCAGGGCAATGAGTATAGATGCTCAATCGCTGACCCCCCTTGCCGCCAGGATGGTATGACCAGGCGACCCCTGGCAACCAGCGACGCAGCGGGGAAAGGGCGGCAAAGCACGGCGACAACCCAACCCTTGCAACTAAGTGGCAGGGCCCAGGCGCACGCTTGTTGACCAAAGTCCATGGGCCCAAGACCGAAACATCCCTTGAGCCAGTCCCTTGGTCCAGGAGCCAGCTGCTTGAGCCAGCCCCTTGGTCCAGGAGCCGACCCTGGAGCAGCCACGGCAATCAGTCAGGGGCTACGGACAACACCGCCTGATCGATCCGCTGACCCTCGGCATTCCAGCCTTCAAGGCGCAGTTTTTTAGGCTCAATATTGAGCGCAGCAAAGCTGTACTGGCTGGTGGCGTAGGCCGTGTTCCGATTAGGCAGCACCGGTCGTAGGTAAGCTCCACCTCCGCCCACCGTCAGATAGGTGGTGCCATTGATGCGCCGGGTGCGCTCGTAGTTATGGTCATGACCATTGATATAAAGCTGCACGCCATAGCGCTTGAACAATGGCGTCAGGCGGGCAATACCAGCCCCATCGTTGCCGTAAAAGCCTGCTGAGTAGAGCGGGTGGTGGCCCACCACCACTTTCCAGGGGGCCGTACTGCGGGCCAGGGCTGCTGTCAGCCAGGGCAGTTGCTGCTGCCAAGCCGCGTTGACGTTGGTGTCCAACATGAAGAATTCCACGGGTCCGCGCCGCAGGCTGTACCAGCGGCCCCCCATGCCAAAAGCCGGATAGGCCACCTGACCCTCACCATTGCGGGTGCGAATGTCGTGATTGCCGAGCACCGCAAAAAAAGGCACCTTGGTGGCCAGCAGCTGCTGATAAGGCTTGACAAAGAGCCGATCCAACTGGGCCGGATCGCCATCGGGATAAACGTTGTCGCCTGCCAGCAGCACCAGGTCCACCGGCTGGCGCCGGTTCAGCAATGCCATCTGCTGGCCCACCGCCATCTGGTGACGATTGCCACTGCCCGTATCGGCCACCGCCAGCACATGCAGGCTGGCCCGGCCCGAGGCCGCAGCGGCAAGGGCCGGGGCAAGTCGCGGCAAGGCCCACAGCGACGCCAAGACGGCAAAGGCAGCAAGCACCAATCGATGACGGGTGAGGTCAGGGGATTGATGCAGGCCGAACGGGACCTTGGCGGGGGTCATCCTGGGCTGGTCGCTAGTTGCTGCAGCCGTTGCAATTCGGCCAGCACTTCCTGGCCATGGCCCAGGGGCCGCACCCCCAGCCAGCGGGCCCGAAGTTGGCCATTGGGGTCAATCAAAAAGGTGTGGCGCTGGGAATAGGGCGCCAGCCAGGAGCCATAGGCACGACTAACGTTGCCGCCGGGATCGGATAGCAGGGGATAGGTCAATCCCTCGGAGGCACAGAAGGAAATATGGGCGTCGGCCGCATCGGCACTAACACCAACCACGTCGGCGCCGAGTCGCCGGAAGTCGGCTAGGGCCGCCTGAAAAGATCGGGCCTCCAGGGTGCAGCCGCTGGTGAAATCCTTGGGATAGAAATAAAGCACTAGCCAGCGTCCCTGAAAGTCTGAGTTACTCAGGCGCACAAGGATGGGGCTGGCATCGTCTTTGGTGGACAGGCCTCCCCGTGGAGGCGCCACCCCATCGAGTTCAAATGAAGGAGCGAGCTTGTCAAGCTCAGGAAGCACGCCACCGATGGCCTCGGCCGGAGCAACTGCCCAGGCCAGCACCAGGCCAAAGGGAAGGGCAGAAGCAGCAAGACCAAGTAACTGACGGCGGCGCATCAAAGGAGTCCGCAAAAGAGGGGGATGGAATTCAGAAACGGCGCAGATCCACGCCCAGTTCGCGGGCATAACGACCCAGGCCGAGTTTCTGGATGGTCCGCAGGGCTTTGGTGGAGACCCGCAGATTGACGAAGCGATTGCCCTCGGCCCACCAAAGGCGCCGATATTGCAGATTCACCTGCTGCAGCTTCTTGGTGCGGACATGGGAGTGGCTGACGGCCATGCCGTTGTTGGCACGCTTACCGGTGAGTTCACAGACGCGGGACATGACAGGAAAAAACGGCTAAGGCCCAGAAACGGCCAAGAATTTGAGACTTTACCAAATGGCAAGGGAGGGCAGCTAAAGCGTGCGCTGCATCAGCTGACCCATCACGCTGGTGCCCCGTTGCTGGAAGCCAGCTAGATCTTCGGGAGCCATTCCGCCTACCGCCAGACGGGCCATGTCATAAACGTGGCGGCCCAGATCGCTGGCCAGTTGTTGGCTGGGGGATCCGCCCGAACCCGCCCCAGTGGTCAGCACCGCACCCCGGGAAAGCTTCAGCAACCCAGCCACCAAGGGGTGACGGCGATTCACCAACAGAACATGGTGGTCGGGCAGGCCAGGCAGACGTTGCTCCATCAGGGCTCCCATGTCGTTGAGGCGGCGCATCTGCTCGGGCAGCAGAATCAGTGCCGCCGGTGCCTCATCGCCCTTGAGGGACTGCACCTGGATGGTGATGCGGTCATCGGCAAGGGCCTGCTTGAACAGGTCGCGCAGGTTGTCGTTGTCGTCCTTGCCCTCGGCGTCGGTGAGGCCGGTTTCGTTTTCTTGCAGGCTGGCGTCCAGCTCGGCATCGACCCGCTGGAAACGCAGCTCGCCGTGGCGGGATTCCAGCCAGGGCAAGAATTGGGTGTCAATAAAGCTGTCGGCCAGGAGCACTTCGGCGCCCTGGCTTTTCCACAACGCCAAGGCTCCCGCCTGGCCCGCCTCATCGGTGCAATAAAGAATGCGGTTGGCGTTGTCGGCCCCCAGCCGTCCCCGATACCCCGCCAGGGTGGTGTAGGCCTTGTCACCCCAGGCGATTGGATCGGCGTGGGCCTCAGCAGCCGGACTATCGCCATCGGCGCCGGTGTCTGTGTTGTTGGCGTCGGCAATCTGGGGAGCGGCGCTGGTGCCGAACAACACCTGGTCGCCCACCTGGTCGGCGAACTTGTCGTCCTCCATGGCGCCAACCTTGATGAAGGGAGCGATGGCGTCCCAGATCTCGGCGTAGCGGGCCGGCTCCTGGCGGTACAACTCTTTAAGCCGATCCCCCACCTTGCGGGCCACGAACCCCCCGATGGAGCGCACCCGCCGGTCGGTTTGCAGGGCACTGCGGCTGACGTTGAGGGGAATGTCTGGCGAATCGATTACACCGCGCAGGGGCAGCAGATAGCGGGGCACCACCTCCTTGATCGAATCGCTAACAAATACCTGGTTGCAATAAAGCCTGATCTCACCTTTTTCCCAGTCGGAACGACCGCTGAGGCGGGGAAAATATAAAATACCCTGGAGGGTGTAAGGATAATCAGTATTGAGATGCACCCAGAACAGGGGATCGCCCTGGAAGGGGTAGAGATAGCGATAAAACTCTATATAATCATCCTTGCTCAAGTCTCGGGCACTCTTGCGCCAAGGAGCTTCCCGCTTGTTGATCGTTTCGCCTTCCAGCTCCACCGCCACCGGCAGGAAGTCGCAGTAGGTGGTAATCAGACTGCGAATACGGGCAGGTTCGATATATTCCAGTTCTTCTTCTTGCAGGTGCAGCACCACATCGGTGCCCGCCTCGCTGCGCTCGGCACCCTGCAAAGAAAAATTTGGGGATCCATCACAACTCCAGCGCACCGCCTCCGCATCGGGCCTGGCACTGAGGCTGATCAGATCAACCTGGCGGGCGACCATAAAGCTGGAATAGAAACCGAGACCGAAGTGACCAATAATTGCATCGGTCTCGCGCTTGTACTTTTCTAAGAATTCTTCGGCACTAGAAAAAGCCACCTGATTGATATAGCGCTTAACCTCATCTGCGCTCATGCCAATGCCATTATCACTAATGGTCAATGTTTTGGCCTCGCGATCGATATGGATGCGAATTCTTCCCTCCTCGCCTTCGCTGCAATCCCCAGCCATGGCCGCCATGCGCCGCTTGCTGATGGCATCGACACCATTGCTGACCAGCTCGCGCAAGAAAACTTCGTGGCCTGAATAAACGGCCTTCTTGATGATCGGGAAGATGTTCTCGGTGTGGATCTGAATCTGACCCTGTTCGCTTTGAAGCACTTTGCGTCGGTTACGGCGTCAACCCACTTTGCAATAAGGGTATGGGGCTAGGCCAAGTCCGGATTTCCACCCTGCCGTCGAGGTAGTGGCGTGCCCTATGGCGGAGGCTTGCCCTAAGGCCGAGGCTTGCCCTAAGGCCGATGGCAGCCAAAGCCAGTACCTACGACGGTACGGCGCTCAACCGGCACGGCGCTGCAGTTCAGGCCGCTCTTCCGGCAAGATCGCCCCCGCCACCGGGCAGACCTGCAGGCAGATGCCGCAATCGATGCAAGTGTCGGCATCGATCCAATAAAAACCCGTGCCCTTGCGGTTGGCCCCCTTACCGGGATGGATGCAAGCCACCGGACAGGCATCCACGCAATCGGCCACCCCCTCGCAGATCTCGGTGACGATGGTGTGGGCCATGGCGCGGCGGAAGCTGGGCGGATCCTAAGGAGATGCCGCCAGATAGAGCGCACCACAGCAGCCCCGCTCGTTGGCGATGCGCTCGGCCTCGGCGCCATCGGCACAAACCTGGTGACACAGCTCGGCCGCCTCACCCCGGCCATGGCATTCGGCCAGTCGCTCCAGGGCCCGGGGCAGGTCCGCCGCCGTCGCCACCGCCACCAGCCAGGGCCTGGCGGGGACGGTGGGGCCAGAGGTGGCCTGCAGCAGCTCGCGGATCGCCCCGATGTCAAAGCCGAAGCCGGTGCCAGCCCCTTGGAGGGGGTCGGTGCAAAAACGCCTCACCAGGCCGTCGTAGCGACCACCGCTGGCAATGGCCACCGGTGCCTCGCCGCCCTGGCAAACCAGCTTCAAAACCAGGCCGTCATAGAGATCGAAGTGGGGCTGAAAGCTGGGATCAAGCTGTAACCGCAGGCCCATGCTCTCGGCGGCGGGCCCGACGCTGGCCAAGGTGGCGGACAGGCTGGCAATCAGGGGCACCGGCCCCAGCCATTGCTCGATTTGGTAAAGCACACTGCTGGCTTCTCCCCGCAGTCGCAGCAAGGCCTGCAAGCGGCGCCGCTGGACCTCCGGCACCGCCAAGGCTTCGATCGCCAGGGGGTCGTAGCCGGTGAGGGCCCGGCGCGCCAGTGGCCTTTGATCACTGGCAATGTCCGCCAGCAGGGCCCCTAAAAGGCCGTGGTGCCCCACCAAAAGGGTGGGCCGGTGGCGCTCCTGCAGGCCCAGGGTGGCCGCAGCCGCCAGCAGCAGGTGGATCAACTCGGTGTCCGCCGCAGCCGAGCCGTCCCCCAGAAGCTCCACACCGCTTTGCAGGCGCTCTTCGATGCGCAGACCGCCCCCGTCATCGGTACTGCTGCGAAAGGTGGTGCCTGTGGCCCAAAGCCGCAGGGGGCGGGGGCGGTGGCGCAAGCGGGTGCTGGCAGCCCTGGCAATCGAGGCAGTCAGCTCAGGCCGCAGACCCAGGGGTTGGTCCGCCACCAAACGCACCAACTCCCGGCCGCTGATCGCGCCTCCGGCCTCCAGGGTCTCCAGGGTTTCGATCGTGGGCGGCGTCACTTCCTCGTAACCCCAGAGGCGATAGGCCTGGGCCAGGAGATCGCAGAGACGGCGGTTGCTCTCCACATCGCGGGGATGCAGATCACGGGCGCCAGCGGCGGGTTGCAAAGCCATGCGCTCAGTTCAAGAAGGGACGTCCAATTCGGGGGCGCCGTAACTGGCGCCGCTGAGGGGGCGACAAGTCGCCAAAGCCGCCAGCATCGGCTGTTGCAGTCCAGGGGCACAGGCCACCACCCGGCCACTGGCCATGTCAAGGGGTTCTCCGCCATAGCCACAGACCAGGCCACCGGCCTGCTCCACCAGCACCACACCGGCGGCCAGATCCCAGGGCTGCAGGCCCCGTTCCCAGTAGCCATCAACGCGGCCGGAGGCCACGAAGGCCAGGTCGAGGGCGGCGGCACCGGCCCGGCGCACCCCATGGCTGCGATGGGTGAAATGGGCGAATTCGGCGTAGTTGTTGTCGAGGCGGTCGATGCGGTCGTAGGCAAAACCGGTCGCCAAGAGCGCGTCCTCCAGCTTCTGGCAGCCACTCACCTGCAGGCGGGTGTCGTTGCACCAGGAACCCAGGCCCGGGGCCGCCCAGAACAGCTCATCGCCCATCGGCAGGGCGATGGCACCAAGGAGCGGCTTGCCCTGCCAGGTGAGGCCCACCGAGGTACCGAAAAAAGGAAAGCCATGGGCGTAGTTGGTGGTGCCATCGAGGGGATCCACACACCATTCCAGGGGACCAACACCAGCCAGCCGGCCCCCTTCTTCGGCCAGGACAGGCACCTGGGGGGTTTCTTGGCGCAGCACCGCCAGGACGGCGGCCTCAGCGGCCAGGTCGGCTTCGGTGACCAGATTGCCGGCGAGGCCTTTGGCCCGCACCGATTCGAGCTGGCCAAACAGTTGGCGCAGCGGCTGGGCACCAGCCAACGCGGCTCGCCGCGCCACGGCCGCCAGAGCCTGGATCGCTTGAGGATCCAGGCCCGAGTCCAGGAGGGCCGTATCAGAAAGGGAAGGCATCACAGAAGCGGCAGTTATTCGTCGTCGAGGGGCAGGCCGGGCCGCACGGGCCCCCGGCCGAAATAGCGGCCGAACTGCAGTTCATACACCTCGTCCTCGTCTTGAGTCTCCACCTCCAAGGGCCCCAGAGCCCGGGCCACGCAGAGCAGGCCGTAACCCTGCTGGCGCAGCTCCCGGGACAGGCCCAAAGCCTCCCGCTGATCGATGGCCCCGGCCAGCACCCGCACGGCACAGGCGGTGCAGCAGCCGTTGCGGCAACTGAAGGGCAGGGGTTCGCCCTGGGCCTCAAAGCTCTGCATGATGTAATCCCCTTCGGGGACCTCCAAGCGAATCACCCGGCCGGCCTGGCGCCAGTGGACCGTGACAGCGTGACTGGGGGTCATGGCGTAGTCATCGCAAAAGCTGGATGGGGCTGCTGCTACATTGACACTTGCCCCATTTGCCCCTGGAGAGGTGGCCGAGTGGTCGAAGGCGCAGCACTGGAAATGCTGTATAGGGGCAACTTTATCGAGGGTTCGAATCCCTCCCTCTCCGTCAGCAAAACCGGCCCTAGGGCCGGTTTTTTTTATGAGATCAGGAATTGATACAGATCGCCTATGGTCCTATGGGTCGGGCCCTTGAGAACCTAGGGCCCGTAGGCTTGATCAACCGAAACGGCCGCTGACATAATCCATGGTGGCCTGCTCGGCGGGAGCGTTGAAGATTTTTTCTGTTGGGGCAAATTCAACGAGATAGCCCACCTTGCCCGACCCCCCTTCAACAGCTTCGGCGTTGTAGAAAGCGGTCATGTCCGCCACCCGCACCGCTTGCTGCATGTTGTGGGTAACGATAATAATCGTGTAATTTTTCTTGAGTTCATGCATCGTCTCCTCAATTTTCAGAGTGGAAATCGGATCGAGGGCTGAGCAAGGTTCATCCATCAAAATCACCTCAGGCTCCGTGGCAATGGCCCGGGCGATGCAGAGGCGCTGCTGTTGGCCGCCCGAGAGTGAAAAACCGCTTTCGCGCAACTTGTCCTTACATTCGTCCCAAACCGCCGCCTTGCGAAGCGAGCGCTCCACCAACTCATCCATATCACCGCGATAACCATTGATGCGGGCACCAAAAGCGATGTTCTCGTAGATGCTCTTGGGGAAGGGATTGGGCTTCTGAAACACCATGCCAATCCGGCGCCTCACCTCCACCGGGTCGACGCGCTGATCGTAAAGATCGTGGCCATCAAAAATCACCCGACCCTTCAAGCTGCAGCCCGGAATCAAATCGTTCATGCGGTTCAAGGCACGCAGCACAGTGGATTTTCCACAGCCGGAAGGCCCAATGAACGCCGTGACTTTGCCATGGGGAATATCGAGAAACACATTCTTGACAGCCTCAAAGCTTCCATAGGAGATGGAAACATTCTGCAAGGACATGCAGATGATGCCCGAGTTGGAGGCAAGATTCTGGTCGCCGCGCGCCGGTGTAGTGAATGTCATGGTCCTGGGTAGAAAGGATGGGAGCAGGCTGGAGGAAAGAGAGGGATCGCTAGGCCTTGGTGCGTGCAGCCAGCTTACGAGCCAGCAAATTAGCCAGAAGAATCATTATCACCAACACGAAGGATGCCGCCCAAGCCAGTTGGTTTTGGGCCTCATACGGCATGATGGCAAAATTGAATATCAACACCGACATCGTGGCAATGGTATTGAAAATTCCCTCGGGCCAGAACGGAGAGAACAGGGCGGTGAAAATCAGTGGTGCCGTTTCACCCGCCGCCCGGGCGATGGCAAGCACCATGCCAGTGGCAATCGGGGTCAAGGCGGCGGGCAAGGTGATGCGGGTAATGGTGACAAAGCGTGAGGCACCGATCCCGTAGGCCCCGAGGCGCAGGTCGTTTGGGACAAGCCTCAGGCCCTCATCGGTGGTCTTGATCACCGTCGGCAACATCAAAACCGCCAGGGCGATACCACCGGCCAAGGCGCTATAGCTTTGATTGAAGAAGACCCTGGTCGCCACGATGGCGCCGTAAACAAAAACACCGCTGATGATCGATGGCACTCCAGCCAATACATCATTGCCAAAGCGGACGAACTGGGCAAACCAGCCTTTGCGCGAATACTCCGCCAAATAAATACCACCGCCCACCCCCACCGGGATGGCGATCAGGGAGGCCAACAGGGTCACCAGCAAGGTGCCCAGAATGGCATTGCCTATACCTCCGCCGCTCAACCCAGGGGCTGGGGGCAACTGGGTAAACAGACCAGGCCGCAACAGGCTGCCGCCCTTGAACAGGACATAAGCCAGCACCAGAAAAAGGGGCAGAACAGCTATTGTGGCAAAGATGCCAGCAATACCATTGAATAAAACATTGAAACGGTTACGGGCCAGGTTAGGTTTGAAAAATAATGAGCCCCGTTTGAACCCAGAGACAGATTCGGGGCCAGAATTAGCGATTGGAATAGCCATAGGTTTCAATCAGTAACGGAGACTCAAACGACGAACGACCCACTGGGCCAAGATGTTGACGGCAAAAGTAAGAAACATCAAAATCAGGGCTGCGTACATCAAAGCTGAAACCTGAATACCATCAGCTTCACCAAATTGATTGGCGAGCATTGAGGAAATTGTGTTTCCGGGTGCCAACAACGAAATGTTAAAATTGAGAGCATTACCAATAATCATCGTCACCGCCATTGTTTCGCCCATCGCCCTCCCTAAGCCAAGCATCACACCACCTGCAATGGCCGAAATTGCCGCAGGTAAAATAATGTTGAAAATTGCTCCCCAGCGAGTGGTTCCAATGCCATAGGCTCCTTGACGCAGCTCGATAGGAACTTGATTTAGGGCATCTCTGGCAATCGAAGTGATGATTGGCAAAATCATTACCACCAGAATCAAAATCGCCGGTGCCATGCCAGGACCCTGGGGCACCGTCGAGAAGAATGGTAACCAGCCCAAGGTTTTGTGTAAGAAGACCAGGGCCGGACGAATTGCAGGCTCCATCACAAATATCGCCCACAAGCCAAGCACCACCGAGGGAATGGCCGCAAGCAGCTCCACCATCATGCCGATCAAATCGCGTAGGCGACTGGGTAGCAGATCCTCGGTAATGAAGATTGCTGTACCGATGCCCAGGGGAACCGCCAGCAGCAAGGCCAGTAGGGATGACACAAGCGTGCCGTAGATGGCGGTGAATGCTCCATAGCGTTCGTTCACCGGATCCCAGGCCGAAGTGGTAAGAAATTTCAAGCCAAACGTGCTGATCGCCTCCCTGGCTCCGAGAAATACCGTGGCAAAAATAGCCAGCAACACAAAGGCCACCGTGGCCGCCATTAAAATTGTTGACTGGCGAAAGCCATTGTCGATCAATTTTTCTAAGGGGGGCCTTCGGCGCAAAGTAAAGGCTTCAGCCTTAGTGGAACTGGTCATGCGGCGCTCATCTGAAGGATTTGGGGAGCAATCACGCTGTTTCGGTTAAAAAAGCAGTTTTTCTGCCTAAGAACTTAGACAGGGACCGGCTCAGGCCGTTTAAGGTCTGTTTAACCCCTGCAGCTCTGCCCAGTAGCGTTGCGCTTGATTACGGGTTTCACCAAGAAAGGCATGGGGCGCATTGTCGGAATCGACCTGGGCACCACCAACTCTGTGGTGGCTGTTCTTGAGGGCGGTAGGCCCCAGGTCATCGCCAATGCCGAGGGCGGCCGCACCACCCCCTCGGTGGTCGGTTTCAACCGCGAGCAGGAGCTGCTGGTCGGTCAGCTGGCCAGGCGCCAGCTAGTCCTGAACCCCCGCAACACCTTCGCCAACCTCAAACGCTTCGTGGGCCGGGGCTGGGATGAACTCGAAGAAGGCAGCCTGGCGGTGCCCTTCACGGTGCGGGCCAACGACCAAGGCAACGTGCGGGTGGTCTGTCCCGTCACCGAAAGGGAATACGCCCCCGAAGAATTGGTTGCCAGCCTGCTGCGCAAGCTGATCGACGATGCCAGCACCTACTTGGGCGAACCGGTGGAGGCGGCGGTGATTACGGTGCCCGCCTACTTCAACGACGCCCAACGCCAGGCCACCCGTGACGCCGGACGCCTGGCCGGCATCACGGTTGAGCGCATTCTTAACGAGCCCACGGCGGCCGCCCTGGCCTACGGCTTCGATCGCAGCGCCGTCAAGCGGGTGCTGATCTTTGATCTTGGCGGCGGCACCTTTGATGTATCAGTCCTGCGCATCGCCAACGGTGTATTTGACGTCAAAGCCACCAGTGGTGACACCCAGCTGGGGGGCAACGACTGGGATCGACGCATCGTGGACTGGTTGGCCGATGCCTTTCAAACCCAAAACGGCATCGACCTGCGCCGCGACCGGCAGGCCCTGCAGCGCCTGACCGAAGCGGCAGAGAAGGCCAAGATCGAACTCTCCGGGGTGCGCAGCACCCCCATCTCCCTGCCCTTCATCGCCACCGGGGCTCAAGGGCCCCTCCATATCGAAACCACCCTCGAGCGCAGCACCTTTGAATCACTCTGTCCCGATCTGCTGGACCGCCTGCTGAGGCCGGTGCAGAAGGCCCTGCGGGATGCCAATCTCAGCGCCGATTCCATCGAGGATGTGGTGCTGGTGGGCGGCGCCACCCGCATGCCGATGGTGCAGGAAATGGTGCGCACCCTGGTACCGCGGGAACCCTGTCAATCCGTCAATCCCGATGAGGTGGTGGCCATCGGCGCTGCCGTGCAGGCCGGCATCCTCACCGGCGAGTTGCGGGATTTGATGCTCAATGACGTCACGCCCCTATCCCTGGGATTGGAAACCATCGGTGGTTTGATGAAGGTGCTGATTCCACGCAATACGGCGATTCCGGTGCGCAAATCCGATGTCTTCAGCACCTCGGAAGCCAATCAGTCCTCGGTCGAGATCCATGTCTTACAGGGCGAACGGCAGATGGGAGAAGACAACAAATCCCTTGGTCGCTTCCGCCTATCCGGCATCCCGCCTGCTCCCCGCGGCGTTCCCCAGGTACAGGTGTCCTTTGACATCGATGCCAATGGCCTGTTGCAGGTTTCGGCCACCGACCGAACCACCGGCCGCCAACAGAGCGTCAGTATTCAGGGCGGCTCCAATCTCAGCGAAGACGAAATCCAGAAACTGCTGCAGGAGGCCGAACAGAAATCCGTGGAGGATCGCCGCAAGCGGGCCTCCGTCGATCGCCGTAATCGGGCCCTGACCCTGGTCGCCCAAGCGGAACGCCGGCTTCGGGATGCGGCCCTGGAACTCGGTCCCTATGGCGCTGAACGCCAACAACGGGCGGTCGAACTGGCCCTCCGTGAGGTTCAGGATCTGTTGCGCCAGGAGGAGCCCACCGAACTGGAGCTGGCCGTCAGCGGCTTGCAGGAAGCCCTGTTCGGGCTCAACCGTCGCCTGATGAGTGAACGCCGGCCCGAGGGCGGTCCCCTCCAGGGCCTTAAAAACACCCTTGGCTCCCTCAAGGATGAACTGTTTGCCGATGACGATTGGGACGATTGGGACCGGGATGGGCGTTCAGATCCATGGAATACGCCAGCCCGCACCCCCTCCTATGGAGCAGATCGTTTCCGCTCCCCTGGCCCCAATTCCTGGGACAACGCCGCCGCCGACCGCGATTGGCGCCAGCCGGCACGCTGGGATCGGGACACCCTTGATTCCCCAGAGCGACGGGACTGGCGCCGTGATGCCGACGACCGTCCCCCCCCCGATCTCGACCGTCGAAGCCGAGACCCACGGTTTCAAGACCCAAGAGATCAAGATCCACGGGATCAGGATCCACGAGATCGAGATCCACGGTTTCAACAGCCAAGAGATCAAGATCAAGGCGGCCTGGACCTCAGCGAACCCTTGGCATCCCGCCGTGACCTTACCCGCAGCGACTGGAACAGAAACAACCAAGAAACGCGTCCAGAAGTCCGCCGCCGTCCACCGGGCCCCCAGGATCCCTGGAACGATGGCCCCTGAGTGTCTTGACGTCACTGCGCTTTGCTGATGGCCGTCACCGTTGATTACTGGCAGGTGCTCGATCTCGCCCCCGGCGCCGATGGAGCCCTGCTCAAACAAGCTTTTCGTGAACAGGCCCGCCGCTGGCATCCCGATCTCAACGGCAACGATCCTGTTGCCGAAGAACGCTTCAAGCTGGTCAATGAGGCCTATGCGGTTCTCTCGGACCCCCTGCGGCGCCGGAACTGGGAGGCCGGCGAAGGCACGATCACCGGGCCCGCCGACCAAGACGCCCCTTTTGCAACCGGTTTTCCTGAATTTCAGGATTACCTCGATACCCTCTTCGGCACCCGGCCGGTCCCATCGGCTTGGGAAGACCTCGCCCCAATCCCCGACGCGCCCCCCGCCGCTGAAGGGATGGACACTCCCCGCAGTTGGGTGCCCCGCTGGGGGCCCTTTGGCACCGCTGCGGTAACTCCCTCCCCGGCCCCACCACCGCCGATACGGGCTGATACTGATCAGGAAAGCATCGTCGCCCTCTCCCCTGAGCAGGCCCTCAATGGCGAGCGGGTCGAGCTAGACCTGCCGGATGGCACCGTGGTCGAGGTGTGGACGCCCCCGCGAGCAGGGGATGGCTGGCGCCTGCGCCTCGAAGGCGTGGCCCCTGGCGGCAGGGACCACTTTTTGCAACTGCGGGTACGCACCCCCGAAGGGCTCAGGGTCGAGGGCCTGCGCCTCCACTTCACCCTCGAAATCTCGGCGCCCGAAGCCGCCCTGGGCTGCCACGCCGTGGTGCCCACCCTGGATGGGCCCGTGCGCCTCAAGGTTCCGGCAGGCTCCAGCAGCGGCCGTCTGCTACGGCTGCGCTCCCGAGGCCTGAGCCAGGGCAACGAGGTCGGTGATCAGATCGTCGAACTACGCATCGTAGTCCCCGCCAGCCTCGGCGAGGCCGAACAAGCCCTCTATCGCCGCCTACTGGAGCTACAGACCGAAGCCGCTGGGACGGATCCTTAGTGGCGATGGGCGCTAATGAGAAACTAAACCTGCAGCCTTAACCATTCCGCCGTGCCCTTGCTAGATCAATCGGCGATGCCAGTGCATGTGCTTCTCTTTGATCCAGGCAGCGATCAGGAGGGCATCCACTCCATTGAAGTCAACGGTCAGACGGTAGTCCTGCTTTTTGAGGCCGCTGATGATGCCGAGCGCTACGCCGGCTTACTGGAGGCCCAGGATTTTCCGGTACCCTGCGTTGAAACCCTCGAGCGTGGCGAAGTCGAACTGTTTTGCCAACAGGCCGGCTATGAAGCCAAGCTCGTTCCCGCCGGCTTCCTGCCCAGCAGCGAGGAGGATCGGCTGCTGATCGCACCGCCTGTTACCAACATGGATGTGGAGCACTGGAAGGAACAGAAAGCCCCTGCAACGGAGCCAGCGCCAGCGGCGGGGCCCTCGGTGGATCCCGAA
>JBKDVK010000087.1:0-7270 GCA_046338875.1 Cyanobacteriota bacterium | reverse complement strand
ACGCCGCCGTGGCGTTCGAGCAGGAGCTCCGCCAGGCGCCGCAGGTTCTTGGCCTTGGTGCGGGCCAGCCCCAGCTGGCGGATGTGGCCGAGGATCGTGGCCTCGCTCAGGGATGCCATCGCCGCCGGATCCGGCCCCGCCGCGAAAAGGGCAGGGGTGACCTCATTCACCTTCTTGTCGGTGCACTGGGCGCTGAGCAGCACCGCCACCAGCAGGGTGAAGGGATCGCTGTGGTCGAGGGGCACCGGGGTTTCGGGGTAGAGCTCCTCGAGCCGCCGCAGAATCAGGGCCGCCCGCTCCTGTTTGCGCAAGGATGAATCGAAAGGTACTCGCCTGAAGCTAGGCAGTCGCCGGTTTGTAGGCTCGGCCCAGCGCATACAGACCATGGGCAGCAGCTTCGGCCACCTCTTTCGCATCAGCACCTTCGGGGAATCCCACGGCGGCGGCGTCGGTGTCGTCGTCGACGGTTGCCCGCCGCGGCTCGAACTCGACCTGGCGGCAATCCAGGCCGACCTAGACCGCCGCAAGCCCGGCCAGAGCAAGATCACCACCCCCCGCAAGGAGGACGACCAGGTGGAGATCCTCAGCGGCCTGCTCGATGGCGTCACCCTTGGCACGCCAATCGCGATGCTGGTGCGCAACAAGGACCAGCGGCCCCAGGACTACCAGGAGATGGCGGTGGCCTTCCGTCCCTCCCACGCCGATGCCACCTACCAGGCCAAGTACGGCATCCAGGCTCGCAGCGGCGGCGGGCGCGCCTCGGCCCGCGAAACGATCGGCCGGGTGGCGGCCGGTGCCATCGCCCGCCAGCTGCTGGCACGCGCCAACGGCACCGAGGTGATCGCCTGGGTGCGGCGCATCCACGACATCGAGACGTTGGTGGATGGCGAGCGGGTAAGCCGCGACGACGTGGAAGCCAACATCGTGCGCTGCCCCGACCCGGAAGCCGCGCAGCGCATGATCGAGCGGATCGAAGCGATCGGCCGGGAGGGGGATTCCTGCGGCGGCGTGATCGAGTGTGTGGTGCGCAACCCACCGGTGGGGCTTGGCATGCCGGTGTTCGACAAGCTGGAGGCCGACCTGGCCAAGGCGGTGATGTCCCTGCCGGCCACCAAGGGCTTCGAGATCGGCTCGGGTTTTGCCGGCACCCTGCTCAGGGGCAGCGAGCACAACGACGCCTTCCTGGCCACAAGCGACGGCTCGCTGCACACCGCCACCAACAACTCCGGCGGCATCCAAGGCGGCATCAGCAACGGCGAACCGATCGTGATCAGGGTGGCCTTCAAACCGACTGCAACGATCCGCAAGGAGCAGCAAACGGTTGATGCCAGTGGCATGGCGACCACATTGGCTGCCAAGGGTCGTCATGACCCCTGTGTGCTGCCCCGGGCGGTGCCGATGGTGGAAGCCATGGTGGCCCTGGTGCTTGCCGATCACCTGCTGAGGCAGCATGGCCAATGCTGCCTCTTGTGAGTCGCAAGGGGCCCTTTAAGCCTCAGCCCGCAGGATTTTCGTTTGCTGCCGGGCCATCAACCGTGCTGGGGTAGCTGACGGGGATGGGGGCCGCAGGGGTGGCCTTGGCAGAGGCGGCTTTGCTGGTAGTACTACCTATGCTGAGGCGAGTGGCGGCCTTGGCCATGCGGCGTGCCGCCGGACTGGAGTTAGTCCGCGGCTTAGCTCCATTACTGGCGGTGCTGCGGGTGCGGGTGCGACGGGTTGTGGTGGGGGCTGATGGTGGGGTAGCTGGTGAAAAGGTATCCACAACCGGAAAGGTTTCCACAGCTGGATAGGTCTGGCCAAGGGCAGCCGGGCTGACTTCGGCAACCTCAGGGTCAGGGACTGGCGCCGCCAAGGCCAGGGTTTTAGCGCTGGCTTTCGCCTTGCTGCTGGCGGTTTTGCTTCGCGACGAGGTGGCTTTCGCCCTGGAGGAAGTGGAACTCAGGGACGCTGAGTTGCTGGCTGACCTGGCTGGGGAGGCACTGCGGCTTGTCCGGGGCTTGGCGGCAGCTTTGGTAGTTGTTGACCTGCTGCGGCTCGGGCTGGTGCGACCCTTCGGTTTGTCCGCTTCGCCAAAGCCTGTTCGGGTGCGGTGTGCCAAGACCAACGCCCATTCGGCATCGGTGAGGTTGGCGGGTTTGGCCCCATGGGTTTGGGCCACCTTGGCCGCCTTCTCAATATCGGCGACCAGGTTTTGCCAGGAAGCGGCAAAGCGCTTATCGGATTGGGATTTGGCGCCGCTTTCGATCAGCGTTTCGATCACGCCCTCAGCGCTCACCTTTTTGCGACGCCGTTGGAAGATCTCCTTCTGCAACTGGGCAATCAGGGCATCGCCCTTTTCGCTGATCTGGATGGTGAGCTGAGACATAGAAAAGGTGTTCACTGTCTCATCAGTAGCATTAAGAGGGGCAAACAGCAACCGTTTGCCGCCAATTTCATTGCACAGGCGATCAGAGCGTTTGGATCAGACGTAAGACGCCACCGTGACATCACGGTTGATCAGCAGCTCCTGCAGTTGCTCAGCATCGACGGTTTCCTGCTCCACCAGCATCTCGGCCAGCTCGTCGAGAACGGAACGGTTGGAGTTGAGCACGTCGGTGGCACGGCGATAAGCAGTGTCCACCAACTGGGAGACTTCGTCGTCGATGGCGGCGGCAGTGTCTTCGGAGAAATCGCGCTCGGCGGCGATATCGCGTCCGAGGAACATGCCGCCCTGGGAGCGGCCCAGGGCCAGGGGACCCAGCTTGTCACTCATGCCAAAGCGGGTGACCATCTGACGGGCGACGCGGGCCACCTGCTGGAGATCATTGGAGGCGCCGGTGGTCACCTCATCGGCCCCATAGACAATCTCCTCGGCAACCCGACCACCGAGGGCTACGGCCATTTGGTTTTGGAGGTAGGCACGGGAATAGAGACCCGATTCCATCCGCTCTTCGCTGGGGGTGAAGAAGGTGAGTCCGCCGGCCTGACCCCGGGGAATGATGCTGATTTTCTGCACCGGGTCGTAATCCGGCATCAGGGCGCCGACCAGGGCGTGGCCGGCCTCGTGGTAGGCGACAAGGCGCTTGCGGCGCTCGCTCATCACCCGATCCTTTTTCTCTGGTCCGGCCATGACGCGCTCGATGGAGTCGTTCACCTCATCCATGGAGATTTCGGTGAGCTGGCGACGGGCCGCCAAGATGGCCGCTTCGTTAAGCAGGTTGGCCAGGTCGGCACCGGTGAAGCCGGGGGTGCGACGGGCGACCCGGTCGAGGTCCACGTCCTTGGCGAGGGTTTTGCCCCGGGCGTGAACCCCCAGGATCTGGAGGCGACCGCTGTAGTCGGGCCGATCAACCACCACCTGGCGGTCAAAGCGACCGGGCCGCATCAGGGCCGAATCAAGCACGTCAGGGCGATTGGTGGCCGCAACGATGATGATGCCGTTATTGCCCTCAAAGCCATCCATCTCGGTGAGCAGCTGGTTAAGGGTCTGCTCCCGTTCGTCGTTGCCGCCGCCCAAACCGGCACCCCGTTGGCGGCCGACAGCATCGATTTCGTCGATGAAGACGATGCAAGGGGCATTTTTCTTTGCCTGCTCGAACAGATCGCGAACCCGGCTGGCACCAACGCCGACAAACATCTCGACAAATTCAGAGCCTGAAATCGAGAAGAAAGGCACACCGGCCTCGCCGGCCACCGCTTTGGCAAGCAGGGTTTTGCCGGTTCCAGGAGGTCCTACCAACAGCACGCCTTTGGGAATCTTGGCGCCAACGGCGGTGAAGCGATCAGGGTTCTTGAGGAAATCAACCACCTCGGTAAGTTCGAGCTTGGCCCCCTCAATGCCGGCGACATCACCGAAGGTGACCTGGGTTTGGGGCTCCATCTGGACGCGGGCCTTGCTTTTGCCGAAGTTCATGGCGGGATTGCCACCGCCACCCTGGGCCCGTCGCAGCAGGAAGAACAGCCCCCCAAGCAACAACAGGGGGAAGATGAGGCTGCCGATGGCCTGCTGCCAGGGGGCCGCCTCGCGGGTGGGTTGTACGGCGATGTCGACGTTGTTGTCGGTCAGCAGTTTGAGCAGATCGCGGTCCGGGGCCAGGTTGACCACAGCACGACGGCCATCGTTTTCGACCACTTGGGCCGAGCCGCGATCGGGCGAAATGACCACCCGGGAAATTTCTTTGGATTGCACCGCCTCGACAAAATCGCTGTAGCGCAGCGTGCGGGGTTGGTTGGCGGGCTGCCTGGGGTCGAGGAAGGCCGTGCCGACGGCTATGCAGACAATCACCAGTAATGCGTAGAGCCCTGCGTTACGCCAGCTTTTCTTCACGGCTGCATCCTCATGGGAAGAATTGATGATTAAGGAACGTTAACCGCCCCGGGGGTGGAGCGGGGCAATCAGGCTGCGGCGCGCAGCACCTCGACGACGCTGCGGAAGGCGAACCATTCGGGAATCTCCTCACCGCCCCGCAGCATGCGACGGAATTGGGTGCCACTGAGATTTTTGACATGGAGGCCACGGGCCTCGGCGTGTTCGGCGGTGACATAGCCCTCCTCCTCGGTATAAACCAGATTGAGGGATGGCACTGTTTCCATACCCAATTCACTGGCGTGGTCCCTGGCGAAATCCTGGGCCTGGTAGGCACCGTAAAAATCTTTGCCGCTGAGGCTGGACTTGCAGCCCGCCATGTCGCGACCAATGATGAAGTGGGTGCAACCGTAATTTTTGCGGATCAACATGTGCTGCAACGCCTCACGCGGGCCAGCCATGTGCATCGAATAGGGCAGGTAGGCCCAACGAATACGGGGATTGTTCACTTCCGCCGCCAGCTTTTCGTAGGTCTGAAAGCGGACGCTGCCGGGGATGTCGTCGTCCTGGGTGGGCCCGCAGGTGGGATGGACCAGCACCACGGCCTGGCGACTGACGTTGGTGGCCTCCAGGGAGCGAGTGAACAACTCGTAGTGGGCCCGGTGGATGGGATTGCGGCACTGGAAGGCCACCACATCCTGGCCATGGGGCAGGGTGGCGCGCACCTGGGCCGGGGTGCGGCAGGGGAAATCCCGCTGGGGCAGGGCCAGCCCCTGGATGCGCCCGCCCAGGTAATAACGGCCCCGCTCGCAGGCGATCATGCGCACGGCCGGGTGTTCGAGGGAGGTGGTGCCGTAACAGCCCATGGCCTCCTTGACCTTGTCGGGTTCCCAGCGGCTCTCCACCGTCAGCACCGCCAGGTCCTGGCCCCGATAGGTGAGTAACAGGCGCTCGCCGATGGCGATGCTGGCGTCATCGGTGTCAAAGACGATCGGCAGGCCAAACAACAGGCCACTGCTGGTGCGGTAGTTCGCCACCACCGCTTCATAGTCCTCCTGGTGCATGAAGCCCCGCAGGGGCGAAAAACCGCCGACGACCAGCAGTTCGACGTCGCAGGCATTGCGATCACTGCAAGCGACGACTCGATCAACGGTGCCAGCGACGGCCTGGCGCTGGTCGGCCGCCACCATCAGATCCACCAGGGTGCCGCCATGGGGGCGAATCAAGCCGGTGTCGGCACCTGTTGGAGCAAGGGACATGGCGGCAAAGGGCGGGCCCGGGGACCCCTCAGGAGATGGGGGTGATTCTCCCAGACGACAGCCAAGCGGCTGCCAGCAGCCGAAAGCCACAAAAAAAGGGGGGGTCATGCCCCCCTTGATCAAGGATGTCGAAGCTCTACAGGATCGAAGCTCAAGAGCATGGAAGCTCAAGAGCGTTGAAGCTCAAGCCTTTTCCAGCCTGCCGTAGAGCTCGCCGCTGATCTTGACATCGACGGCGGGCTTGGTGCCCATGTCGGTGTCGGAGGGCTGAATGGCGGTGAACACGCCAGCGAATTCGCCGGTGTCGCTATCGATTTTGGTGATCGACAAGTTCATGGTGCCGGTGCCATCGACATAGGCCTTGACGGTTTCCTTGCTGTATTCATCACCGGCGGGCACCAGGCCCACGGCACTGCTGTAACCGGTGGTGAGGCCCCGACCCTTGGGATCGAGGAAGTTGCTGGTGCGGTAGCTGGGGGCCCGGTAGTCGCCGGTGAAGTCGGTGCTGGTGGTGAGGGAGTTACCGCTGGCTTCGGCCAGCAGTTCCTTGGTGGAGAAGGTAAAGGGAACTTCTTCGCCGCCAGGCAGCAGCACCGTCACCGGCTGGAAGTCAATGCCACCCAGCTCCTTGAAGGTGAGTTTGTCGCCGTCGATGGAGAGGTCGCCGTAGACCTGATCAAGGCTGGAGGTGTAACGGGTGAGGATCTTGCCAGTTACGAACTGGGCTTCTTGGCGCTTGTTGGTGGGTTCACCCTTTACAGCCACCTCACTGGGATGGAGGCAGATTTCCTTGAGTTGATAGCGGGCGTTGGAATCGAGGGCAATCGAGCCACGGGCCGAATCGGGCAAGGTGGGGCAGTCATTGGCCCGCCCGGTGTTGACGATGTCGTCGTAGGTGATGCTGGCGCGATCCCCAGCCTTGGCCCCGCTGGTGCAGGCGGTGACCAGGGTCAGGCACAGCGCCAGCACGAGGGCCAGCAGGGGTCGGAAACGCATGGGTAGAAGAGCCGCAGAGATGCGTGATGAACTGGGCTGGCGGGATCCTACCGGCGTCCCCCGTCCATGCCTGATAGGTTGCCACTGCTCTCAACAACCTGTATGAGAGAGCGGTGCATGGATAGCAGCGATCCGAGCGATCCCCAGAGCCAGCCCAAGCCAGTAGCCAGTGATGATCTGGACGCCAAGGTGGCGGCCCTGGAGCAATTGGCCCAGACCATCAAGGACGATCCCCAGGAGCTGCTGCGGCTACTGCGCCGGCTGGAGCAGCTGCATCGCTCGATCCAGGACGGCCCCTTCCTCGCCAGCCTTCCCAGCGGCCGCAACGAATTGTTCCGCCTGCTCGAGGACATGGAGCACAGCGGCGGCTGGCCCTACATCCCCCGGCTGCAGTTGCGCAGCTTCATGGACCTGCTCCAGGTTCCCGCCGCCCTGGCAGCGGTGGAGTCATTGCCATCAAGCTGAGGCCTGATCAGCCTCATTCCTCGTCAAATGGTTCCTGGTCCACCAGGTGCACGTAGGGAAAGGCCAGATCGGGGCGGTGAATTGCCAGCGCCCGCAGCAGGTGCCAGTCCTGGAGGCCGTCAAAGGGGGTTGGGTAATCGTCCTCCTCCAGCCGGGCGGCCAAGGCCGCAATCGACTGCTCGTCAAATTTCTGCAGCTGCTCAGCAGTGATCGTGGGCTGGGGGTCTGCCATGGCTTGAGGCTGGACGCACTAACGGTGATAATG
>JBKDVK010000086.1:0-12554 GCA_046338875.1 Cyanobacteriota bacterium | reverse complement strand
CAGATTGTCCGGGTTGGAAAAGCCCATGCCCCCTTGCCAGGGCAGACCGCCTGTGGCAACCATGCGCCAGCGAAAGCGTGATGCCGCCGGCGGTGAAAGCAATCAGCAGATCGCCGCTGGCGGGATCAATTTCGGTGTCTTCGGGCCGGGCGGTGGCCGTCGCCCCAACGGCGTTGGCCGCTAGGTGGGCATCAATCAAAATGGCACCCAGCTGGGCTTGGGAATGGCTTTGGCCCTGGCTCTGGCCCTGGCCTGGGTAGAGGTCGGCCAGGGTTTTGAAACGCCGCCGGTAGCGATCCACTTCCTCATCGCTGGCGAAGCGTTCCGATCCCGGGCGGCGGCGGTCGGTATGGGGCAGGACGGGGGCCATCGGCACCCCCCATTGGTCGTAGTGGCTGGGGTATTGGGGTTGGATCGGGGTCTGGGGGGCGAGGCGGATCCATTGGCCGCTGCCGTCTTCGCCAAAACGGGCGACTTCAAGGTGGCCCTGCTCAAACAGGCGCGAGTTGGCGTGATCCTGCGGGTCCTGCACCACAGATTCGCTGACAAAACGATAAAGATGGCCTCCATAACGGTCGCAGCCGGAATAAACGATCAGGGGTTGGGCGCGCTGGGCCTTGATCGCCACGGCGTCATGGCGAAACCGGCCCCGCCAACTGTGTTTTACCGGCGGCCGTTGGGGGTGCACCGGATCCATCTCCACCATCCAGCCGTATTTGTTGCCCGCCCAGCCAAAGGGCTGGCCATCGCGGTCGCTGAGGGTATAAGCCTGCGCTTCGCTGGCGCCTGCGCCCTGCGCTGCCGCTTGGGGCACCGCTCGGATGCCGTTGGTTTCGCCAGGGTGCTGCACGGCTAGAAACAGCGTCTTGCCGGCGGGATCAAAGCAGGGCCCAGTGAATTCCGACTCCGCTGGAGCGGTGGCAAAGCAGAGCGGCTCACCGACCCTGGCCCCATGGGCCGGCAGTAACCAACAACTGTTGTTGCCAAAGATCTCGCCATCGCGGCCCCGCAGCCGGTCCGTCACCATCCAGAGATTGCCGGCCGGGTCGATCGCCAGATTGTCCGGGTTGGAAAAGCCCATGCCCCCTTGCCAGGGCAGACCGCCTGTGGCAACCATGCGCCAGCGAAAGCGGGATGCCGCCGGCGCCTCGTCCGCAAGGCGCATGATCCAGCCGTGGGGCCAGCTGGCTTGGCGGGCCGGGCCGTGGAAGATGGCCGGATCGGCTCTGCCTTCGCCATCGCTGCCGCCGGCGGTGAATGCCAGCAACAGATCGCCGCTGGCGGGATCGATTTCGGTGTCTTCAGGCCGGGCCGTCGCCGTCGCCCCGACGGCGTTGGCCGCCAGGTGGGCATCAATCAAAATAGCGCCCATCTGGGCTTGGGATTGGCTTTGGGCTTGGCCCGGGCCTTGGCCCTGGCCTGGGTAGAGGTCCGCCAGGGTTTTGAAACGCTGCCGGTAGCGATCTACCGCTTCATCGCTAGAAAAGCGTTCCGCTCCCGCGCGGCGGCGATCGCTATGGGGCAGGACAGTGGCCATCGGCACCCCCCATTGGTCGTAGTGGCTGGGGTATGGGGGTTGGATCGGGGTCTGGGGGGCGAGGCGAATCCATTGGCCGCTGCCGTCTTCGCTAAAACGGGCGACTTCAAGGTGGCCCTGCTCAAACAGGCGCGAGTTGGTGCGATCCTGCGGGTCTTGCACCAGTGATTCGCTAACGAAGCGGTAGAGATGGCCCCCATAACGGTCGCAGCCGGAATAGACCACCAGGGGTTGGCCGCGCTGGGCCTTGATCGCCACGGCTTCATGGCGAAACCGGCCCAACCAGCTGTGTTTGATCGGCGGCTGTTGCGGTTGGAACGGATCAATCTCCACCATCCAGCCGTATTTGTTGCCCGCCAGGCCAAAGGGCTGACCCAATCCCTCCAGTTTGTTGCCGCTATAGACAAACGGTCGCTGGGCCGGCGGCGCCGCGGAGCCGTCGGCAAAGACCTCCTCCGCAACCTGATTGTGGAAGTTCTCTTCAGCGCTCAGCACGGTGCCCCAAGGGGTCTGGCCGCCGGCGCAGTTGGCGAAGCTGCCGACGATGCCATCCCCCAGACCATCGTCGTAGCCCAGTCGTTTTTTCAGAGCGAACACATCCTGGGCTGGACCACTGACTCTCAGCCTTTGGGCGGGGTCGGCCCAGCCGCTCAGCCCGGTGATGCGGCGATCGTGGCGGCCGGGTCGCCGTTTCCAGGAGCCATCGGCCTGCCGCTCGATCGTGCAAACGCCGATGCCAAGGTCGGCCATGGCCGCGGTCGCCACCTCCAGCACCATCTGGCGCAGGGGATCGTTTGCGGCCAGGCTGTCCCACGGCAGATCGCCTTGGAGTTGGCCCAGCCGGGCCGCGAGGGCTGACAGGGGCAGCGCAGTGCCGATGACCTCGGCGTAGGCGTCAGACCAGACCCGCGCTGAGATGTATTCGAAATTGACCGTGAGCAGGGCCTTGTCACCGCCCAAGGCGTTGAAGGCCAGGTAGTCGTTGTTGAAACCGAAGCGGCCGTTGCCCAGGGGCTCGCCCCAACTCGCCAGCACATCGGCGCGGTAGCCCTCGGGCACCACCACCCCATCGGACAGGCTGATCTGGCTGTAGGCGGCCCTCTGCTGGCTGGCGCTGAGGCCGTCGTTGGCCAGGGGCAGGGGGTAGGGCACGGGGATAAAGGGTCGGCCTCCCCCAGGGTTCGCCGCAGCGGCGTAACCGCTGGGCAAGCTGGTTGGGCGCAAGGCCACGGACCCCATGCCGATGCCCAACAGGGTCAAGAACTCGCGTCGTTTCAGCGAATCAAACACACCAATCCATCTGTTCTGTCGATGCAAACAGCCTGCTGGAGTCGTGACATGGCCAAGTGCATCCTAGAACACATCGCCAATCCTCAATATTTCCTTAATCCGTAACATTACATAGTCAATCGGTTACATTCTCTTTGGGGTATGGACTGCAGAGCGGTCGCCTGGCAATCCGGAGTGGTAAAATATTGGTTTGCAAAAACTTCCGATGATCCAGTCGCTTTCTTCCCGCACCCCAGCCTGCTCGGCTGCTTCTGTGTCCCAGACTCGCAGCGCCAGGGTTGGCTTTGGGGTAGCCTTATCGCTCTTGGTTGGCGCCGCTGGTTCACCGGTTTTGGCCAATACGGTGGCCAAGGCAGAAGCCGAGTGCCGTCTCACCGACAACGGCAAGGTGGTATTCGATGGTGGTTGCAGCGTTAAGCAGAAAGAAGGCTCAGGCGGCACCGTCGGCTTTGTGGTGAAACTGGAAGATGGCAGCACCTATCGTTTCTCTGGTCCCAACCGCACCAATTTGCGGCTGGAAGGGGGAGACGGCGGCAGCAATGTGATGTTTGAGGACAAGGGAGCCAAGGGGTTGTTCAGCTGGAATGACGGCGCTCGCACCCGCCGTCTCTCGGTTAAAACCAACGAAACCAGTGCCTCCAGCGCCGGCGATCGCGATCAGATCAATGCCCGCATTGAAAGCGATGGTCGCAACTGCAAATCCGCCATCCTCGCCAAGTACGGCGAAGGCTCCAAGATGTCGATGGCTGATGTGAACGTAACCCTGGGAGCCACCCTGCGCCAGAGCATTGATGCGGGCAAAACCAGCCTCGCCGACATCAATCGCAGCGGCCTGGACTACAACTTCACGACCCGCCACGCCAAGGGCAAGGACCCTATCGGCACCTGTGCCACCAATGGTCAGGGCAACGTCATCAAGATCGAGAGCAATCGCTGATCGACGATCGACGTCCCCCCTGTTTAGCTAGCCTGTTTCCCTAGTCTTGATCCCAGCGCAGCCCTTCGTCTTGCCACGAGGCTTCATCTTCGATCGGCTCCAGGTGGGTGAAGACATGGGTGCGGGGCAGGGCTACGGCTATCTCTCTTTCGAGGGATTCACAAAAGTCGTGGCCCTGCTTCACCGTCCAATGGCCTGGCACCAGCACATGGAAGTTGACGAAACGGCGGGATCCCGCCATGCGCGTGCGCAGGGCATGGAAGGTGATGTCGGGCCGCCGGTGCTGCGCCAACATTTCCTCCAATTGCCGATGTTCAGCTTCCGGCAGGGCCCGATCCAACAGGCCTGAGGCCGTTTCGTGCAGCAATCGCCAGCCGGTGACCACAATATTGAGGGCCACGACGATGGCGATCAGCGGATCCAGAATCGTCAGTCCGGTGAGCTTGGCCAGGGCTACCCCCAGCACCACCCCCAGGGAGGTCCAGACATCACTGAGCAGGTGATGGGCATCGGCCCGCAAGGTGATCGAATCAAATCGCCGCCCGGCCCGCAGCAGCAACCAGGCCACCCCGCCGTTGATTGCCGTGGCCACCAGCGAAAGCGCCAGGCCCACATCCACCTGTTGCAACCCCTCTGGTTGCTGCAAGCGCCCGGCGGCGGCATGGATGATCGCCAAGGCCGCCACCACAATCAGGGCGCTTTCGAGGCCACTGGAGAAATATTCCGCTTTGGAATGGCCGAAATGGTGACGGTTATCGGCCGGTTTGGCCGCCAGGGTGAGGGCCCAGAACGCCCCGATGGCCGCCACCAGATTCACCCCCGATTCCAGGGCGTCGGATAGCAACCCCACCGAACCGGTGAGGCGCCAGGCCTGGGTTTTGAGCGCAATCGTGGCGACGGCCGCCGCCACCGAAACCAAGGTGTAGGTGCGGGGGTTGTCAAAAGCCATGGCGTGCTCCGAAGGGCCTCAGCAAGTGAGCTGCGTCTTGGCTGCGTCAATGTAAAGGGATGGCCAGTCAGCGCCCCCGTCCCACCAGATTCGCCAACGGCAGCAGGGCCAGGCAAAGCACCCCGATCAACGGCCCCGGCGGCAGGTTGATGGCCGGCACCAGGGCCAGGCCAAAGCCCAGGGCTGTAATCACCAGGCCCGCCGCAGCGGCCCTGACCAGGGCCGCCCGCAGACTCAGGGCTCCCACCAGGGCCATCACGGCGGGAGCCCCCATCAAGGCCATCACCAAAACCACCCCCACCGCCGTCATGGCGCTGACCACGGTGAAGGCGGTGACCAGGGTCATCAGCGCCTGCAGGCGGGCAACGGGCACACCCATGGACGCCGCCCCAGCCGGATCCACCCCCAGAAACACAAGTTGGTCGTAGCGCCCCACCAGCAGGGCGAGCACCGCCCCCAAGGCGATGAGGGCCCGCAGCAGATCGGTGGGCCCCGCCGCCAGCAGGTCGCCGAACAACACCGCTTCGAGATCGATGCGCAGGTGCAGCAGGGGAATCAGCAACACACCCAACCCCAGAAAGCCCGCCAGCACGGTGTTCAGCACGGCCTCGTGGCTGCCTTCAGCGGCAGGGGCATGGCGGCTGAGACGATCGGCCACCAGGGCGCCGCCCACCCCACTGGCCACCCCGCCCAGGGCCGGATCCAGCTGCAGGGCCAGGGCCAGGGCCAGTCCTGGCAGCACGGCATGGGAGATCAGGTTGGCCTGAAAGAGTCGGCGCTGCACCAGCAGCAAGGTGCCGGTGAGGGGACACAACAGCCCACTAATCAAGGCCAGCAAAAGGGGCACGGCCCACCAGAAGGCACCCGGGGCCTGGGAATCAACCACAGCCATGGGGGGCCAGGCGTAAATCACCCAGGGTCTGGCGCACCTGGGCTGGTGTCCCCTGGGCCAGCAGGTGACGATCCAGGACCAAAACCCGGTCGTAGGCCTCCAGATCTGAACCCCAGTCGTGGCTGCTCACCAACAGGGTCAGGCCGGCATCGCGCAATTGGGCCAACACCGCCAACAGGGCAGTGCGGGCAGGCGGATCGATCGCCGCACAGGGTTCATCCAATAACAGCAGCGGGGCTTGTCCCACCAAAGCGCGGGCCAACAGGGCCCGCTGCTGCTGGCCGCCGGAAAGTTGGTCCAGGCGCCGTTGGGCCAGGTCCTGCAGGCCCACCCGTTGCAGGGCCCCATCCACCTGGCAATAGGGAGCCCGCGAACGGTCGGCAGCCTTGCCAGCCATCAGCCCAAGGGCAACCAGCGCCCGCACCGTGATCGGAAAATGCCAGGCCATTTCACTGCGCTGGGGCATCAGCGCCAGTCGCCCTGGCCGTTTCAAGGCCACTCCCTGGGGTTCGCCGTCGATGTCAATCCGGCCCTCTGCCACCGGCAGCTGGCCGGCGATGGCCTGCAAAAGTGTGCTTTTGCCGGCGCCGTTGGGGCCCACCAGGGCGGTGAGGCTGCCGGCTGTCAATTCAAACGTCAGCTGTTCCAGCACCGGGCGCTGACCACGCCGCACCGTCAGGTTCGCAACGTCGAGAGCGGGGGCCGGTTTCAGGTTGTCCTTGCTGTTGCCACCAACTTAGCGATCGTTAAGATGAAAACCATTATCGCTGTCAGGACCCATTTTTAGGGCCCATTTTGCTTTTAATTTCGTGCCATTACGATACAATTTACAAATCAATTTACAGGCCTGCCCCCTGGCATGGGGTGCAGCCTTTCCTGCCCTAGAAGGGGGGGCAATTGTGCCGGTGTTTTTGGCGCTGCTGGCCACCCTGGCTGGCTGCCGCCAGGGCCCCCAGGCAGCCACCACCCCTGGGGTGGATGGGCCCCGGGTGATCGCTGGCGACGGCGTTCTTTGCGATCTCAGCAAGCGGCTGGCGCCCAGCCAGGTCCAGGTGGACTGCCTGCTGGGCCCCGAAGACGATCCCCACGAGTTTCGCCTCACCCCCGCCCAAAGCCAGGCCCTGGCCCAGAGCAGCCTGCTGTTGGTCAATGGCGGCGGCCTGACCCCGGCCCTGGAGAAGCTTCCCAACCGGGTGGCGATCGTGGATCGCCTGCCGCCGGGCCCTAGCGATCGTGATCGCCAGGATCCCCACCTCTGGCACGATCCGGCCCAGGCGGCCCTGATGGTGAGGGAGGTGGCAGCCCAGTTGACCGCCTTGGTACCCCAGAGTCGGGGAGAGATCGAGGCACGCTCGGCTGCCCTGCAGGCACTGCTGGCTGATTTGGATCGCTGGAACCGACGGCAACTGGCCACGATTCCGCTGGGACCCGACGGCCAGCGCCCCCCCGTGGCCATGCCCCACCGGGCCCTCAGCTACTACAGCGGCGCCTATGGCCTGCAAGAAATGCCCCTGGTGGATCAGGACAGCACCAGCTCCAGCCTGCGGCCGTCCCAGTTCGCTGCCGTGGTAGCCCAACTGGGCCAGCGGCGGGTGCCGGCCCTGTTTCGCGAACCGGGTGAGATCGGGCGCAGCTTGCAGCGCATCAGCGATCTCAGTGGCGTGCCCATCGCCCCGACACCGCTGGTGGTCGATGGCCTGGCCAGGGCCGCTGATGGGCGTTCGCTCAGCCTGATGGCCACCCTGGTGGCCAACACCTGTGCCCTCAGCCAAGGACTAAAGGGCCAATGTGACAGCGCTGCAGGGGCCCGGTTGCAGCAACACTGGCAAGCCATCGGAGCAACCAATGCCGCCCAAGGGCCTTAGAAAAGTAAGCAGAATATGACACCAATAGCGGTGTCAATAAAAACTAACACCCCTCCAGGATTTGTAGGCTTATTTGTCGGCCTCGATTAGCCGGAGATGCCCGTTGAGGATTCTAATAAAAGTATTGCGAATATTGATAATGTGCAGAAAATTCCATTTAACGAATCCGAATTGCCATAGGGCACAGCTCTTGAGTATTACGTGTTAGAGATAGGTATTGATGATGCACTCAAACTCCCATGGTAAACAACTTCAACGAAATTTTTAATGGATTGCGTCAGGAATTTCTGCGTAAGGGCGGAGATTTTGAATGTTGCCGCAATTTCAGGCACGCCCTTCCCGAGGCGGCCCGTCAGGATGCCCGTAACCAGGCCTCTCCGGCCTTGCTGCAGCGCCTGAGGCTGGAAAAGGGATTGGAGCTACGCCCTGAGGACCTGCTGGTTGACCATCGCGCCGTGCTGCATTGGCGTCAGGTCTCGGACGACAGGCTCCATGCCTACCAATGGAACCATCGTTCCATTGGCACACTGCCAGCGGCTCCCACCTTCGTGGGCTTCGTCTATTGGCTGCCCAAGGTGCCAGCCAGCGGCCGCGATGGGGACCAGGGCAGCAGCGACGCCCGTTTGGATCTGATGCGGCAGTTGCTCCACAGCCGCTAGGCCCCTGGCGCCATGATCGGGGCTGCAGCGGGAAATCCGTATGCAATCGCCCTGGTCAAGGCCGCAGCACCAAGCGCTGTTGCATCAAGATGGCCGTATCGGTTGAAGCCTTTATGGGTCTATTGCTGCTGACCGCCCTGGCGGGCTTGCTTGGTTACGGCCTCGGCCAGGGTGTGCCGCGCTTGGTCCAGCGCTCCGGTGCCCTGGCCCGGCGCTCCCAAACCAACCAACTGTGGCTTGGCCTGGTTTTGTTGACCCCCTGGCTGGTCGGTGGCCTGGGCTTGCTGGTGGCCATCAGCCAACTCAGCTTGGCTTTGCTCGTGCCCCTGGCCGGCTATGCCGCCGGCATGGTCTTGGGTCGTCAAAAGGTGGGTCTTTAGGAGCTGGTTGGACCCCGCCCGTCAATCAACCCCTCCACAGACGGCCCCAATGCAATGGCCGCCATGGCGGTCGCCGAAATCAAGAAGGCAGTTTGGCAACTTAGGGATCTGGGGCGCCAGCAAGAAAGAGTGATGGCGGAAGGGGGCAGGGCCATCGTCATACCCTTGCCCCTGCCCTTGCTGTGAAATTGTGGCAGGACTTGGTGAGTAAGGGCGTAAAGGGTTTCACCAGTTTGATCTTAAATGCAAAGAGGGAGGTATTGGTCGTGCAGGTGGGCTGGAGGGCTGTTGCCTCTTAGGAGATGACCCTGCCTAAGGGCCGGGAGAATGTTTTGAATTGATGAGTTAATGGAGGCCTAATCACAATAACATGGGCTATCAATTGAAATGAGGTTGAATTATATTACTATGATTTACTGATAAAACGCAAGAATTAAAACTTGTGCCAAAAAGCTTTTAATAAATAAGTTCAAAAAATAAAGACAACATAAAATCTTAAAATATGTATGTTATTAAAAGGGGATCGACTGAATTGATTCAGTATTTGCCTGTATCCCCGCCCACTCCACCACTTCAGCCTGAACCATCATGCCAACTATCTGCAACAAGTCCTCCATTTTTCTTAGTGCCTGTCTGCTTGGCAGCATGGTTTCGGCAACCGCTCTGCCGGCACAGGCGGTTAATGTGAAGGCATCTATCACAGTAGATAACTCCTATGCTCTGTACTATGGGACTGGAACTACGGCCACAAATTTCGTAGGTAATGACTTCAATTGGCCGACAACTGAAGTCTACAACTTCAACCTACCCTCAAGCAATTATCTCTACGTCGTCACCGTAAGTGATATTAGTGCTGCCCAGGGATTTCTTGGCCAATTTGAGAACCTTGATACGGGTTATAAATTTTACAGTAATGACCCCCAATGGCAAGTGACTGCAACAGGTAATCGTGACGCAACCCTACCTAATTTCGGTGCGCCCTACACGGGTACCCCCGCCGACATCGCCTTGCTGACGGCCGAGATTCTTGCTGCCAATGGCGGAGGCAATCCCTCCAATGGCTGGGTGGCAGCCAGCGCAGGCCCTTTCAATGGCTCCTCTCCGTGGGGGTCGCGACCCTCTATCGACTCCACTGCTCGCTGGGTTTGGTATAGCAGTAATGGCGATCTTGATCCCACTTCCCCTGGCTTCAATCACGACGAATGGCTAGTATTCCGCATCCGTATCGACGCCAGCCCAGATCAGCCTTTCGGTCCGCAATCGGTGCCAGGCCCGCTGCCGGTGTTGGGGGCTGTTTCTGCATGGGCCTGGTCCAGGCGTTTACGCAGCAGGATCCGTTCCCTGTCCAGCTGAAATAGGAATCACCGCGGGCCTTTATTCAGGACCCCTGCCAGGGTGAAGGCCGTGGCATCCAATGGCTGCCGGCATGGCAAATCATCACCACGGGTCAGTTACGAGGACATGCGCCGCAACTCAAGCCCGCACCCGGGCGATCACGGCGTGGTGGCGGGGGGTGCAGGGCTGAATTTGCACCGCATCAAACCCCGCCGCCAGCAGCTCCTGGCGCAGATCCAAGCCGAAGTAGGCATCCATAAAAGGCTCGGTGCTCTTGAGCAGGGTCATCACAAATGCCGGCATCGTTTGATATGCCCCGCTGGCGGGATTCATGTCCATGAAGGCGAAGCAACCGCCTGGGGGCAGCAGGCGACGCACTTCCCGAAAGATGCGGCGGGTAGTGCCCTGCGGCATCTCATGGAACAACAAAAAGGCCGAGACCAAATCAAAACTGCCGTCGGCCAGTCCGGTGGCCTCCGGCAGGGCATGGACCCAGGCATCCACCGCCGAACCCTTTTGCGCGGCGTTGTAGGCGGCCAGGGCGAGGTAGTAGGGCGAGAAATTCAGGCCCGTGATCGTGGCGCTGGGAAAGGCCTGCTCCAGCCGGAAGGTGCTCAAGCCCACGGTGCTGTGCAGATCGAGGATGCGGGCCGGGGCCTGGGGGAACTGCCGTTGCAGCAATTCGTGGTAGCCCTGCCGCAACACCTGGTCGCTGTGGGCGCCCGCTTCCGGATAAAGGCTGGAATGCACCGCATTGGAGGCCACCTCAAACTCATAGGCCGCCTCCCAGCAGAGGTGGCCAGCGTCATAGCCGTGGAAGGATGCGCGGTAATTGGCCGGCAGGTCGACACCCTCGCGGAAGACCTGATCCCAGAGGGGTTGCCAATCCCGTTGCGACAGCTCGGCGACGGTCTCGCGCCAGGGAATCCCCAACCGTTCGGCCCGACCGATCATCATGCGCCGCGCCTGGGCCTTGGCCAGGGCCCACAGGGGCTTGACCGCCAGCGCCTTGCCAACCAGCAGGCTGGTGAGATCGGCCTGGGGGGCGAGGCTGGCTTGGGTCATGGGGGTGGCTGGAGGTGGACTTGCCGCTATGACGCTAACGGTGCGAGCAGGCAAGGGATCGCTTCTGCTCCAGGGCGCAGCTCTGGCGGCGCTGGCGCTGGGGACACCGGTGGCACTGATGAGTGTCGCCGTTCTTGTCGCCTTGGCCACCCGCGCCGTTTATAGCTTCATTGGCTTTCCGGGCAGCCCGGAGCAGCATCTCTATCTCCACCACGACGGGTACCCCACCGGCGCGGCCTGGCGCTTTGCCACGGCCCGTCGCCTCAATGGCGATCCGGCTGCCTTCCTGCAGGCCTTCGTGGCAACCCAGCCCGGAGCCGAACAACTGTCCGCCCCCCAGCAGGCCGGCGACGCCGAATACCGCTACCGCGTCGCCCTGGTTGCCAGCATCACTGAGGAAGTGCAGGGGCAAGTGCAGGTGCAGTGCTGGCGAAGGCTGCCGGGCAGCAGCGACTGGCATCCCCGCTGCACCAGGATTGCCCTCGCTGATTTCATTCAGCGGTTCCTGCCCGGCGCCATGGATTGATCCGGCCCCAGCGGGGCCATGGGCCCAGGGGTCAAGGTGCCGCCGATTGGTGCGGCTTGGCGCCAGGCAGGCAGCGGTGGCCCTCCAGGGGTCCAAGCCAGGCGGCCACCGCCAACCAGTGGATGAGCACCGGCGCCCAGAGGGAGCCGCTGGCCCCATAGGCGAGCACGCAGGCACTGCCCAGCAGGGCGCACTGCAGCAGGAAGCGGGGATCGTCGAACACCGCCGGCTGGCGCCGGTCCCAGAGGCGGGCCGCCAGAGGGTGATACACCACAAACAAGACCACGTTCAGGGCCCCCCAGGCCCAGAAGTTCGCAAAATTGGGGCCGCCTGCGGGGTGGGGCAAAAGGGCGACGCGAAAGAGCAGCTCTTCCCCCAGGGCGGGCATCAACAGCAGCGGCAGGGAGCCGCGCAGCAGCACCCCAAGGGGCGGCCAGCGCCACAGCGCCAGCAGAAAGCCGGAGCGGCGACCTACCCCCAGGGCGAGGGGGGCGTAGGCCCCCAGGATCAGGCCGGTGTGGCCGACGGTGGCGCCCGTCAGTGGGGTCAGCAGTGCATCCCGAAGCCGATCCAGCAGGCTGGCGAGCGGGGGCAGTGGCGCCAGCAGGTTCACAGCCAGCTGTAGAACCGTTGTCACTTGGCTGCCGTTGGCTGGCGCTTAAGGATCAGAGCGAGGGCGCCATCGGCGCGGCGCAGCTCCAGCCGCTGTCCCTCGTGGCGCAGCGTGGCCACCGAGGTCAGGGCCGCCAGAAACTGCCGTTCCTGCTCCATCACCCCCGCCGGTTCACTGCAGAGGCGCCGGGTGCTCATCGGCGCTGCGATTGCCACCTGACTGCCCTGCACCTGGATCTTGGCGCTGTAACGGTTGCAGCCGCTGCTGCCGCCGATCCGGCCGCCCTCCAGAAAAGAGAGATCGAGAACCGTGCCCACCAGGGGGCTGACGACCGCCTGGCGTCCATTGTTGAAGGCGCTCACCTGCCAGCTGCCGGCCAGGGATTTGGATTGGGGCACCAAGGTGGCGCGCACGCTGCCGTCCGCAGCGATCAGCAGCAGGTTGGCCCCATCGCGGCGGAAGAAGCGGGTGGCGGCAAGGGCCTGGTTGAACCGGGCGGCCTGCTG
>JBKDVK010000085.1:0-10806 GCA_046338875.1 Cyanobacteriota bacterium | reverse complement strand
ACTACCTCGGTGCCCAGGGCAAGACGATCCTTGACCCCGACTTCGACATCGATGACGGCGGACTGCCGCAGCAGCAGCCGGTGCTGCCCAAGCCATGAAGCAAGATCACGGCCCCGCCACCACCCCTCAAACGCCGTAATACTCCCGATACCAGCGGGCAAACCGCTCGACGCCGGCCTCAATCGAGGTGGACGGCCTGAACCCCACCCAGGCCTCCAGGGCGCTGGTGTCGGCGGCGGTGGCCAGCACATCGCCGGGCTGCATCGGCTGGAAATCGCGGATCGCCTCGCGGCCCAGGGCTCCCTCCAGCACCTCGATGAAACGCATCAGGGCAATCGGCTGGCTGTTGCCGATGTTGAACAGCCGGTGGGGCACCGCAGCGGTGGCTGGGTCAGGGTGGAGCGGATCGAAATCGGGATTGGCGCTGGCGGGTTTGTCGAGGCAGCGGATCACCCCTTCGGCGATGTCATCGATGTAGGTGAAATCGCGCTGCATCTGGCCGCCGTTGAACACCTTGATCGGCTCGCCCGCCAAAATCGCCCGGGCGAACAGCATCGGCGCCATATCCGGCCGGCCCCAGGGGCCATACACCGTGAAGAAACGCAGGCCCGTAGCCGGCAGGCCATAGAGATGGCTGTAGGTGTGGGCCATCAGCTCGTTGGCCTTCTTGGTGGCCGCATAGAGGCTCACCGGATGGTTCACCGGATGCTGCTCGGAAAAGGGCATCTGGCGGTTGCCGCCGTAGACCGAACTGCTGGAGGCATAGACCAAATGGGTCACCCCCTGGTGGCGGCAGGCCTCCAGCACCGAGCCGAAGCCCACCAGGTTGCTTTGGATATAGACACCGGGATTTTCAATCGAATAACGCACCCCCGCCTGGGCCGCCAAATGGATCACCCGATCGGGCGCCTCGGCGGCCACCAGGCGGGTCAGGGCCGCCCCGTCGGCCAGCTCCAGCGTTTCAAAGCGAAACTGCCCCGGGGCAGCGGCGGTTTGCAGGCGCTCCAGGCGGGCGCGTTTCAGGCTCGGGTCGTAATAGGGATTGAGGTTGTCGAGACCCAACACCCTTTCCCCCCGGGCCAGCAAACGCTCGGCCACGGCGGCGCCAATGAAGCCCGCGGCGCCGGTGACGAGAACCGTGCCCGCCATCAACCCCGGGCCAGGCGCTCGCGGAAATAGGCGATCGTGGGCTCCAGGCCCTCCGCCAGGCTGACCTTGGGCTCCCAGCCCAGCTCGCGGCGGGCCAGGTCGATCACCGGCTGGCGTTGCAGCGGGTCGTCCTGGGGCAGGGGCTGGGTGGTGAGGGGCAGGGATGGATCGATGCGATCACGCACCAGCTCGGCCAGTTGGCGAATCGTGAATTCACCGGGGTTGCCGATGTTGATCGGGCCGGAATGGTTACCATTCATCAGCGCCATCATGCCGGCAATCAGATCGTCGACATAACAAAACGAGCGGGTTTGGCTGCCTTCGCCATAGAGCGTCAGCGGTTTACCCTGCAGCGCCTGAACAATAAAATTGCTCACCACCCGGCCGTCATCGGGCAACATGCGCGGCCCATAGGTGTTGAAAATCCGCATCACCCGGATTTCGGTGCCGTGGCGGCGCTGGTAGTCGAAACACAGGGTTTCGGCGATGCGCTTGCCTTCGTCGTAGCAAGAGCGAATGCCGATGGTGTTGACGCAGCCCCGGTAGCTCTCCGGTTGGGGATGGACCTCGGGATCGCCGTAGACCTCACTGGTGCTGGCCAGCAGCAGCCGGGCCCCCACCCGCCGGGCCAGGCCCAGCATGTTGTAAGTGCCCAGAAAACTGGTCTTGGCCGTTTTGATCGGATTGTGCTGGTAGTGCACCGGTGAAGCCGGGCAGGCGAGGTGCCAGATGCGGTCCACCTCCAAGCGCAGCGGATCGGTGACGTCGTGGCGGATCAGTTCAAAGCGGGGATGGCCGATCCAATGGCGCACATTGTCCTTGCGGCCGGTGAAATAGTTGTCGACGCAAATCACCTCTTCGCCGGCCTCCATCAGCCGGTCGATCAGATGGGAGCCGAGGAAGCCGGCGCCGCCGGTGACGAGATTACGGATGGTCATGGCTCAGCCCTCCCCGACGCACCAGACGCTGAGGCCAGCAGCCCGGGCTGCCGCCGCATCGGCCACCGCCCTGGCATCAAACAGCCAGGCGGGCTGACGCATCACCGCCGCAATCGCCCCCCAATCGAGATGGCGATATTCCTGCCATTCAGTGAGGATCAGCACCGCATCGGCCCCCCGCGCCGCCTCCAGAACGCTTGCGGCCGGAATCCAGGTGCCGTCGCCCCCCAGGGGCACTCCCCGGGCGGCGGTGGCCGGATCGACGGGCGGCCGGCCCAGGTCCTGGCTGATCTGCTGATCCTCCACCTTGGGATCAACGATCGCCAACTGGGCACCCTCTTCGATCAGATCCCGGCAGATGGAGATGGCCGGCGCCTCCCGGGTGTCATTGGTGTCGGCCTTGAAGGCAAATCCCAAGATGGCGATGCGTTTGCCGCTGACGGTGCCGAACAGGCTGTTGACCACCAAGCGGGCGATGCGCTGCTGCTGCCAGGTGTTGAGCCCCACCACGCTCTCCCAGTAGGAGGCCACTTGCTCCAGGCCGTAATGGCGGCAGAGATACACCAGGTTGAGGATGTCTTTTTGGAAGCAGCTGCCGCCGAACCCCGGGCCCGCCTGCAGGAATTTGGCGCCGATGCGGGAATCGGTGCCGATGGCGCGGCCCACTTCACGCACATCGGCTCCGGTGGCCTCACAGAGGGCCGCAATGCCGTTGATCGAAGAAATCCGCTGGGCCAGAAAGGCGTTGGCGGTGAGCTTGGAGAGCTCACTGCTCCAAAGATTGGTGCGCAGGATGCGCTCCTGGGACACCCATTGGCCGTAGACACTGGCCAGGGCTTCAATCGCCGTTTCGTCTTCGCCACCAATCAGCACCCGGTCCGGCTTCTCCAGATCGCCAATCGCGCTGCCTTCGGCCAGAAATTCGGGGTTGGAAAGCACCGAAAAAGTCTTGGTGCCGCCGGCCGTGCCCTGGGCGGCGCTGAGGATGGCCTTGACCGCCTCCGCCGTGCGCACCGGCAGGGTGCTCTTCTCAACCACGATCGTGTGGCCATTGGCGGCGGCGGCCACCTGGCGGGCCGAGGCCTCAATCCAGCGCAGGTCACTCGCCTGGCCAGCGCCGACACCGCGGGTCTTGGTGGGGGTGTTCACCGACAGAAAAATCATGTCGGCCCCAGCGATTGCATCATCGACGGCCGTGGTGAAGTGCAGGTTGCGGCCCCGGGCCCTGCCCACCACCTCATCCAGCCCTGGTTCGTAGACGGGCAGCCGGGTCAGGTCTTCGTGGTTCCAAGCAGCGATGCGCTCGGCATTCAGATCGACCACCGTCACTGTGATGTGAGGGCAACGATCGGCAATCACCGCCATCGTCGGACCGCCGACATATCCAGCCCCGATGCAGCAAATGGATCGGATGGGACCCGAGGTGGTCATCAGCGACAAAAAGCTTCGATGGACGCGACATTACCGCCAGTAGTGCGGTGATCCGCAACCGCCTGCCCACGGCTTCGTGACTGGCTGCCCACGGCTTTGTCGCTGGCTGCTTGGCCTTGCTTCAGGGAGGCAGTCGGCGAAACAGCTTCATTTCGCCGCCGACCAGCCCCAGCCGGGCCGTGATGTCCTCCCACTTATCCCCCTCACGGGCCAGACAGGAGCGAAAAAAATCGAGGCTGTTGGCAACCGACGGATCGATGCGAGACCAAACCAGATGGCGGTTACGGGCAGCGGTGAGCTGGCCGCAGGCCCCATTGGCATCAGCGGGCAGCCCCAGAACGCGGCTGGCCCAGTGTTGGCCCAGGTGCTGCTGATCCAGGCTCCAACGGGGCCCGATGCCGCGGGTGGTGGCTGGCACGTTGAGGCGGCGCTGTAAGGCCACGTCCTGGGGTGCCGTGAAGCCGCGTTCCCGGGGCGGCAGGGATGCCAGGTAGGCCGCCAGCCGCGCCCGATCCTGTTCCAGGGCACGGACGGACTCGGCGGGCTTACGGGGCGGATGCAGCAGGGAAGCCACCGCCAAGTTGTTGAACAACAGCAGGCTCAAAATCAGGGAACAGACCAGGGCCATTCGCCTCGGCCAGGGCCGGGCATCGGTCTCCAAAGCCCCTAGTCCAAGGACCGTCAACAGCACCAGGGGGAAAGCCAGAAAAGCGAGCTCAGCGCGCTGCAGCCCATCCCGGCGCAGGGTCTCCATCAGCAGCAGGCCAAAAACCAATAACAGGGCCGCCAAAGCGGCCATCCGGCCTGGCCTGGCTGCGGCTGGGCGTTGCCGGGCCGGCCAGCGGCTGGCGAGCCAAGCCCCCAGGGGGAGCACCAGCAAGCTGCCGAGGGGCAGGCCTGCCACAGGGGTGGAGAGGGCCTGCAAAAGGATCGGGCCCGTGGCCCTAACCGGTGCCGTGCCAGGGTCCACCGCCAGGAGGGGCAACAACACCTCACCGGACCAAGCCAGGGCCACCCCGCCAGGGCGCAGCAGGCAGGGAACTGAAGGCAGCACCAGGCCAACCAGGAGCCCCGCCAGCAGCGGCACGAGGGGCGGCCTCAGCCCCAGCACAAAGGGTGCCAGGGCCAGCAGCGTCAGCAAGGGCAAGGCCAGGGCAGGGCGAGTGGCCATCGCCAATCCCAGCCAGCCCCCAAGCCCCAGAAGCCCGGGCAGGCAAGCCCGGCTGCCTGGCGGGCGCACCCCCAGGTAACAGGCGGTCGCCAGGGCCAACGCCAGAAACAAATTGGCAAAGTGGGGGGGCAGCCCGGCCGCCCCATCGGGCACGCATTGGTTGATCACCACGTACAGCCCCCCGGCCACCACCGGCAGCGGTGAGTGGCGCCGCCAACGGATCCAGCCGGCCTGGGCCAGATAGCCAAGCGAACGGGCCAGCAGCAGGCCCCCAACCCCATCGACGCCAACGATCAGCAGCCGATGCAGGCGCAGCGAGCCCGCCTGAGCGGAAAGGGCATACAGAAACTGGGTGATGGCGCCCTGGCCGGTGACGAAGTCGGCATGGAGCAACTCTCCCCGCAGCAGGCGAGCCCCGCCGTAAAGCAGCCCATCGAGGTCTTCTGGATAGCTGCCGGGAAGCTCAGGCAGCCGGGCGGCCCGCAGCGCCAGAGCCAGAACCACCACCATCCAGAGGGCGACCCAAAGCCAGCGGGTTAGCGACCCCAAGCGCAGCCAGGGCCGGGCCTCTCCCGGAACGGCATGGGGTGCCAAGACCGCCTACTCCTGGGGCACCAAGGCGAGCAGCCGCTCGCGGAAATCGCCCTTGGCCATCCCCCCCTTCAGTTCGCCGTGGATAACGAAGTCGGGCTCTTCCGGGGCAGTCACCAACAGGTAGGTGGGCCAGCCCATGCCTTCTTTGGTGGGGTACTGGGCCAACAAAACCCGGCGGTAGCGGCGGTAGGTGTCGGTGTCCTGCAGCATCACGCTCACAAAGGAGAGCCCCAGTTCTTCGGCCACCTTGGCGTCGTAGTGACCCATGCGATGGCAGGTGCCACAGTCCTCCGAGCTGAATTTGACAACGGTGAGGGGGGCCATGGCCACAGCGAAACATTGCTGGCGGCGATGGTAAGCAGCCAGGGCCACGGCCCGCCCATCGCCACCAGTCGCTCCAGGCACCCCTCAACGACGCTCGGCATCCAGACGCTCGGCGCGCAGCTGGCGCAACCGTTGCCCCAATTGGGGTCCGGGCGTCATGCCGGCCTCGATCAATGCAGCGGCCGTAAGGGGCGAGCGCAGATGGCGCCAGCGCAGCCACCAGCGCAGCAGCGGCCGACGCCAGGGTCCGCCCGCCGCGGCCACTAGGGCCACCGCCTCGGCCGTGACTCCGGGGGACTCCAACAGGTCACACCACCGCGATGGGGCCCACAGGGCTGGCGCCTGCCCCGGGTCCAGGACAGCCAGGCGCTGCCCCAGGACCCTTGCCTGGGCCAACAGCTGCTGGTGGCGATGGGGCAGTTGCAGCCGCTCCGCCACGGCCAGCGGGTCACCAGCCGCCAGCAACAAAGCAGGCAGCAGGGGCAGGCCCAGCCGCTCGGCGTGGCGCAATCGCCAGGGCCAGCGCCGGTCCCGCTGCAGGTCGGGATCCAGCAGCTCCAGGGCTCGCCAAGATTGCAGCGCCTCTAGGCCAGCACGCCAGGGCTCCCGCTCCAACAGCAGGTCCAACTCCATGCGCAGCCGGGTGGCCAAGGCTGGTGGCGCCAGGCCCGGGGGATCGCCCGGACGCCAGGCCCAGGGCCAGCGGGCCAGGGTGGTGGCCCATTGCTCAAGGCTGTCGGGGGCGAGGGCAAACCCCAGCCGGGCGGCATAGCGGGCGCCGCGCACAATGCGGGTGGGATCGTCCTGCAGGCTGGAGCCATGCAGCAACCGCAGCTGGCGGCAGCCCAGATCGGCCTGGCCGCCATGGGGGTCGAGCAGCGTCACACTGCCCTCCCCCACCATCAGGGCCATGGCGTTGATGCTGAAATCCCGGCGCGCCAGATCATCCGCCAGGCTGCCGAAAGCCACGCTTGGATTCTCCCCGGGGGCGGCATAAACCTCGTGGCGGGCACTGGCCAAATCCAGCAGCAGCGGCCCCTCCTCCAGGTTCAGTTCCAATTCGGCCGTGCCATAGGCGGTGTGCTCGCGGTAGCTGAGGACGCCAGCAGGGCCGAGCCGCTGGACCAGGCGGCGCGCCAGCCGGTGGGCGGGGGCAACGGACGGATCGCCTGCCTCGATGGGGGCCGGTTCCACCACCAGATCCAGATCCGGCACCCCCTGCCAGGGATCGTGATGCACCCGATGCAGCAACAGGTCCCGCACCGCCCCACCCACCAGGGCCAACCGATCTGCCGCCGCTGCCGCCGCAAGCAGGGATGGCAGGGAGGAGGGCAATCCCGGCAGATCGATGAAGGCGCTTGCAGGCAAGGGGGCAAGGGAGAATGGCCGCATCATCCCGGAGCTTCCCCTTGTCCGCTCTGACGCGCTGCCTGGAGGAGGAGGCGGCGGCAATCGCCGCCAGTGCCCTCCGGCTGGATGGCCAACAAGTGGAATCCGCCTTGGAGCTGCTAGATCGCTGCGCCGCGACCCGCTCCAAGCTTGTGATCACGGGAGTGGGGAAAAGTGGGATTGTGGCGCGCAAAATCGCCGCCACCTTCTCCTCGATCGGCCTGATGGCCATCTTTTTGAACCCGGTGGATGCCCTGCACGGCGACCTGGGGGTGGTGGCGCCAGACGATGTCACCCTGCTGCTTTCCAACAGCGGCGAAACCCAGGAGGTGCTGGAAATCCTGCCCCACCTCCGCCGCCGGGGCACCGCCCGGATTGCCCTGGTGGGCCGGGTCAACTCCAGCCTGGCAAGGGGTTGTGACGTGGTGTTGGATGCCTCAGTGGACCGGGAGGTATGTCCGCTCAACCTGGCCCCCACCGCCAGCACGGCGGTGGCGATGGCCATCGGCGATGCCCTGGCGGCGGTGTGGATGGAACGGCAAGGCATCTCGCCCCAGGATTTTGCCCTCAACCATCCGGCCGGTTCCCTGGGTAAGCAATTGACGCTGACCGCCGCCGACCTGATGGTGGGCACCGCAAACCTGCGCCCCCTGGAAACGGGCACCCCCTTGGCGGAGCTGATTGCCCACCTCACCGCCGACGGGGTGGGGGCCTGCTGGGTGGCCCGCCAAGGGCACCCCAGCCAACTGGGGGGACTGATCACCGACGGCGACCTGCGGCGCGCCCTGCAGAGCCATCCCCCCGCCGAATGGAGCCTGTTGACGGCCAGCGATCTGATGACGGCCGATCCGATCACGGTCAGCGGCGACACCCTGGCCATCCACGCCCTCGAAGCGATGGAAACCAACCGCCGCAAGTCAATCAGCGTGCTGCCGGTAGTGGGCGAGGACCGCCTGATGCTTGGACTGCTGCGCCTCCACGACCTGGTGCAGGCCGGACTGACCACCGGCGCCTGAGGGCCTCAGGCGCCAGCCGCGGCCAGGGCCCGGGCCTGCTCCAGCTGCTCGGCCGTATCCACCGACAGGGATTCCCCCGCCACCGCAAAGGTGCTGATGGCGATGCCGGCCTCCAGCAGGCGCAACTGCTCGAGCTTCTCGATGGCCTCCAAGGGGGAATCGGGCAATGCCTCCCAGCGGGCCAGCACATCAGCCCGATAGCCATACAGCCCCACATGGCCCCAATACGGGGCATGGGCGTGCCAATCGGCTGGATCGACGCCGCGCACATGGGGGATGGCCGAACGGGAGAAGTACAGGGCCTGACCGCCGCTGCTCACCAATGTTTTGACCACATTGGGATCATGCAGGTGGTCAGCCCCCAGGCGGTAGACGGGGGTGAGCACCTGGGGCACGGGCAGACGGGCCTCGAATTCGCCGGCCATGGCATCAATAACCGCCGGATCCAGAAACGGCTGGTCGCCCTGAACGTTGATGATCACAGTTTGGGCGAGGTCTGCCGCTGCAGGGTCTCCAGCCAGGGCAACGAGGGGTTCCAGCACTGAAGCAATGCGTTGGCTGCCGGAATCACAGGCAGGACTTGTGGCCAGGGCAGGGAAACCCCAGGCTGCTGCCGACCGCATCAACTCATCATTGTCGGTGCAGAGCACCACTGCAGCGGGCCGGTGGGCCAGGGCGCAGCGCTCCAGGACCCGCTGCAGCATGGGCTTGCCGCCGATGTCGGCCAAGACCTTGCCTGGCAACCGGGAGGATTCCAGTCGGGCCGGCACCGCCACCACGAACCGCATCAGCGTCGTTGCTGCTGGGCTGAGCCTATCGCTGGTCACCAAGCCAAGTTCATCAAGCCGAGTTCACCAAGCTGAGTTCACCAAGCCACAGTTAGGCGCCGGGCCCGTGCCACCAAAGCGGCCACGGCGGCGGGGTCCGCGGCGGACCGTTCTGCCGCCTCAACGGCTCGATAAAGATCCGCCACCCGCCAGGCCTTGCTGGCGGCCTCGGCGCCATGACGCGGTATCAAGTGCACATGCAGGTGGGGGGCGCCTTCCCCGAAAGCGATCACGTACACCCGCTCACAACCGGTGAGTTGACGCACCAGGGCACAACTGCGGGCCAGGGCCTCGCCGAACGTGGCCGCTTCGGCTTCAGAGAAGTCGGCGGGGCCGCCCAGGTGGCGGCCGCTATCGAGCAATAACCAGCCCAGCAGGGGCGCCGGCGCCGGATGGTGGCGCAAAACCCAACCGCTGCCGAAGCGGGCGATGCCATCGACCTGCCAGGCGTGGGGATCGGCGTGGAGCCCACAGATCGGGCAGCCGGGAGCAGCGCCGTTGGGCGGCGCAGCGGCAAGCGGTGGGGTCATGGCACGGAGGGGGCCGGGCTGCGAAGCTGAGTTGAAAGGCCCGAAGGCCCCGGGCCCGCTCCACTTTCCCCCATCCCACCCCCACCCCTTCGCTGCCGTGCCCCCGCTCCAGCCCCTGCCGGCGGCCACGGATCCCCCCGAGCCGCCGCCCGAGCCGCCGCCGCTGAAGCCGCCGCTGCCGCCGCTGCCGGTGGTGGTAGTCACGGTGGCTTACCACAGCGAAGCGGTGCTGCCGGCCCTGGCCCGGGATCTGGCCCGCCAACGCCAACCGCCCCAGCTCTGGCTGCTCGTCGACAACAGTCCCCTGTCAGCCCCATTGGACCTGGAACCGCTGCGGGCCGCCGCCCAGCCCCCAAGCGACAGGGCCGCCAACCTGGTGCTGCGGCGCCTGAGGGGCAACGAAGGGGATGGCTTCGGGGAGGGCTGCAACCGGGCCCTCAACCAGCTGGCGGCCCAGGGCTGGGACGGCTGGGTGTGGTTGCTCAATCCCGACACTCGCCTACCGGACGGCGAGGAACTGGGCCAATTGGGCCAACAGCTGGCCCAATTGGCCCAGCGGGCCGTGGTGGGCACGGCGGTGCTCGATGACCTTGGCGGGTTGGAGGCCAGTGGGGGCTGGATCGACCCGGGCATGCGTTTCCGCTCCCGCCGTGTGGAGGCGACCGCCCTCACCGCAGGGGGGGCCTTGGCGGTGGACTGGCTGAGCGGCTGCAGCCTGGCCCTACGACCCAGCGCCCACGAGCCGCCCGCCCGCTTCGACCCCGCCTTTCCCCTTTACTACGAAGATATGGACCTCTGCCTGCGGCTATCGGCCCGGGGTGCCCCCGTGGTGTGGCTGCCCCAACCGAGCGTGCGCCACCACCGCGGTCAGGGGTCCAACGCCGGGGAACCCCTGCGCCGCCGCCTATCCACCATCAGCTATCTGCGTTTTCTGCGGCGCCATTGCCCTCCCTGGGTGCTGCTGCTGCGCAGCTTGAGACTGCTGGCCCTCACCCTGCTGCGCCTGCCCCTGCAACCCCGCCGCAGCCTGGCGGTGCTGCAGGGGATCGGCCCAGCGTTGGGCCCCCAAGCCTGGCCGCGATGAGGGACCCCTCTGCGCTGGCCCTGTTCAACGGCAGCTATTTGGGCCGGCGCCCCACCGGGATCGGTGTCGTGGCCCGCGACTTGGCGAATGCCCTCGATCCCGCCCTGGTGCCCCTGCTGGACCCCCTGGGCGGCGATCGGCCCCATAGCCTGCCGATTGCCACCAACCTCTCCCCCGAGTTCGGGCGCCAGGGCCACTGGCGGCGGTTGCTGTGGACCCAGAACGAACTGCCGAGGCTGCTGCGGGCCAGTGGAGCACCCCTTTTGCTCTCGCCACTGCCGGAAGCCCCCCTGCTGCGGGGCGTGCGCTCGGTGGTGCTGGCCCACGACCTGCTGCCCCTGCGCTACCCCCAA
>JBKDVK010000084.1:0-13862 GCA_046338875.1 Cyanobacteriota bacterium | reverse complement strand
GTCCGAGGGGGCTACCGGTGTTGGTGGACCAGGCCCATGGCGATGGCTCCGCCCTGGCCGCCGGGGCCGATCTGGTGGTGCTGTCGTTGCAGAAGGCCGGCAGCGGCCTTGCCCAGAGCGCCGTTCTGCTGGCCCAGGGTTCCCGCATTGATCACCAGGCCCTGGAACGCTCCCTGCTCTGGCTGCAGACCTCAAGCCCCAGCGCCCTACTGCTGGCCTCCTGCGCCACCGCCCTCGACGATGGCCTTTCGGCCGCGGGCCAGGGCCGTCGCCGCCGGGCCAAACGGCGCGCCTTGGAGCTGCGCCAACGGCTGGAAGCGCTGGATTTGCCGTTCGTCCGCAACGACGACCCCCTGCGGCTGGTGCTGGCCACCGCCCCCATGGGCATCAATGGCCTGGAGGCCGACGCCTGGCTGCTGGAGCGGGGCGTAATCGCCGAGTTGCCCGAGCCGGGCAGCCTCACCTTCTGCCTCGGCCTGCGGCCCCCACCGGGCCTCGAACGGCGCCTGGGCCGCCAGCTCCTGGCCCTGCGTGCCGCCCTGGGTGGTGCTCCCTTTCCCCCCTTCGCGGCGCCGCCGTTACCCCTGGTCGCCAACCTCGCTCTGCCCCTGGGGGTCGCCTGGCGGTCGCTGGCCGTGGAGCGTCCCCTGCAGGAGGCCACGGGGGCGATTGCGGCCCGCCCGCTGGTTCCCTACCCGCCTGGCATCCCCCTGCTGATTCCTGGCGAGCGGCTTGATGGGGAGCGCACCAGCTGGTTGCTGGACCAACGGCATCAGTGGCCTGGCCAGATCGCTGATACCTTGTGGGTGGTTGCCCCGGTTTAATCCCCCTGCCCGACGAATATCACTGGGATTTCGTCACCCCGGGTCTCCCCGATGGTGTCTTTGAAGATGCTCCGGGCTTCAGCCCAACCCCCATGGAGCTACGGGTGATGCTGCTGGCCCACCTCAGACCCCGGGCCGATTCCCTCGTCTGGGACATTGGCGGAGGCACGGGGGCCCTGGCCCTGGAAATCGCCCGGCTGCTCGGCACCGGTGCCGTTCACACCCTCGAACGCGATCCTGAAGCGATCGAATTGCTCGAACGCAATCGCCTGCGCTTTGGCATCACCAACCTCCATATCCATGCTGGCCAAGCCCCGGCGGACCTCAACCAGTTACCACCGCACCCGGATCGGGTTTTGCTCGAAGTCGGCCGCCCCCTGGGGGATGTGCTGTTGGCGGTCTGGCAGCAGCTGCGCCCCAGCGGTCGCCTGGTGATTAGCACCGTCAGCCTGGAGGGCCTGGTTGATGCCACCGATACCCTTAGTCAACTGGGAGCCCTTGATGTACAGGTGGTGCAAGCCACCGTGCATCGCATGCAACGGCGCGGCAGCCAGGCCAAATTGGCCGCCGCCGAGCCCCTCTTTCTGATTGCCGCCGAGCGTTAGTCCATCCCGAGCCCGTCTTGCCGCCGCTTCCCCAGCCCCGCACCCGCACCTCCCTGGCCCGCCTGGCCAGTGGCTGGGCGGCTGGGGGTATGGGCGTCCTGGTGGTGGTGCTGGGGGGCTGGTTTTTCACCCTGGCCGTGGGGGTGATCGTGCACTTGGGACTGTTGGAGTTTTTCCGCATGGCCCAGTTCAAGGGCATCCGGCCGGCGGCCCGCACCACCCTGGTGGCCGTGCAATTGCTGTTGTTCAGCACCGAGGCCGCCGCCGGTGGCTGGCTGGCCCACAGCGCCACTGCCACGACGGGGGCGAGCGTGGGGGATGTGGCAACGGCGGTACTGCCCGCTTCCGGCGCCGTTATCTGCGGTTGGCTGATGTTGCAGCCCCGTACGGGCACCATCGCCGACATCGCTGCTTCTATCTTTGGCCTCTTTTACCTGGGTTTTCTGCCCAGCCACTGGATCAAACTGCGCGACCTCAGCGATCCGGCCCTGGCCCCCAATCTGACCGGCACGATGCCAGGTCTGAACCTGCCCTGGACCTCGGGGCTGGCGCTCACCCTGTTGGCCTGTTTTCTGATTGTGGCCACCGACATCGGCTCCTATGTGATCGGTAGGCGTTGGGGAAGCCGGCCCCTCTCCCCCATTTCCCCCGGCAAAACCGTGGAGGGGGCCCTGGGGGGCGTGGGCTGTGCGGCCCTGGTGGGGGCATTGGGCGGCCTGCTCCTGGGCTGGAGGCTGGGCTGGCTGTCAGGGGGGGGGCTGGGGATTGTGGTGGCTCTGTTCGCCCTGGTGGGGGACCTCACCGAATCGATGATGAAACGGGACGCGGGCCTCAAGGATTCCGGTGACGCCATCCCAGGCCACGGCGGCATCCTGGACCGCATCGATAGCTATCTGTTCGTGCCGGCGGTCGTCTATTCCCTCGTCACCCTCGCCTTGCCCCTGCTGCAGCGACCCTGACGGTTTATGCCAGCCCCGACAGTCTCCAGCACCCAAGCCTCAAGCCCCTAAGGGCGGTCAGGGCCGCACCAGGGCCTCGCCCTCCAACAGCAACATGCCGGCCTCCAACTCAGCCCGCTCAATGTGAATCGCCGGATCCATCGGCAATCGGTAGATCGGTCCCTGCGCCTGGGTCTGAAGCACCACGGTGCCCTCGGAGGCCGCCAGGGTCGCTGCCACCTCAATGGGCCGATCCTGGCCGGCGCTGGGGGCGCTCAAGATCAGGCGCCTGTCCAGGATGCGAACCCGCATTAAAGGGGAAACCCCCAGCAGGGCCTCCACCAGGTTGTCGCCCAGTTGGCGCCATTGGGCCGAGCCGAGCGAGCGGTTGAGGTCTTCGCTGTTGAGATAAAGCTGACCCCGCACCCGAAAGGGTTCCCGCAGCAGGCTGCCCTGGCCCCGCAGGGCCGCCCCCGGCCGCAGACGAATGGCCTCGCCCCGCAGTTCGACCGATTCGAAGCGCAGATCCTGAAAAACCACTCGCCGGGCCCGTAATCGGGCTGCCTCCAGCTGGCCTTGGAGCAACCGGGCGGCGGATCCCTCCAGCTGGATCTCCAGGCTGTCGATCTGTTGACATTGCTGCCGCAACCAGAGTTCCAGGGCCCGAGCCAGCAGGGACAGAAGCGGCCCACCACCAGAACGCTCCCCCGCAACACTGGGCTCAGCCCAATCGGGCGGGAGAGAAGAACCCGAACTCATTGGTGGCAAGAATCTGGCGCTAGGGGCATTCTCTAATCCATCCGCGCCCGACGGCCCGCCAGAAAGGCTTCCGCCGCCGTGACCAGGGCCAACAGCACCAGGCCCGCCAGGCCGACCCAGCGGTCGGACTCCTGGGTGGCACCCCGGTTCTGGGCCAGCCAAGCCCCCAGGGCAAACCAAGAGGTGCTGAGCGCACTGGTGATCCAATAGGGCCGCCAGCGTCGTTGGTAGAGATAGCCCGCCCCCAGGCCCGGCAGCACGTTCAACAAGGCCGCCAGCCAGGGGGCTGCCCAGGCCAGGGCGAAGCGGCGATCTGCGGCGGTGGGCTGGTTCCAGTTGGCTGGAACCCTGGGGTCAGGCGCCAGGGGGGAGGGGGTGGCCACAGCGAACTGCCAAGCAAAGGTGTACTCACTCTGGCGTTGCCGCCACCACATGGGCGTCCATCAGGGCTCGATGCAGCCGTTCCAGCCTCCTGGTATTCACCCCCAAATCGGAATCGCCCAACCTGGAGGCCGAGCGCACCTCCAGCTCGTGGCTGGCGGGGAGGGTGTGAATTTCCAGGTCATCGACAAAACCAAATATGCGGCTGCTGGCCGTGGCATGCAGATATCCCGCCCGGGTATCGACCACCTCCACCCCCTCGAGGCTCAAAATCACGGGCACCAGTTGCTCAAGGCTGGTGCCCGCTTGGGTCAGGGGCCAGCGGGCGCTGGCGCAGTGGGCTGGCGAGTCACAGGGCGCCAGGTGGTTCTGCTGCAAGCCGAGGTTGGCGGGCACCGGGCCGGCCAGATGCAGCAGGGAGGCCTGGGCCGGCGCTCCGGCCACCGTCTGGGATAGGAGCAACAACCCTGCCACAACAAGCGACTTGAGCCGCTGCAGCAGCCGGTGGATCCGAACGCCAAAAGGGAGCAAGGCAAGGACCGCAAGGATCAATCCATCCTGGGTGATCAGGGCCCACCGCTGTGATCAGTGCCCCTGTTCGCCCTTGTTGCCATTGCGCCAGGCGGCGGCCACCGTGGCGGGTTGGTCGAGATGGGGCAGATGGCCACAGGCATCCAACTCCTCAATGCGGTTACCCAACAGCGCCTGGGCAGCGCGTTTCTGGGGCGCTCTCAGGATCCGATCGTCCTTGCCCCAGAGCACGGCCAAGGGCTGGGCCGGCAGGGGGTCGCCACAACCGGCAAAGCCGCCGGAGCGGGCAAAGCGGCGCAGGGCATCGGCCCAACCGGGGGTTGACAGGTGCACAGAAGCGATTTCCAGTTCGGCGGGGCCGACGGCGCTGTCGGGATCGGCGAAAGCACTGCGGCACAACCCCCGGCGCACCCCCGGCCGCGCCAGGAATCGCACCCCCAAGGCATCCAGCAGGGGCGGCACCGGCATCGGGCGCCCCGTTAACCCTGCCGGGGCCAACAGCAGCAAGCGAGCAATCGCTTGCGGGTGACGCCGGGCCAATTCCACCGCCACCGAGCCACCCATGGAGGCACCAATCACACCCACTCCGGGGCCGAGGCGCGGCAGCAGGGCCTCCAGGTGGTGCAGCACCGCCTCCGGGTCGTAATTCGAATCCGCGGGACGGGGGCAAAAACCAAAACCATGCAGGTCTGGAATCACCAAGCGGTGATCGCTGGCTAGCAGGGGCGCCAGGCGCCGGAATTCCAGAAACGAGCTGTCAAAGCCATGCAGCAACAGCACTGTGGGTCCTTGGCCCAACACCGCCACCGGCGTCTGCAAGCCCGCTGCGCCCGAGGCCCCGACTGGGCCCTGCCACCACTGCACCGAGCTGGCCAGCGCCCGGGCCTGGGGGTCGATCAGGGAGCGGGCGGCCGCCTCCACCAGCTCCCGAGAGGCTGCCACCAAGGGATCGGTGGCGACGGGATCGGCGCCTGGGGCAGGCAGCTTGGGCAAGCCGCTCAGGGCCAAAGGACCTCGGCGGTTGTGCTCACCAAGGCGGCCATCAGATCGGTGGGCTGGACCGGAAACGGCAGCAGATGCAGGTCGGATCCTTCCTGACAGGCGTGCTCGCAGACCAACTGCAGGTCCTGGAGGCAGGTCTGGGCCAATCCCAGTTCCGCCAAGTCCACCGGCAGATGCAGGGCCCGGAAGAATGTCAGCAACTGGCGGCGGGCCTGGCCCGCCAAGGGGTGATCCGCCAGCAATTCTTCGAGGCGCAGTTGGGCCAGGACTCCAAAACCGACTTTCTCGCCATGGAGATGGCCAGCGCTGGCCGGCAGTTGGGTCAGGCCGTTGTGGATGGCATGGGCCGCCACGGTGCGGCAGCGGGCGCCACCGAGACCTCCCACCAAGCCGGCGGTCAGGGCACAACCCTCGGCCACCCGCACCCAGGCTGCTGAATGGGGATCGGCCAGGGCGGCTTCGCCATCGAGCAACAACTGATCCCGCAGCGTTCGAGCCACCTGCAGGGCCTGCTGCACCAGCCCATCGTCATTGGAGCCACTACTAACTGAAGCCTCGTACCACTTGGCCATGGCATCAGCAATGCCACTGGCCAGGGTTCGGGGCGGCGCGGTGCGTACCAGGTCGTGGTCAAAAACAAGCAGTTCGGGGCAGCGAGGTAGAACCACGTCTCGCTGAAATGCGCCCTGGGGGGAATAGAGGTTGGCCAGGGCCGTCCAACCGGCGCAGGTGGCCGCGCTGGTCGGCACCGTCACGCAGGGGATGGCCAGGCGATGGGCCAACAATTTGCCGGCGTCCAGCACCTTGCCACCACCGATCGCCACTACCGCGTCAAAGGGTTCATGGGTGGGCTGATTGGAAATCAGCCGCTCCAGGTCTTCGCCGCAACAGTCGAAGACGAGTTCCGCCTGGGTGGCTTGGACTCCATGGCCGGCCAGATCATTGATGCACCGCTGGCGCAGGGGGGCCGTGGCCGGACTGCGTCCGAGCAGCAAGGGCCTGCGGCTAAGGGCCCGGATGGCATCAAGCGAATCGCCCCATGCTCCTGGTCCCCGCACCACTAGGGGGGGGGCCAGGACTTGGTGAGTCACCCGTGAAGGTGAATCCGACTCAACTAGAGAGGCAATCACCGCTGGATTCAGGTGCCGGCACCGGCGAGTTCGGGCAGGGCTGCAGGAGCTAGTTCGCCCTGTTTGAGGATCACTACCTGCTTGGCCTCGTTGATGTCAACGACGGCTGAATCGCCCTCGCCGATGCGACCGGAAAGGAATTCCTCGGCCAAGGAATCTTCCAGTAGACGCATCACAGCACGACGCAGGGGTCTGGCGCCATAACTGGGGTTGTAGCCCTCTTCTACTAGCCGTTCCTTGAAGGCATCGGTAACGGAAAGATTGATGCCTTTTTCGGACATACGACCAAAGACTTCACGCAACATGATTTCAGCAATCAGTTTGACCTCATCGCGGGTGAGCTGGCGGAAGACAATGATTTCGTCTAAGCGATTGAGGAACTCAGGGCGGAAATACTGCTTGAGTTCTTCATTGACCAAGGAGCGAATGCGATTGTATTGGGTTTCTTCCTGGGCGCCACCAGAAAATTCGAAGCCCAAGCCACCGCCACCCTTCTCAATGACTTTCGAACCAATGTTCGAGGTCATGATGATGAGGGTATTTTTGAAATCAACCGTCCGGCCCTTGGAATCGGTGAGACGACCGTCTTCAAGTAACTGCAACAACAGATTGAAAACGTCGGGGTGGGCTTTCTCGATTTCATCGAACAGCACCACGGTGTAGGGGCGACGACGCACCGCTTCAGTGAGTTGGCCGCCTTCATTGAAGCCGACATAACCCGGAGGTGAACCAATCAACTTGCTGACGGTATGGCGCTCCATGAATTCGCTCATGTCGAGGCGAATCATGGAATCTTCGCTGCCGAAGAAGTAGGCCGCTAACGCCTTGGTCAACTCGGTTTTACCTACACCAGTGGGTCCGGAGAAGATAAAGCTGGCGATGGGTCGGTTGGGATTTTTCAAACCCACCCGTGCCCGACGAATCGCCCGGGAAACCGCCTTGACCGCTTCGTCTTGGCCGATCAGCCGCTGATGGAGTGTTTCCTCCATGTTGAGCAACTTGACCGATTCGCTTTCGGTGAGTTTCTGGACAGGTACCCCGGTCCAGGATGCGACGATGTGGGCTATGTCCTCCTCAGTAACCACCGGGGTCCGCTCTTCTGGGGAGAGGGCGGCTTGGATTTCGCTGAAGATCGGTTCGACAGCGCCATCGGCTGCGGCAGGCTCGGGCGTCGTTGGTTCATCTTCGCGCCGAGCTTGAAGAATGCTGCGGATCTGGTCGCGAAGTTCGACCTCTTTATCGCGAAGTTCTCCAGCCTTGGTGTAGTTCTGGTCGCGAACCGCTTCTTCTTTCTGTTTTTGGACGTCACGCAACTGACGGTCCACTTCCTTGGCGGCCGGCGGCAGTTTGGAATTCATCAACCGCACCCGGCTACCGGCTTCATCGATCAGATCGATGGCCTTATCAGGAAGGAAGCGATCGCTGATGTAGCGATCACCCAAGGTGGCAGCGGCTATGAGGGCCTCATCGGAGATCTTGAGGCGATGGTGCTGTTCGTAGCGTTCCCTCAGGCCACGCAGAATTTCGATCGTATCAACAACGGAAGGCTCACCCACCATCACTGGTTGGAAGCGGCGCTCTAGGGCCGCATCGCGTTCAATGTGTTTGCGATACTCGTCAAGAGTGGTGGCGCCAATACATTGCAGTTCACCGCGGGCGAGGGCAGGCTTGAGAATGTTGGCTGCATCAATAGCCCCTTCGGCGGCACCGGCACCAATGAGGGTATGGACCTCATCAATAACAAGAATCACATTGCCGGCGCTTCTAATCTCCTCCATGATCTTCTTAAGGCGCTCTTCGAATTCGCCCCGATATTTTGTGCCAGCTACCAACAAACCAATATCCAAGGTGAGGACCCGCTTGTCCTCAAGGATGTCGGGCACTTCGCCCAGGGTGATGCGCTGGGCCAGACCTTCAGCGATGGCCGTCTTGCCAACTCCAGGTTCACCGATCAAGACCGGGTTGTTCTTGGTGCGGCGACCGAGAATCTGGATCACCCGCTCAATCTCGTTCTGGCGCCCCACCACCGGATCAAGTTTGGATTCGGCGGCCATCTGGGTGAGGTTGCTGCCGAATTCATCCAGGGTTGGCGTTTTAGTTGATCCCTTACCGCCGCCGCCTGAAGCAACTTCGGCGGTTTCACCCAGCATGCGAATCACTTGGGTGCGCACCTTGGCAAGATCGACGCCAAGGTTCTCGAGAACCCGGGCCGCCACCCCCTCCCCTTCCCTGATCAAGCCGAGCAGCAGGTGTTCGGTGCCGATGTAGTTGTGGCCCAGCTGGCGTGCTTCCTCCAAGGAAAGCTCTAGAACCCGTTTCGCCCTTGGGGTGAAAGGAATCTCAACGGCAACGAAGCCCGATCCGCGGCCGATGATCTTTTCGACTTCAACGCGGGCGTCCTTGAGGTTGACACCCATGGATTTGAGCACCTTGGCCGCGACGCCAGTGCCCTCGCCGATCAGCCCGAGCAAAATTTGCTCAGTGCCCACAAAGTTGTGACCCAGCCGTCTGGCTTCTTCCTGGGCCAACATGATCACCTTGATGGCTTTCTCGGTAAACCGCTCGAACATGGGCGTGAGCCAGGGCACGTGAACCCAACCTATCAGGATCTCAGGGGTGATTGGGGTTCACCAGCTGAATACGGGAAATTCCTTGGTGGCGCAGAGGATCTTGGCAACTACGCCATCAATGGAGATGCGGATTTCACACCCTTATGACATAGACAACTACGGGTTTCCCCACCCTGTTGTCTTGGCCAGATTGAGCCATTGGATCAGGGCATCTTCGCCATTTCGGTAGTAAGCGCGACGGACTCCCGCTTCTTGAAAACCAAAACAGCCATAGAGGGCCCGTGCCTCGACATTGGCCCGTCCCACTTCCAGGGTGGCTCGGATCGCCCCCAGCCCTTGCCCCCGCTTGAGCAGGAGAGCCAAAACCTGGCGGCCTAGACCCTGGCGACGGCGTTCGGGCGTCACCGCCACCGCCGTGATGTGCAGTTCGTCGAGCACCAACCAACCGCTGGCAAGCGCCAACAATTCCCCCTGCTGGCGCAAGCCCACCACCGGTCGCGCCGGTTCTTCTAGCTCGGTATGCCACTGCTGGGCTGTCCACAGGCCGCCGAGGCTGAGCCGGTCCAGGCTCAAACAGGCCTGCAGATCGTGGCAGCCCAGGTCGCAGGACTCAATCAGCAAATTCCCGCTGCCGGTTCAGCCAACAGGTTCAGTCATCAGGCTGAGCCATTATCAGTTGCCGGCCAAGGGCCTGCCTACGATCAGTTTCAATTCTTTCTAGCCCCCTAAAGCGTCATGGTTCCGCCTGTGCCCTCAGCCGCTGCGCAGACGCTCCCTGCCCTTGAGGCAACGGGGCCGGAGGGGGGAGCAACCGCCTCGGGTCGTCCCTACGAAACTGAGGTCGATGCGAGCAGTCCCAACCGCAACCTGGCGCCGATCAGTGCCTGCCTGGATTCCCAGGAGCGGCTGCTGGTGGGGGGATGCCTGCTCAGCGACTTGGCCCGGGACTACGGCACACCTCTTTACGTGCTGGATGAAGCCACCCTGAGGGCATCCTGCCGGGCCTATCGCCAGGCCCTTGAACAATTTTATGCCGGGCCCTCCCTGGCTCTCTATGCCTCCAAAGCCAATAGCTCCCTGGCGATCACGGCCCTGGTGGCCTCCGAGGGATTGGGGCTGGATGCGGTCTCCGCCGGCGAACTGCTGACAGCCCTGCAAGGGGGCATGCCCGCCGATCGCATCGTCTTGCATGGCAACAACAAGTCCCGGCAGGAACTGGAGCTGGCCCTGAGCTACGGCGTCACCGTGGTGGTTGACAACTGGCTCGATCTCGAACTGCTCAGCGCCATCGCCCCGGCCCACCCCAACCCTGTGCGCTTGATGCTGCGGTTCACCCCTGGGATCGAATGCCATACCCACGAGTACATCCGCACCGGTCACCTGGACAGCAAATTCGGCTTCGATCCCGACCAACTGGAGTCCGTGCTGCGCCATCTGGCTGGCTGTTCCTGGGCCTGGCTCGATGGCCTCCATGCCCACATCGGCTCGCAGATTTTCGAATTACAGCCCCACCGTGACCTGGCCGGTGTCCTGGCCGACGCCCTGGCCCTGGCCCGCTCCCTGGGCCACTCCTGCTCCGATCTCAATGTGGGTGGGGGCCTCGGTATCCGGTACGTCAGCTCCGATGACCCCCCGTCGATCCAGCAGTGGGTGGCCGATGTCGCCACGGCGGTGACCAGCGCCTGCGCCGAGAGGGGTCTGGCCTTGCCTCGGTTGCTCTGCGAACCCGGCCGTTCGCTGGTCGCCACTGCCGGTGTAACCCTCTATGGGGTTGGCAGCCGCAAAGCGATCCCCGGCCTGCGCACCTATGTGGCCATTGATGGCGGCATGAGTGACAACCCACGGCCCATCACCTATCAATCTCGCTACACGGCCGTGTTGGCCGATCGCCCGACCGCCCCGGCCACGCAGCCCATCACCCTGGCGGGCAAGCACTGCGAATCGGGAGATGTGCTGCTCAAGGACCTGGCTCTGCCCGAAACCACAACCGGCGATGTGGTGGCGGTGTTTGCCACCGGTGCCTACAACGCTTCGATGGGTTCGAACTACAACCGCATTCCCCGCCCCGCCACCGTGCTGGTGCATGGCGGCATGGCTGATGTGGTGCAGAAGCGGGAAGAGCCGGTCGATTTACTGCGCTATGACGTTCTTCCCCATCGGCTCAGTAAGCTAAACTAAAGGGCAAGAAGGGCTTGTGGTCTGCCCTGGGTGTTTGACGTGATCTGGCAGCAGCACAACGATCTGCTCCTTTTTCTTCTAGACCTTCTGTTTGCCTCCCTATTTGTGGTCCTGTTATTGGGCCGCGTAGGTGAATCACGGACCCTTTGGCTACTGCGTGGCTATTTGTTCCTGGTGTCATTGGCCTGGCTGATCCAGCGGTTTGTGCCCCTGCCACTGACCAGCAAATTGCTCGATGCCCTTGTGCTGGCCTGCAGCCTGGCCCTGGCGATTCTCTGGCAGGGCGAGTTGCGCCGACTGATGGAATTGTTGGGAACCGGGCGTTTGGGTGTGCTTTGGGCCGACAGGAGTCGGGACCAACTGGTTTCTGGCTCGGTCCATGTGATCACGGAGGCGGCCGGACGCCTGTCCCAGGCCCGCCGGGGTGCCCTGGTGGTTCTCGACCTGGGTAGCGATCTGCGCCCCGAGGATTTTCTAAACCCCGGCATACCCCTCGACGCCAAACTCTCGGTCGATCTACTACTCAATCTGTTTGCCGCCGATACCCCCCTCCACGATGGGGCTGTGTTAGTTCAGAAAAATCGCATCATCGCCGCCGGGGTGATCCTGCCCCTCTCGCGCCAGGGGATTCACCGCTACGGCACCCGCCACCTGGCGGCTCTCGGCCTCACCGAGCGCCATGAACGCTGTCTTTGTGTCGTGGTCTCCGAGGAGACCGGCACCCTGTCCTTAGCCCGGCTGGGCCGCCTGGAGCGGCCGATCACCAGCAGTCGCCTGCAGGATCTGCTCAGCGAAGCGGTGGCCTCCGTTCCAAGTGGGCGTAGCGTGGCCCAGGACACGCCGGATAACCGCGGATGAGTCGCGCCCTGGCGACAGCCTTTTCACCCCAGAGACGGCCCTTACCCGCCGGCCTGGATCCCGAGCGGCTGCCGGCCCACGTCGCCCTGATCATGGATGGCAATGGCCGCTGGGCTCGCCAGCGTGGCCTGCCCCGGGTCATGGGCCACCGGGCTGGGGTGGAAGCGCTCAAACGCACCCTGCGGCTCTGCAGCGATTGGGGCATCGGCGCCCTCACCGCCTATGCCTTCTCTACGGAGAACTGGACCCGTCCAGGTGAGGAAGTCACCTTTTTGATGACTCTGTTTGAAAGGGTGCTGGCACGGGAACTGGAAGCGCTGGAGCGGGAACAGGTGCGGATTCGTTTTCTTGGCGATCTGGAGCAACTGCCGCCAAGCCTGCGCCAGCAGATTGATGAGGCCAGCCAACGCACGGCCAACAACACCGGCATCCGCTTCAACGTGTGCACTAACTACGGCGGCCGTCGAGAGCTGGTGCGGGCAGCCCGTCGTCTGGCCGAGCGAGCTGTTGCAGGGCAGCTGGCGACGGAGGCTATTGATGAGGAGGCCTTTGCCGCCGAGTTACTCACCGCCGGTCAGGTGGACCCCGATCTGCTGATCCGCACCAGTGGTGAGCAAAGGATCAGCAATTTCCTGCTCTGGCAATTGGCCTACGCCGAGATTTACATCACCGAGGTGCTGTGGCCTGATTTCGATGCGGAGGCCCTGCACAAGGCCCTGCTTGAGTACCAGGGTCGTCACCGCCGTTTTGGGGGAGTTCAGGGAAGTCGATGATGCTGCGCCACGATTGGACCACCTCTGAGATTGAGGCCCTTCTCACCCTGCCGCTGGTCGACTTGATCTGGCAGGCCCAGTCCGTGCACCGCCTGGCCAATCCTGGTTACCAGGTGCAGCTGGCTTCCCTGCTGAGCGTCAAAACAGGGGGTTGCGAAGAAGATTGTGCTTACTGTCCCCAGTCGTTGCACCACAGCAGTGATGTGACCGACCGATCCGACTTTGACGTGGCCGGGGTCCTGCATCGGGCCCAGCTAGCCCGCCAGGCCGGGGCCCAGCGCTTCTGCATGGGCTGGGCCTGGCGCGAAATCCGGGAGGGGGCCCCCTTTGAGGCCATGCTTGAAATGGTGCGGGGAGTCAGGGCCCTGGGGCTGGAGGCCTGTGTCACGGCAGGCATGGTCACCGAATCCCAGGCCAGCAGGCTGGCAGAAGCGGGGTTAAGCGCCTACAACCACAACCTCGATACCAGTCCCGAGCACTACGGAGAGATCATCACCACCCGCTCCTATCAGGAGCGCCTCGAAACCTTGGCGCGGGTGCGTCAGGCCGGCATTGGCCTCTGTTGCGGAGGCATCATCGGCCTGGGTGAATCCGGCCTTGACCGGGCCTCCCTGCTGCAGGTGCTCTCCAACCTGGATCCCCATCCCGAGAGCGTGCCGATCAATGCCCTGGTGGCGGTGCCCGGCACTCCCCTGCAGGACTGCCCGCCGGTCGATCCCCTTGATTTGGTGAGGATGGTGGCCACAGCCCGCATCCTCATGCCCAAGAGTCGGGTGCGCCTCAGCGCCGGTCGCGAGCAGTTGACACGGGAAGCCCAGATTCTCTGCCTGCTGGTGGGAGGCGACTCGATTTTTTATGGCGACACCCTGCTCACCACTGCCAACCCCAGCCAAAACAAGGACCGCGCCCTGCTGGCAGCCGCAGGCGTTCAGGTGATGGAACAGCAAATGCCAGCGATTCCCGTCACCCCTTAGGTCCAAGGCCCCCATGTCCCTGAAGGTAATCAGTTTCTACCGTTTTGCATACCTGGACCCCGGAAGCCTGGTCGAGCTGCGTGATCGCTTCACCAACCTTGGTCTGGCCCTGGAGATCAAAGGCACCCTGTTGCTGGCGAGTGAGGGGGTGAACGGCAGTCTCTGGGGCCCGCAATCGGCATTGCAGACGTTGCTTAAGGCACTGGAGCAGGTGCCAGGACTGGCTCCCTTGCAAACTCAAGCCTGCTTAGCGACGGCCCCTGCCTTTCGCCATTTCAAAGTGCGTATCAAGCAGGAGATTGTCAGCCTGGGTCGTGCCGATGTGCTGCCTCAACAGGG
>JBKDVK010000083.1:0-8981 GCA_046338875.1 Cyanobacteriota bacterium | reverse complement strand
CGGGACCTGTCCAATCATGGACGGCCGTTGATCTGTCGAGCACGCCTTGATCAGCGCCGACATCGACAGGACCCACATTCAGTCGTGATGGGCTGCGAGAAACGCTCACCGGACCAATCGGATGAATCACAACGGCAGTCTGGAGGCGGAGACGAGCCGGAAACCGATGTGGGAAGTGCCTGTATCGGGTGACTGTGCTTCCCGCGCCGCCGGCCGGTAACGGCTGCAGTACTGGGGCGAACAGAGGAACGACCCACCCTTGATCACATGCTTGGCCACACCCGGTTCGCGGGGATCGGAACTCTCCTGCTCTGCAGCGCCGAGGGGGTCGAGACGGTGAGCCATGCCCTCGTGTCCGACTCGGTACCAATCCTCCGTCCATTCCCAGACGTTGCCCGTCATGTCGAAAAGGCCATAGGCATTGGCCTCAAACGTGCCAACGGGGGCCGTGCCAACAAAGCCATCCACCGCCGTGTTGACCACAGGGAACTCCCCCTGCCACGTGTTGGCCCTGATCGGGGAATAGGTGTTGCCCCAGGCATAGATCCGATCCCTGAGTCCCCCCCGGGCGGCAAATTCCCATTGGGCCTCGCTGGGCAGAGAACGGCCTGCCCAGCGGGCGTAGGCCTGGGCATCCTCGAAGGCGACCTGCACGACCGGGTGGTTATCGCGCCCATGGAGGTCACTGCCTGGGCCTTCGGGATGGCGCCAGTCGGCGCCGGGAGTCCACCTCCACCAGCTCAATACCTCGAACGGCTGAGCAACGTGCGGAGGCTGAAACACTACTGAGCCCGGCCGCCGTTCCGCCGCTGTCAGACCGGGGAACTGGTTGCTGGAGAGAGGGCGCTCGGCAACGGTGACGTAACCGGTTGTTGCAACGAAATCAGCGAATTGTCGGTTTCTTACTTCATGGGCCTCCATGCAGAAGGGGCTCACGCTGACGGCATCGGCAGCTTGCTCCTCCGGCAGTTGCGCACCAGCGCCGATCTTGAAGATGCCGCCAGGTATGTACACCATCCCGGATGGGCAGGCACGGGTTACCTGGGATCCTTGATCGGCCGCAAAGACTGGTTGAAAGTCGCCGAGCAGGCTGAGGTTCAAGACAGCCATGACAAGCAGAAGCAGCACGTGTCTGGTCAAGGTCAAATCAAACGCACCTTTGTGCACCAAGGATGTGATCTATAGAAGTAGCATTCAGCGCTTGGGTGGGGCAATGCAACTTGACGATTGTTCATCCGACACTCTAGCGTTTAAGGTGGTCTGATGGGGCTATACAGTGGGAATGCGGATGGAGACTGGGGTCGTGATTGCTAAGACCTTAAGCGTTATCGAATCGACAATTGATGCTATTGTGACCAGGGGTTCAGACCATTCAAGGCAGAGCATCTACAAGGCTTTGCCAGAAAAGTACTGTCCAAGCTTTACCATGATTCAAAAGCTTGATTCCGATTAGGGTTTGGGTTCAGTAACAGCGTGAGAAGTGACGCGGTGCTGACATGAGCTATGTGGACAAGGCGTAGGCCTTAATACGCATCTTGTTGAGAGGAGCCACCTTCGAACAAGCCCCTGGAGTGGACAGGCTGCCGTCTATTCTGCTTCAATAGCAATAGCTTCTTGCCTGCCACTCAGGGGTGGCGTTCGAAGGATCGTGCCGCCACTTTGAGAATGCCATGCGAAGCCCTTGACTGCTCGTAGCCACGGGGCTACACTGACAATGTGGTTTTAGTTCGCCGTACAGAGGAGTTTGCGCGTTGGCTCAGAGGCCTTCGGGACCTCAGGGCTAAGGCGTTCATACAGGCCAGGATTGAACGCGTCATCTGCGGCAATCCAGGCGATGTTCGGCCCGTTGGGGCAGGAGTCTCTGAGCTGCGGATCCACTATGGCCCTGGTTACAGGGTCTATTTTCAACAACGGGGTTCGATGCTGGTCATTCTTCTCGCCGGTGGTGACAAGAGCACCCAGGCCAACGATATTAAATCTGCGCAGGATCTCGCTCAAAACTTCAAAGAGGATGAATGATGGAGACGAAAACGGCACCCTATGACGTTGCCGAGTTCCTGGAGACTCCTGAAGAGATGGCTGCCTATCTGGAGGCCTGTATTCAGGAATCAGACGGGGATGCTGCCTTCATTGCCAAGGCATTGGGAGATATTGCTCGTGCCAAGGGGATGACCCAGGTTGCACGCGAGACAGGACTGTCGCGGGAAAGTCTGTATAAGGCACTCTCAGGTGATCGGAGCCCAAGTTTTGACACGATCTTGAAGGTCATCTCAGCCTTAGGCCTCCAATTGAACGCATCTGTGAAGGAGATCGCAATTGTTGAAGATGTGGCTGAGCCAGCCACTCAAAGGCAGCGTAAACAGTCCACTTTCCCGCTTTAGATAAGTCAAGCCGAGCCATTGCGCTGAAGTGAAATTCTGCCGTTGCTGGCTAAATTAACGGCTGCAGTGGCAAGGCGTTTTATAGTACTCATGGGGTTTCTCTAAAGAATCTAAGGAGATTCGGCCGTTTAGCAGATACCCTCGCTTTTACAATTTACCGAAAGTTTCGAATGGGTTCACTTGCAATGCCGTACATCGCACCAGCGGTGCACGGTGCGGTACTCAAAAATTCAGAGCTGATATAGCTGGCATTTTCATGCTTGCTTTTGCCAAAGCAGGCACATCAGGAAAGCTTCAGTCTAAGAGCATTTTTAATACGGTCGACATGCTTGTACAGATCACTGATTGACTCTAGGTGGACCATCCCAGGCTCAACATTATCGAATATCTCTATCTTTTTGATCGTTGCGTTGAAGTACATCCGCATAAAGTATTTCCTGCTGTTGCCGTCTAAAATAATGCCGCAGTATGCTTTAGTGTCTCTTTCCGTGAGCCTCATGGGATCGACTTCTGCTGCGCAAATTGCCCTCACAATATAGAGGCCTTCTTTTTCTTCTTCTGTATATACGGTTCCGCCGGACTCTTCTTCCGCTGCTTGCTCGACCACGGGGGCTTCGGCTGCCGACTTTTCGACCTCCATCGCAGTGCTAAGCCTCTCATTTATTCGGTCATTGATATAAGCTTTGATTGCGTCGATTACAATTGGCTTAAACTTTTCTTGGAGTTGGCCAGTAATCCTTTGTGCCGAATGCACCCTGACCGCCATCTCCCTAACAAACCAATCGCTGGGGTCGGAAAGTTCGGTCTTGATTTCTTCTTTCACTCCGCGCAGATATTTTAGCCTTTCGGCAGATGAGAGCAGGTTGTCAATATCAAACATCGTTTTAGACATTTGCTTGATCTGCTCAATTGGCGCAGACCTAAGGTCGAACAGATCGATTTCGGCAAATGGCTTTTGATCCATCAAGTTCCGATCGTCCAGATCGGAGAAAAATTGAAATAGCCGGCCATTAGTGAGTATGCCTATACGTGCTTTCGTTGCTTGAAAATATCTGCTGAGTTGACCCATTTCTGCGGTTCTGAGGTCACTCGTGTATGGCTTAGCCTCGATGAGGATCTTGGGATGGCCATTCTCAAGGATTGCGTAGTCCACCCGTTCGCCTTGCTTTATTCCAGGTAAGTCTGCAGAAAACTCAGGCTTTACCTCAACAGGGTTGAAGATGTCATAGCCAAGTGCCTGTATAAACGGGGCTATCAGGGCCATTTTTGTCGCCTCTTCATTCGTCAAACTTTCGCTAGCCTGCTCAGCCCTATTTGCAAGAGTCTGAAGTTGATCAATCAGATCCATGGCGGCAAGTTACGGGATCGCAAACCTTTGTAGACCCGTGAATCCTATAACGACAGCTGATCAAGCACGCTCCGCCTAGCCTGGGCTATCCATTGGCAAAACCCAGGCGTTTGCTCTTGTGGGTGCGCCCTTACAGGTTCCGATGGTAGCTCAGGTTCATGTCGGGGCTGATTGATTACCGGGCTACGTGTTCCAAGATCAACCGCGCCAGCACCTGGGTGTCTCTCCACGCCACTCCCCGCGAGAGCACCGAGGCGATGGTGCGCAACATTGGCCGGGAGTTGGTCGAAATCGAGCAGGCCATTGATCACTGCAGGGGCGATCGCGTGGCGGAGCCCCGGCCGAGGCCCTCAGGCTTGCCCCAAGGGCAAACGCATCAGCCACAACCCTCATCAGTGCGGCGGTAGGCCCTGCAGCCGCTGCTGGCCGGGCCCGGGCACGCCACACTGAGCCCATGACCGCCGCCACCCTCGCCGACTGGACCACCCCCCGGCCGTTTGCCCTGCCCGATCTGGGCCCGGGCATCGACGGCGAGCGGCGTCAGGAGTTGGCAACGGCGCTGCAGGCGATTGCGGCCGATCCCACGGTGCAGGCGCTGGTGCTGTTTGGCTCCCGCGCCAGCGGCACCGCCCGGCCCGACTCGGACCTGGACCTGCTGGTGGTGGAACGCACGCCCCACCTCGAAGGGCACGCGAAGGTGGCCAGCTGGTGGCGCCACTTTGGCCCGCTCAAGCCGTTGCGCCTGCCGGTGGACCTAATCGTGAGCGGCAGCGCCGACGCCGCCCGCCTGGCCGGCTCCCGCTGGCATGTGATCAGCGAAGCGGCCCGCCATGGGCGGGTGCTGGTGGTGCAGCCATGACCCCCCAGGAGGATGCCCGCGTGCTGCTGGCCCTGGTGGATCGCCACCTGCGGGCCCTGCGGCTCAACCTTGACCCGACCTATCCGGATGAGGAATGGGGCTTCACAGCCCAACAGGCAGTGGAGAAGCTTTTGAAAGTGCGAATCGTGCTGCGCGATGAGCGGCCGCCGTTCACCCACCAGCTCAACCTCTTGGCTGAGCTGGTGGGCGTGGATCTCGATCCGGTGCTGCTGGCGCTGCAGCCCTACGCCGTGGAGGTGCGCTATGAAGAAGGGCCCTTCCCATTACCTTTCAGTCGCATAGAAATCTTGGCCGCAATCGATCGATTCCGGGATTGTGCTGTCCAAAGCTCTTTCCGTGGAATGGGCAAGGGTAGAATTATCCGCTGCTTTGGCAATAAAGTATGTCAACGCTTCGAAGAACTGCAAGCAGCAGGCATCCGCAAGCTTACAAGTGTAATACATTGAGCCAGCCGACATTCGCACGATTCAGGAACTGCTCGGACACAGCGTTGTGAAAACCATGATGGTCTGCCCAGCCCGAATTGGCTTGTGCTGCCATGACCACGCTTGGACCCAGGGCCCCCAACCTAGTCAGCCCCTTCCGGTGGCTCAGCTGATCTGGAGCAGGGCAAGCTGTCTTAGCCAACAGAGTGGAAGCCATGCAGAACCCGCCCCGCGCTACTCCCCGCGCCACCCCCCGCGAGAGCACCGAGGTGATGGTATGCAACATCGGCCGGGAGCTTGCCGAAATCGAGCAGGCCATTGGCCGTTGCAGGGGTGATCGCGTGGCGGAGCCTCGGCTGACGGGCACCTGGATGGCCCACCTGCTGATCAGCAGCAAGGAGCTGCTCCACAACCTGCTGATCGACACGGCCCAGCGGCCAAGGCGCTTAGTCTTGCTCTATGAACAGCCGCATCACCAACAACTCTGATCTGTGCGGCGGTAGGCCCTGCATCCGCGGCATGCGGATTCGTGTGCAGGACACCCTTGAGATCTTTGCCGCTGGGCAAAGCATCGAGCAAATACTGGCCGACTTCCCTGATCTGGAACCGGAGGACCTGAAGGCCGCCTTGGCCTATGCAGCCCGGCAGATTGACCATCCCGTGTTGGTGGGATGAGGCTCTGGCTGGATGCCCAGCTGCTTCCGCTGCTCGCAGGCTGGATCAACACCCAGGGGTAGGGCATCCAGTCGGTCATGGATCATCTGCGTGTTGGAGAGCCTTGGGTTGAGATCCGTCCGAGTCAATAGAGCAGTGGACCAACGAGGCATTCCAAGCACACCAGATCGCTGATCGCCCAGTCGGTATTGGCGTAATGCTCTAGCTGCTGCAGCGTGTGGCGCCGTAGTTGCTCAGCGCCATTGAGGGCGTATGTCAGCACACACGCATCGAGGTAGAGCTGCATCGCTCACCTCCAAGAGGCCCGCTCACGCTCCAATGCGGTATCGATCTGCCCTTGACTGAGGCCCGCAGCCACGGGGATGGCGGACTGGAGGTCCAGCAGCTTGGCCAGCAGTCGGCGGCCTGTCGGTGCGGCCTCTTCAGCCGGCGTAATCGCGACGGTCACACGACCAATTGGGGTTCCAGCAGGCAGCAGCAGGGTCCGGTCTTCCTTAATTTCGGTGGTGAAGGAGAAGGATCCCATTGCTTTGAATCCGGACGTCGGTGGCGGCGAGTCATTTTCATCCACGATAAGAGCAGAAGTAGCGGCTGGACCTCCCCTTGCGGTGCAGCCGCTATTGTTCTTCCCTATGCGCTTCTTGGGCAGAGCGGCTTGCGCCGCCTGTGCACGCCACAACGCCATTAGGTGCCTATTGGTAGTGCTCGAGCAGCGCGGCAGCGCCGAACTAATGTGTATCAACCCACTAAGCTACACACCTCAGCCCATCCCATGCGCACCAACATCGTTATCGACGACTCCCTGATGCAGCAGGCGATGCAGGCCTCCGGTGCCCGCAGTAAACGGGAGGCGGTGGAGCTAGGTCTGCGCACCCTGGTGCGTCTGCAGCAGCAGGGGCAGATCCGCTCCTACCGCGGCCAGATGCAGTCGCAGGGTGACCTGGAGGCGCAGCGGCTTGATGTAGGCCCGGCCCCAGCTGCATCCCGGCTCAGCCCCAGTGGGTTAGCAGCCCGACGGGGCTTTCTGCTGCTCGCAACGCTCCAGCTGACGGCCTCGGCCCCATACCGTCCGTGAGAACCCTGCAGCAGTAACTCATTCTCGCTACTACTCAAGCAGGTACATCAGGCAAGCTTAAGTCTAAGCGCATTTTTAATGCGGTCGACATGCTTGTATAGATCGCTGATTGACTCCAGGTGGACCATCCCAGGCTCAACATTATCGAATATCTCTATCTTTTTGATCGTTGCGTTGAAGTACATTCTCATAAAGTACTTCCTGCTGTTGCCGTCTAAAATAATGCCACAGTATGTTTTTGTGTCTCTTTCTGTGAGCCTCATGGGGTCGATTTCTGCAGCGCAAATTGCCCTCACAATGTAGAGGCTTTCTTTTTTCATCTGTGTATACGGTTCCGCCGGATTCTTCCTCCGCTGTTTACTCAACCACGGGGGCTTCGGCTGCAGACTTTTCGACCTGCATAGCAGTGCTAGGCCCCTCATTTATTCGATCATTGATGTAAGCCTTGATTGCGTCGATTACAATTGGCTTAAACTTTTCTTGAAGTTGGCTAGTAATCCTTTGTGCCGAATGCACCCTAACCGCCATCTCCTTAACAAACCAATCGCTGGGATCGGAAAGTTCGGCCTTGATTTCTTTTTTAACACCATGCAGATAATTTAGTCTTTCGGCGCTTGAGAATTCCAGCCCAGGAAGTGTCACATGCGATAGGTCGGCCTCTATTGCTTTAGTGTCAAATATTAAAAAATTCTGGCATTTTGAAATTTCGTAATTTTACGACTGGGCTGATGATCGCTATCAACACCTCTCTGGCATGCAATCCGTCTTACGCGCTCCAAGTGAATCCAGGTCTTTATGACATGCAGGGAGGGCTTGAGTTTGCGGGGCCTAACTCATTTATCATTGGATGGTCATTTAATTTGACTGAGGCAAGTGTGGTCAATGCACTAGGGGTTTATGATTACGACAGTGACGGCTTGGTTGGTTCATTTGAAATTGGTCTTTGGAACAGCTCTGAAGTCTTACTGGCGACAGCTTCGGTTTCCGGTACTTCAAATCAATTTGACTCGGGTTTTCGATGGGCACAAATTTCTGGTCTTAGCCTTGGTCCCGGTCAGTATGTTGTCGGTGCCTTAGGTGATTTAAATGCTAATTTGTTTTACAGTTCGGGAACATTTAGCACAGCCCCTAATTTGACTTATATTGAAGACAGGTCTAAATATTCTTCTACTCTTGCTTTCCCTGCCGATTCATTTCCACAACAATACGGTAATTCCGGTCTTTATGGCCCAAACGTATCTTTCGCGCCTACCTCTGTGCCTGGTCCTCTCCCCATCCTTGGCTTAAGTGCAGCCTTTTGCTATAGCCGCAAGCTCAGGAGGCGCGTCAACACAAACATGCTGTCCTCCTTAACCGATTGAGTCTGGTCAATCAGCGATCTGTTGCTCAAATTGCAAGCCCAGAGCGATTGTACGTACAGATGATTGCTGTTGCGCCCCATCGGTCTCTGCCATCCCCATGGTTGCACGGTCAGAATCCCCCCATAACATCGGCTCCCACCTCCACTCCCGCCAGCCCGATCGACCCGCCGATCAGTGCGATCGCTGCAGAGATCGCCTGTTTGGATCACGGGCCAGGGGTACATCCCTTCCCGCTTGGTGTATCAAGAAGGGATTCTCGATCAATGGCAGATCCGGATGCCCTGCGCTATCTCCGGATCGCTCGGGTTTCCGCGATAGCAGCATCGGTTCCCGGCTTCAACAGGCCTGCAAAATGGCCCTCAAAAGCTGGAACCACTCCAAGGGCGGCCTGGCTCTCTTCAACCACGACCTGCTGATCGACACGGCCCAGCGGCGTCCATTTAGGTGACGAAGCCTCGCTGACTAGCTCTGCGGAACGGAGGGATTTGCCGCGGACCGCGTAACAATCCATGAGACAGGTAGCAATGCCCGTGATGCCTTGCTCCAGTTTAGTTAACCTTCACAGAAGAGATAAGTACAGGTAGCTTTTCCGGTAATGAGCCGGCAGTCCGCAGCTTCTTCTGACAGCCTGGCCTATGTTGGGCAGTAAACTCAAATCACCGATGCCACTTCCACTCCCATGAATAAGCCCCTCTTATGCCGAAATTGTCACTCGTCTAATGTTACTGAAACTCCCAATGGCATCCTTAGTCCGTTCTTTGTTCTCAGGGTTATAGGTCAACTCAGCCTACGTGTCGACTCTCTTTATGAAGTCTTGTTGAAATATGCTGAATCTA
>JBKDVK010000082.1:0-6438 GCA_046338875.1 Cyanobacteriota bacterium | reverse complement strand
ATAGGACTAACAATCGACGACGATGATTCAACCACCCTGAACTCACACCAGTTAGCCGATATCCTTCAATCAGGCCAAATCAAGCTCAACCCTGGTCGATCCAGCTCCAAGGTCCATGCGATCAACAGGGGAATGGCAGGTTGGAGTGGTGATATTGCAGTTAATATGTCAGATGATATGCGATTCATTAAACGGGGATTTGACGGGGACATCATTCAAGCCTTTCAGGGAGAGGGGGATCAATTTGTTCATTTTCCCGATGGACGTGTCAACGAAATTCTGCCAACCATGTCAATAATGGGCCGCAGCTACTATGAAAGATTTAACTTCATATACCATCCAGATTATCACTCCCTATGGTGTGATAATGAAGCCATGGATATGGCCCAGCAACTGGGACGCTATAAATTCATAGACCTGCAGATCTTCAGCCACGAACACCCTGCCTGGACCGGCGAACCTGCCGACAACTTGTTGATGCACACCGAATCGTTTTTTGAAATCGATCAAGAAACCTACAAAAGACGATCAAAGCTGGGTTTCCCTACCTAATCATCTGCTCAACCATCCCGATCATGCCGCCGTAGATATCTACGTGGTGCTGGCAATACGGGCTGAGGGGGAAGTGAGCAAGTTCACAGCGGAGATGGCCAGACCGCTGGCGAAAAGGGTGCCCAAGGCCCAGACACTGTCCGAGGGCCAATGGGCAATCAATAGGCCGCCCAGCAGGGTGGTGATCAGGCCATCGACCAACACCAGGGTGCGAGCCGGGATGGGGGAGGAGGCGGCAACGGCCAGCTCCATCACACCCTGAAAAGCCAACATGGCGCCCACAAACAAGGTGAGGCTCACGGTGCTGGTGATCGGGGAGAGCAGGCACCAAAGACCACCGGCCACGTAGAGGAGCCCCGACAAAGCCCGAAATGACTTGGCTTTGAGATCTTCTGCGCCGCTTAGTCGCAGTAGTTGGGAAATTCCCGCCACCACCGATGCGCTGCCCAACATCAGGGTTAGGAAGGCGGCCGAGGCAAACGGCATCACCAGAGCCAGGATCGCTCCGGCCAGCAACAGGCCGGCGGTGATCCAGCGAAGAATGGGGCTGGCTGGTGCAGTCACAGGATCGGGGCAGGAGGGACAGTGATTTCAACCTAGGCCGCCTGCCCGCAAAGGGATTCAAGCAACGCAAGCCTGCAAAGGAATCAACATGGCTGTCTCGGGCCGCAGCTGAATCAGCAAACGGAATCAACCCTGGCTGGCCAGTAAGCCCCGCAGGCCCTCGCTGTAGAGAAACGCCGTGCAGAGGACAGCCGCGGCCCAGCAGAGACTGCGCAAAGGGGGCAGGTTGGCGATGTAGGCCCCGATGTAGCCGAGCCGCAGCAAAGGGTGCAGCCAAGCAGCCGCAACCGCCAAGGCGGCGGTGGGTGAGCCGGCGGCGGCAGCGATCAGGGCCAGCAAGCAGGCGGGAGCATGCAGGCCAAAGGCCTCAAAACTGTTCTGATGGGCCCAATTGGCCCGCTTACCCCAGGCGGGCAGCCGCTCAAACATGGCCCGCGGCGCCGCCAGATCAGCAGGCACGAAATCCGCCTGGGAACGGGCGGCCCCCAGGGGGATCAGGCTGGCAAACACCACCCCCGCCGAAAGGACCAGGGACCAGGCGAAGGCAGGTTGGGACATGGTGGCGGCAACGCCGCAGCAGCGGCAGGGGTCAAGCTCTTTTCTAGGCTGCGGCAGCGCCGCATCGAGAGTTCCAGGCCATGGCTGACAGCTTCAGTTTTGATGTGGTTTCCGATTTCGACCGCCAGGAACTGGTCAATGCCCTCGACCAGGTGCGGCGGGAGTTGGTGCAGCGCTACGACCTCAAGGACAGCAACACCGAGATCGACCTGCAGGATGACGCCATCACCATCACCACCGCCAGCGACATGACCTTGGAGGCGGTGCTGGATGTGTTGCGGCAAAAGGCGACCAAACGCAATCTGTCGCTAAAGATCTTTGATCTGCAGAATGTCGAGCCGGTGGGGGGCAACCGGGTGCAACAGGTGGTCAAGCTGCGCAAGGGCCTCAGCCAGGAACTGGCCAAAAAGCTCTCCAAACAGGTGCGAGACAACATCAAAAAAGTGACAGTGGCCATTCAGGGCGACAGCCTGCGGGTCACCGGCAAAAACAAGGACGACCTGCAACAGGTGATCCAGTTGCTTAAAGCCGAGGATCTAGAAGTGCCATTGCAATTTGAAAATTATCGTTGAATTTGGGCTGGTTGAATTTGGGCAGGTTGATTCAGGGCTGCGCCAGGACCTTGGCATGACTTGGCGGGGCTGCCTGTTCGCCCCAATCAGCCCCAATGGCTTGGCTGGGCCCTCTGCTTGAGAATCGTTTGTCCCTGGGACAGGTAACGGGGCCTGCGCTCCACTTAATGACGGGCTACAACCCCTTTCAGCCAGGCTAAATTTGAATCAGTTTCCAGGCCCAACCATGAATCAGCCCACCGGCCGTTTTCTGCTCATTGCCAGCGCCGCCGCTGGGGCAGCGTTTTGCCTGATCGGCGCTCCCGCCCGGGCGGCGGCCCTGCCTCCCTGCCCTGACTTGAATCGCCTCGAGGCTCCCTGCGAGCGGCCCGAGCCCCCCTGCCTGCCCGCCGAAGCCCCCTGCAACCGCTAGAGGTCGTTACCCCTAAGGGTGCTGGGCGGGTTGAGACCCGCAGCTTCACACTCCGTTACGCGATGATGGCAAGGCCGTGGCAGCGCGGCCCCCGCCGTTTTGCGCAACGATGACCCTCACCCCTGGCCGTACCCCGGCTGCAGCACCCCAATCCTCCACTGATACCGGCCCCGTCCAGGAGCTGCGTTTCGAGCGCGCCCAATGGGCCAGTGCTTTTCGCAACGTGGACCGCGAGCTGACGGCGGTGCCGCTACGGGCGACGCGGGGCACCATACCGGCGGCCCTCAACGGCACCCTTTATCGCAATGGGCCCGGCCGCCTGGAGCGCGCCGGCCTTTGGGTCCACCACCCCTTTGATGGCGACGGCATGATCACCGCCCTGCGCTTTGAGGGCGGTGGTGTGGGCCTTACCAACCGTTTCGTGCGCACCGAGGGCTGGCAGGCGGAGGAAGAGGCCGGTCGTTATCTTTATCGCGGCGTTTTTGGCACCCAGAAGCCCGGCGGCCCCCTGGCCAACGCCTTTGACTTGCGGCTCAAAAACATCGCCAACACCCATGTGGTGCGTCTGGGCGACAACCTTTTGGCCCTTTGGGAGGCCAGTTCGCCCCACGCCCTCGATCCCGACAGCCTCGAAACCAGGGGCATCAGTTTGCTGGAAGGGGTTCTCAAGCCCGGTGAGGCCTTCAGTGCCCACCCCCGCTTTGATCCCGGTCACCACGGCGCCCCCCGCATGGTCAGCTTCGGCGTCAAAAGCGGCCCACGCAGCACGATCCGCTTGATGGAGTTCGCCACTGATGGCCCCAAGGCCGGCCAGTTGCTCAGCGAACGCAGCGACAGCTTTAACGGCTTCGCCTTTCTGCACGACTTCGCCATTACCCCCGATTGGGCGATCTTTCTGCAGAACGCCATCGCCTTCAACCCCCTGCCCTTTGCCCTGGGGCTCAAGGGAGCGGCCCAGTGCCTGCGCTCCAAGCCCGGTGGCCAGGCCCGCTTTTGGCTGGTGCCCCGGGACAGTGGCGCCCACGCCGGCGAAGCGCCCCGGGTGCTCGATGCGCCCGAAGGTTTTGTCTTCCACCACCTCAATGCCTACCAGGAGGGCGAGGAGGTGATTGTGGAGAGCATCTACTACGCCGACTTCCCCTCCATTGATCCCGAGACGGACTACCGCACCGTCGATTTCGACCTCATCCCCGCCGGCCTGCTGGAACGCTGCCGCCTCAACCTGGCGACCGGCACCGTCAGCAGCGAGCGCCTCAGTGAACGCTGCTGTGAATTCGCCATGGTCAATCCCAGCCAACAGGGCCTGGCCGCCCGCTATGCCTGGATGGCCGTCGCCGAGCGCGAAGCCGGCAACGATCCGCTGCAGGCCTTCAAGAAACTCGACCTGCACAGCGGCGAACGGCGGGTCTGGAGCGCCGCCCCCCACGGCTTTGTCAGTGAGCCGTTGATGGTGCCCCGCCCCGGCGCCAGCGCCGAGGACGACGGCTGGTTGCTGGCGGTGGTCTGGAACGGCGAACGCAGCGGCAGCGACCTGGTGATTCTGGACGCCGCCTCCATGCAAGAAGTGGCCCTGGTGGAGCTGCCCCTGGCGATGCCCTACGGCCTCCATGGCAGCTGGAGTCAGGCCTAGCCCCTCCAGCGCGGGGCAAGCCCCTGCGGTCAGGCTGCCCTAGCCTGCCCAAACCTGGGCGGGTGCGGTGATCCGGGGCAGCCTTCAGCCCCCCATTGCCGCAACAATTCTGCCCATCAGGAGCGATCGGGATCGTCATGGCGATGGGCATGGGCGGTGAGCGTCGAACCTGGGTGCGATCCCACGCCGCCGGCCCCCGGATCACCAGCAATAGCGATGCCCTGCAGGCCGAAAATTACCTGCTGCGGCAGGAGGTGCTGAGGCTGCGCCAGCAGCTCGATCGCCGCGAAAGCCGTCCCCCTGCCGCCGAAGCCTGGAGCCGTCGCTCGCCCGTCACCAGTGGGGCGGCTCCGGCTCAGGCCGCCACCCCCAACTACGCCACCGCCAACTACGCCCCGCCCAACTCCGCCGCAGCCAACTCCGCCGCAGCCATAACGGCAGACCAGGTGCGGCGTTGGGGAGAGGCCATGACCCGCCATCGCCGCTGGCACCAGCTGCGGGTGGGTGCGATCGCCTGGCACAGCCCCCAGGGCCGGGCTTCGGCACCGGGCCGGGGTCTCAAAGGGCTCATCGATCAACTACTGGGCGCTCCATCTGACACCGCCGCCGCCTTTGAGCAGCAACTTGAGCGCCGCTGGCCTGGCCTGGGGGAATATCTGCGGGGCGCCCTGCAGGGGCCTGCCAGCAAGGCCCGCCTGGCAGTACGGGCCGCCTTCGCCATGCTGGGCCCCACCGCCGCCAGCCGCCTCGACGTTGAGCCCCTGGCGGTGGTGGAGCTGTTGATCGAGGCCATCGGCGTCCTTGAAGTCGAGGCCGATGCCGCCCAGACCCAGCGCTCCTGGACCCAACAGCCCCCCCGCCAGCAGAGACCCCAAGCCAGGGCCCAAGCAACGGCCGAGGACCGGGACAGAGCCCAAGACCCCTGGGGCCCTGGCCGCCGCCGGGCTCCCAGCAACAGCGCCAGCCAGGGAGCAAGCCCAGGAGCAAGCCGGGCAGCAGCCCCGGGTCCCGCCGCCGGGACCGCTCGCTCCGGGGGCAACCGCCGCACCACGGGGGCGGGCAAGGAGCGCCCGGGAACCGAGGCTGCAGGGTCAGACCCCAAAGGGGCAGACCCCAGAGGGGCTGGCCCCACCGGGGCAAGTGCTGCCGACCAGCCCCCCAGTGGCAGTGGCGGTGGCAGTAGCGGTGGCAGTGGCCGTGGCAGTGGCGGTGATCGCCGCCAACTGGCCGCCCTTGAGACCCTGGGGCTGGCCTGGGGGGCCTCCCGCGCCTCCATCAAGGCAGCCCACCGACGCCTGGTCAAGCAACACCACCCGGACATGGGCGGTGATGCCGAATCCTTCCGGCTTGTCAACGATGCCTACCAACTGCTGATCGCCTAAGGCAGCGGCACCATGGCGCCATTGCGTTGGCGTCCCAGCCGGATCGGCCGAGGTGCACCCCGTTGCGGCAGGGTGACTTCCACCCATAAAGGGACCTGGCCTGGCCCTTGGCTGGGATCGGCGGCAGCCTCAGGCAGAAAGAAGGCCAGGGGTTCCAGCAACACCGCCTCCATGCCCCGGGGACCCCGCTCCACCCGGGCGAGCAGCACCTCGCTGTCGCCCGGTTGCTGGGCGGCCCGGGCCAGGAGCCGACCGCCCAGGGCCACCAGCCGGATCGGAATGGTGCCCTGGGCAGCCAGATCGGGGGCGGGAACCGCCAGCTGCAACTCCAGATAGCGGCCGCGAATCGGTAGCTGGGGATCAAGGGGGGTGACCACCCCCCAGGCCCGGGGCCGCTGCCAGCGCTGCAGCACCAAAGTGCCCGCCAGGCTCAGCAGCAGCAACCCCTGCACGGCCCCCAACAGCAGGCCGCGTCGCGCCAGAGGAGTGCGACCTGGCCTGGCGGTGGGGCGCCTCATCGTTGGCAGTTTCATGGGCGGGGGGCCGCCAACAGGCGCCTGCGCAATCGCTCCAGCCCCCAGCCGCCAGCCAGAAAGAGCAGCCCCAGGCCCAGCAGACCCACGGCCCGATCCAGTTGGGAGAAGACGGAGCTGAAGTAGTAAACCAACAGGGTCACGGCCATGGTGGCCGCCCCGAAGTTGACCCGCTCGGCTCGCCCGCTGCTGGAGCCCCACAGGGCCAGCAGCAGCCCCCCCAGCAACCACCAGA
>JBKDVK010000081.1:0-4524 GCA_046338875.1 Cyanobacteriota bacterium | reverse complement strand
TGGCCAGCCAGAGCCTGGCGATGAACAAGCTCAAGGTGCGGCGCATCTGGGTGAACGGCCGTCTCCAGGATGGCGTCTACGCCAAGGACTTGATCCTGCACATCATCCGCGTGCTGGGGGTCAAGGGCGGCGTCGGCTACGCCTACGAATTCGCCGGACCCGCCATCGAGGCCCTCTCGATGGAAGAGCGCATGACCCTGTGCAACATGGCGATCGAGGGCGGTGCCCGCTGCGGTTACGTCAACCCGGATGCGGTCACCTTCGCCTACCTCCAGGGTCGGCCCCACGCCCCGGCAGCAGACGCCTGGGAGCGGGCATTGGCCTGGTGGTCCTCCTTGGCCAGTGGTCCCGACGCCGTTTTTGATGACGAGGTGGTCTTCGACGCCGCGTCGATTGCCCCCACGATCACCTGGGGCCTCACCCCCGGCCAGGGCATCGGCGTCGACGAAACCGTGCCCACCGCCGACCAGCTGGACCCCGAGGAGCGGCCCCTGGCCCAGGAGGCCTACCGCTACATGGACCTGGCCCCCGGCGCCCCGATCGCCGGCCTGCCAGTCGATGTCTGCTTCATCGGCAGTTGCACCAACGGTCGCCTCAGCGACCTGCGGGCCGCCGCGTCCATCGCCCGAGGCCGCCAGGTGGCGCCCGGCATCAAGGCGTTTGTGGTGCCGGGCAGTGAGCAGGTGGCCGCCGCCGCCGCCGCCGAGGGCCTCGATGGCGTCTTTCGTGCCGCCGGCTTTGAGTGGCGCGAGCCGGGTTGCTCGATGTGTCTGGCCATGAATCCCGACCGCCTCGAAGGCCGCCAGATCAGCGCCAGCTCCTCCAACCGCAACTTCAAAGGCCGCCAGGGTTCGGCCAGTGGTCGCACCTTGCTGATGAGCCCGGCGATGGTGGCCGCCGCCGCCATCAGCGGCTGCGTCACCGACGTGCGCCCCTTGCTCAGGGCCGAGCCAACCAGCGCCGAACCCGCCGCCACCCACCTCGACCCCACCAGCGCCCCGATCCGATGAGCCATCCCTTCCCCAGCGGCCCCATCGCCCAATGGACCGGCCGGGCCGTGGCCCTGCGGGGCGATGACATCGACACCGATCGCATCATCCCGGCCCGCTTCCTCAAGTGCGTCAGCTTTGACGGCCTGGCGGCCGGTGCCTTCGCCGATGACCGCCTCGAGCGGCCCGGTCAGCATCCCTTCGATCAGGACAGCTTTCAGGGCGCCACGCTGCTGGTGGTGAACCGCAATTTCGGCTGCGGCTCCAGCCGCGAACACGCTCCCCAGGCGTTGATGCGTTGGGGGATCCGGGCCCTGATTGGCGAAAGCTTCGCCGAGATCTTTTTTGGCAACTGCCTCGCCCTGGGGCTGCCCTGCCTCAGCGCCAGCCACGACGATGCGCTCGCCCTGCAGGCCGCCATCGAGGCCGATCCCTCGCTGCCCCTGCAGCTCGATGTGGCCGGCCGCCAGGTGCAAAGGGCCGGCCAGCTTTGGCCCCTCAGCCTCGCCGATGGAGCCCACCGCATGTTGGTCAGCGGCGAATGGGACGGCACCTCCCAACTGGTGGCCCACGACGCCGAGCTTCTCGCCACGGCGGCCCGGCTGCCCTACCTGGTGGGCTTTAAAGGCTGAGCAATCCAGCCGGCGCCGCCGGCATCAGGCTGGCATCGGCATCAGAAGGGGCGATCCAGCACCTGCCGCACCGGATCAAGACCCGGGGCGGCCGGTTGGTATGGCACAAACGGTAGCCCCGGACCCTTGAAGTTGAAATCGTTGAGCCTGACGCGAATGCCGCCCAATCCATTGTAAGGGCTATAAAAAACACCCAGTTGATAAGAACGCCGTTGCCAGCGGAATTCGATGAACGAATTAGTGACTTCGCCGTAATTGCCCGAGCGGCCATCGACGTTGAGACCAACGCCACCGGAAAATACCAACGGCCCGGCAATCTGCTGGGTCAATCCCACCCCCACCGTGCCCAGGTCCACCGCCCGGTCGAAACCAAAGGGGCTGTTGCCCTGTTTGAGGGTGCCGCCGCCGGTGATCGTGAGTTCGGTGTAATCGAAGAATGGCTTGACGAAATGGCCCAGGGTCAAGGTGGGACCGGCTGAAAAACCCAGGGTGTTTTGATTGGTGCCATCGCCGTAGTAAGCCAAGGTGCCAAGCACATTCATATTCAGCCGCAGCCCGGGAATCACCGGCACCGCCGTATTGGCCAGTCCCTGGGTTGGGGTCAAAGCTGCTGCCTTACCCGTCCAGAGGGGATAGGAGAGGTTGATAGACGTGATGGCATTGGTGCGCCATAGCCGTTCCAAACCGGAACTGTCATAGGGACTGGCCTGGACATTGGCACCCCCGAAACGCCAGTAATAATTGATGTCCAACTTGCCCCAGGTCGGCAGCGTCGCAGTGCGTTCGAACGACAACCCATAGGCCGAATACACATCCTGTTCCCCCAGAGTGCCGTTCCAGACCCGATAGCGATAGGCCCCAAACAGTCGCAGGGTGCTCTGCCCCAGCAGCGGCAACGCAACAGGGCGAGAAAGGTCGCCCCAACTGCGGGTGCCATCCGGCATGTTTTCCGGATTGAAGGTGCTCATCTCCAGGCGGGCATTGGATTCAAAACCGGCCAGATCACCGCTGTATCTCAGCTGCAAACCGAACAGGTCGCCCCCTTTGAGCGGTTGGCTCCGGGTTGGAGCCCCCGTCGGCTCGCCCGGCAGGGGATAGGCGTCGGTACTGCCATTGATCGCCCGCTGCAGCATGAATTGCGGTTCGACAGACAGCACCCTTTTCTCGCCAAACTTGATGGGTTGGCGATAACCCACATACCAGCCATCGCGATCGTCCTTATCCACCCCAAGCACCCAGCGATTTTCCACCTCCTGTTGCTTTCTGATGCGTGTTTGGTTGTTGACGCGAATGCCGAGTCGATCTTCGAGCCGCAGGTGATTGCGCTGGGCCTTGATCACCGTGTCGCCGTTGGGCATCAGCGTCGCCACGACGTTTTCCGAATCCAGCCAGGACTGGGCCGGGGTGAAGGGATCGTTGGTGAAGCCGACCCGATCGCCGCTGAAGGTCTTGGCGGTGAAACGCAGTTGGCGGGCCTGCAGCCGCCAGCGGCTGATGGTGCCCTGCACCAATTTGCGGTTGTTGGTGGTGGTCAGATCGTCCAGTTGGCTCGGACGGACCGCCCCGAAATTGTTGACCGCCCCCGGCGTGTTGAGCTGGGCCGGGAAGCCATAGCGGCGCTCCGCCGAGAGGCTTTGTTGGAAGGTCACATCGCTGACCCGTTGATCGACACTGGCGATGGCGGCATCGCGGGCCCGTTCCTGGCGCCGCAGCGGCTGCCAGCCCCGGCCGTTGCTGCCCGCCGTTGTGGGCGCCGGTGGCTGGGGCTGGGGCCGGTTAGGCGCCGGCGCTGTTTCCACCCCCATGGTGACCCGCTCCAGTTGGCTGGCCAGGTCTTCGCGGGGGACATTTTCTGGCGGTGGTGCTAGGGCGCAGCCCTGGGCCGGCACCAGGGCCAGGGGCTGGCGCGGCGCGGCGGAATAGCCGAAGCGATAGCGCAGGCCCAGTAGATAGGCATTGCTGCCCTCACTGACGCCGTTATAGGTGCCGTAGGCACCGGAGCGGTGGTGAATGCGCCCGACCACCGACCACTGGGGGGTGACCAGGCCCTCCACCTCGAAGGCCAGATAGTTGAGAAAGGTGGAGTAGTTCTTGCGGAAGGTGCGCTCGTAATTACTGGATTCGCTCAGCAGGCTGACCCCTTCGACAAAGTAAAGGCTCAGCCTGGGCAACACCCAGAAGCGCAACCCAATCCCGATCGTCGCCTCGCCAAAGCTTTGGGCCGGTGTGCGAGCGAAGGGCACCGACTGGTTGAACTCGCCACCGGCCTGGGCCGCTGCCCGGTGGCCCATCAGGTTGCTGTCGATTTCCAGGGCAAAGGGTCCGGCATCGACAATCCGCCGCTGCAGATTGAGGCCGGCCAGATATTCGGGCCGGAAATTGCCCTTGAACACAAAGGTGTCGCCGAAATTGGCGGCAAACATCTGACCGGCCCAGGTGGTGACCGCCCAGGGATGGGGATGCCATTGGGGCGGCGCCGGGATGGAGGGAGGACAGGTGATCGGCTCCGGCGGCGGCAGGGGGGCCAGCGGCACCACGGCCCCGTTGGCATTTGCTGGCTTGGCCGTTGCCTCCCCGGTGGCTGCCGGCAGTTCGGTCGGCGGCTCAAGGGTCAGGTCGCTGGAACTGGAGTCGAGGTCCAGCACCCCATAAACATCGTCCATTTCGCCGACGCCCTCATCCATGCTGAAGCGCAGCCGGCTGGCCTGCAGATACTGCTGACCCCGCTGAAAACGCACACTGCCAAAGGCATAAAGGGTGCGGGAGTTGGGGTCGAACTCGATCCGGTCGGCCTGCAACCGCCCCCCGCCGATCAGGGCCCGCACCGACCCGGTGCCGACAAAGCGTTGCAATTGGTTGTCGAATTCCTGGCGATCGGCGCTGATCTCCAGCTCCAGGGGGGG
>JBKDVK010000080.1:0-2502 GCA_046338875.1 Cyanobacteriota bacterium | reverse complement strand
GCGCGTCTGGCTGCCGTAGTGACTCTCCACCACCGGATTGGTCACCACCAAAACGGTGCTTCCCTCACGAAACTCCAGCTCCCGGATCCGCTCCCCCAGGGTCGCCAAAGAATTTTCGCCGATCTCGATCGGATAGGCCTTTTCCCCAAGCTCCACCGAAATCGTGCGGCAGGGGGCGGAGCGGAGGGTCATCGGCGCGGCGTCGGTCCAGCCGCGAGGTTAAAGCGCCTTCTGAGACGACGGCTCCATCCCCAGGCGGCGCCGATGCCCACAAGGGGCAGGGGGCCGGGAACCGGGACGATGGGATTGCTGGGGCTGTAGTCGTAACGGACCGTGGCGGTGGTAGTCATGGAGGCGTTGCCGCTGGAGATGTTGATCGAGGTGATCCGATAGGGGGTGCCGCCGGGGTAGCTGCCGGTGTAACTGAGGGTGTAAGGGGTGGTTCCCAAGATGGCGTCCCAGATACCGGCATCGAAGGTCACACCAGCATTTGCTGCCGAGAAGGTATCCGTGGTTCCTTGGGGTGCCAGGTTGACGCCGATGGCCTGGCCCGGTCCGGCCCCATCGCCGCCGCCGCCGCCGTAGCCGCCATAGGCAAAGGCATTCAGATTCACCCCACCACCAAAGTCAAATCCCAGCGACCCTCCAGTGGTGCCTGTCGCGACCACCACTGAGCCAATGGCCCCGGTATTCCACTCAATGGTGGCGGTATTGAGCGTGCCTAGTGAGGCATCGAACGGCTGCACGCTGAAGGAGGTCAGGGGCGGATGTACCACCACCGTGCCGAGGCCGAAGCTGGTTTGGGAATAAGAATTGCTAAACGATTGTTGCAGGGTCAGGGCCGCCGCCGGCAGCGCAGAGAGGCTCAACAGGGCGCTGAACACAGCGATTTTAGCCAACTCCCGGCTGCGATTGTGAGGAATTATCACGGCATTGGTGAATATTTTTCGAAGCAACAATAGCCGGGAATCGGCGGACTTGTCGCCAAAGTTTGCTAATCAAAAATTTTGCTCCTTTCTCTTGACTCATCTCCTGAGCCCTCTCCTGAGTCCACTCCTGACGCCTTGCCTTTATCAAGTGGAGGCCGGCCCTGCCCCAGCGGCGCTCTGCAACACCTGCAACACCGCCTGGCCATAGCGCTCCAACTTGGCGGCCCCCACGCCACTCACCTGGCTCAGGGCCTCCAGGTCTGCGGGCAGCCGGGCGGCGATTTCCAACAAGGTGCGGTCGTGGAAGACGACATAGGGCGGCACGGCCTGGTCACGGGCCTGCTGCAGCCGCCAGGCCTTGAGCGCCGCCAGCAACGAGGCGTCCACTTTTTCGGGCAACGCACCTAAGCCGCTGCCCCCAACGCTTCCCGATCCACTTCCCGATCCGCTGCCACCAGCAGCCCCGCCCCGCCGCCTTTCCTTGGCCGGCGGCGCCAATCGCAACGCCAGGCCCGTCTCGCCCCGCAGCAAGGGCTTCACCCGATCCGATTCGCCCAGGCGCAGGCCGCCGTGGCTCGCCTCGTCGCTCACCAGGTAGCCCTGGGATGTGAGTTGGCGAAACAGCGAGCGCCATTGGCCACGGTCCAGCTCCTTGCCGATGCCATAGACACTCAGTTGCTGGTGGCCCAGCTCGCGGATGCGGGCGGTGTCGCCGCCCAGCAGCACGTCGACCACGTGGGCGGCACCGAAGCGCTGGCCGGTGCGGTAGACGGCGGAGAGGGCCTTGCGGGCCACTTCGGTGACATCGGTGGAGCGGTCGGGTTCGAGGCAGAGGTCGCAGTTACCGCATGGCTGCGCCAGGGTTTCGCCGAAATGCCGCAGCAACACCTGGCGGCGGCAGCCGGATGCCTCACTGAAGCTGATCAGGGCGTCAAGCTTGCCATGTTCAATGCGCTTCTGCAGGTCACCGGCGTCGGAGTCGTCGATGAAGCGGCGCAGTTGGGGTACATCGCCGGGTCCATGCACCATCCAGGCGACGGCCGGCAGGCCATCCCGACCGGCGCGGCCGGTTTCCTGGTAGTAGGCCTCCAGGCTTTTGGGCAGGTCGATGTGGGCGACAAAGCGCACGTCGGGCCTGTCGATGCCCATGCCAAAGGCGATCGTGGCCACCACGATCACGCCGCTATCGCGACGAAAGCGGTTGAGGGCGTCGCTGCGTTGCTGGGAGCTGAGGCCGGCGTGATAGGCCACCGCATCGAAGCCAGCGGCGCGCAGGTCGGCGGCAAAGCGATCCACCCGGCTGCGGGAGCGGGCATAGACGATGCCGGCCTCGCCGCGCCGTTCCGCCAAAAAGGCCAACAGCTGGCCGCGGGCCTCGTCCTTGTCGCGCAGCAGGTAGCGGATGTTGGGACGATCGAAGCTGGCCAGAAAAACCCGGTCCTGCTGCAGTTGCAGTCGCTCGCGGATCTCCTCGCGGGTGCGGGGGTCGGCGGTGGCGGTGAGGGCCAGCCGGGGGATGGCGGCAAAGCGCTCGGCCAGCACCGCCAACTGCAGATACTCGGGACGGAAATCG
>JBKDVK010000079.1:0-2725 GCA_046338875.1 Cyanobacteriota bacterium | reverse complement strand
ACCGAGCACGCCTTGATGATGCGCCAGGCTTTGATCAACGAAAACCAGGATCTGGTGGCTGCCAACGGCCGCTATGTGATGCGCATCACCGGCAACGATGAGGAGGGCATGAAAGCCCTCGATGATTTCATCGATCCGATGCATCCTTACCCGGTGCTCGTCACCACCTCGCGGTTGCTCTCCACCGGCGTGGATGCCCAAACCTGCCGCTTGATCGTGCTGGACCGGGAAGTGGGCTCGATGACGGAGTTCAAGCAAATTGTCGGCCGCGGCACGCGGGTGCATGCCGATAGCAAGAAGTTTTACTTCACCCTGGTGGATTTCCGTAAGGCCAGCAACCACTTTGCCGATCCCGATTTTGATGGCGAGCCGGTGCAGATCTATGAGCCGAGTGAGGAGGATCCACCATTGCCACCGGAGGAGGTGGACCCACCCAGAGCGGATGAGGACGATCTCTGGTCGGAAGCGGAGGAGGACCGCGAGGGCGTAACGCCTCTTCTGGGCGACGGTCAGGAACCGGACTTCACAGACCCACTGCCCCCAGGCCCTCAGCCCCCCGGAGAGCCACGCCGCAAGTACTACATCAAGGGCAAGCCGGTGCGCGTGCTCACCGAGCGCATCGAATACCTGGATGAAAACGGCAAGTTGGTGACGGAATCCCTGCGTGATTACAGCCGCAAGACAGTGCGCGAGCAGTACGCCAGCATCGATGCCTTCCTGCGCCGCTGGCGGGGAGAAGAGCGCAAGGCGACGATCATCCAGGAGCTGGCCGAGGAGGGCTTGCTGCTTGAGCCGCTGCAACAGGAGCTGGGCCTGGAGCTCGATCCGTTTGATTTGATCTGCCATATCGCCTACGACCAGCCGCCCCTCAGCCGCCGCGAGCGGGCCGCCAGAGTGCAGAAACAGGATGTGTTCAGCCGTTATGGGCCCCAGGCCCGGGCGGTGCTGGAGGCCTTGCTAGCCAAGTACCAGGATGGCGGCGTGGTGGACGAGCTGGCCGACGTGAAAATTCTGCAAATTCCGCCGTTCAGTGCCATGGGCACCCCGATGGAGTTGCTGCATCGCTTTGGCGGCAAAAAGGCCGACTTCGAGCGGGCGGTGCACGACCTGCAAGCGGCCCTCTACGCGGAGGCCGCCTGAGGTGTCGGCCCGCACGGCGGTCAAGGCCATTCAGGACATCATGCGCAAGGATGTGGGCGTCGATGGCGATGCCCAGCGCCTCTCGCAGCTGTGCTGGCTGTTCTTCCTCAAGATCATCGACGACCAGGACCAGGCCCTGGAGCTCACCGAAGACAACTACCGCTCCCCCATTCCAGAGCACCTGCAGTGGCGCAGCTGGGCCGCCAATGAGGAGGGCATCACGGGGGATGGGTTGCTGGAGTTCATCAACCAGGAGCTGTTTCCTTATCTCAAAGAGATGCCGCTCAAGGGTTCCCACCCCAACCGGGCCCAGGTGGTGCGCGAGGTATTCACCGATGCCTACAACTACATGAAATCCGGTCAGCTGCTGCGGCAGGTGATCAACAAGGTGAATGGTATTGATTTCAACAATCTCGCCGACCGCAAGCATTTTGGCGATGTGTACGAGCAACTGCTCAACGATTTGCAGAGTGCCGGCAATGCCGGCGAGTACTACACGCCGAGAGGCGTGACCAGCTTCATGGTCGATCGCATCGATCCCCGGCCCGGCGAGTTGTTGCTGGACACCTCGGGCGGCACCGGCGGCTTCATCACCTGCTCGATTCGCCACATGCGCGAGCGTTATGTGAAAACCCTCGCCGATGAGCAGGCGATGCAGTCTTCGTTGCGGCTGATCGAGAAGAAGCCCATTCCCTACATGCTGTGCATCACCAACATGCTGCTGCATGGCATCGAGGATCCCAGCTTCGTGCGGCGTGACAACACCTTGGCCAGGCCCTATCGCGATTATGGGCCGGCCGATCAGGTGGACGTGATCGTCACCAATCCACCTTTCGGCGGCCAGGAGGAAGACGGCATTCAGGACAACTTCCCAAGTCAGTTCCGCACCCGCGAAACTGCCGATTTGTTTTTGGCCCTGTTCATTCGCCTGCTCAAACCCGGTGGCCGGGCAGCGATTGTGTTGCCCGATGGCACGTTGTTTGGCGAGGGCGTCAAAACCCGGCTGAAGGAGCGATTGCTGGCCGAATGCAACCTGCACACGATCGTGCGGCTGCCCAATTCGGTGTTTCGCCCCTACGCCAGCATCGGTACCAATTTGCTGTTTTTTGAGAAGGGATCCCCCACCCAGGAGATCTGGTACTACGAGCACCGTGTACCCGAGGGCCAGAAGGCCTACTCGATGACCCGCCCGATCAAGCAGGAGCATTTTGCGGATTGCGTGGCCTGGTGGGGCGGCCCCAGCCGCGAGGGCCGCGCCGAAACCGAGCAGGCCTGGCGCGTGCCGATCGCCCAGATCCAAGAGCGCAACTACAACCTCGACCTCAAAAACCCCCACACCGTCGCCGCCGACCACGGCGACCCCGAGGATCTGCTGGCCAGCCTGCAGGCGGCGGAGCAGCAAGCATCCGAGCTGCGCGACCAGCTCAAGGCGATCCTGGCGGAGGCGCTGCTGCGATGAACGCCTATGCGTAGCTCAGGGGCTACACTGAAGCCATGAAGGTCCTCAGGTCGGAGGCCTATGCCCAGTGGATCGACAACCTCAAGGATCCAGCCGGCCGGGCTCGGGTGCTGATGCGCGTCGACC
>JBKDVK010000078.1:0-2628 GCA_046338875.1 Cyanobacteriota bacterium | reverse complement strand
CAGGTGGGGGGATCGGCGCTGGTGCCGAGCAGGGCGATGGCGGCCATGGCTAGGGGGCGGGGCGCCGGCGTCGCGGCGGCGGCCGTTGCTGGGCGCGGGCGGGGGCCCATTCGCCCAACCATTGGCGGGTGGCAGGGTCCTGGGCCGCTAGTCGGCGTAACAGGGCGCCGGGCCGGCCGGCGGCGTCGCTGCTGCGCAGCAATTGTTCGGCGGCGAGGCGGCCGGTGCGGCGGGTGGTGTGGACCGCCAGGGCGGCTTGGGCCAGGGCCACCGGGGCGGCGGGGGCCAGGCTGAGGCCACCGGTGAAGGGAGCGCTGAGGGTGAGCACCTGGCGCACGCCGCCCAACAGCACCTGCAGGCCCACTTGCACACCCCCCAGCAGGGCGTTTTGGCCCGAGAGGCTGAGGGCCAGCTGGCGGGCGCCGCTGCGGGTCATCGGCAGGCCATAGAGATCGCAGAGCTGCAGCACCAGCAGACTGTCGCAGGCCAGACCACCGGCCAAATCGAGCAGCATCAAGGGATTGGCGACCACCCCGGTGGCCTTGAGGGCGGCGAAGCGGCCAATCAGGTTCTGGGCCTGGCGGTGGCCCTGGCGCAGGCGGCAGCGATGCAGCGAACGCCCGAAGCGATCGGCCGCCAGAAGGGCATTGAGGGCGAGCAGCAGCTCGCCGTGGCGCTCCAGCAACGTGACCAGGGCCTGGCGCAGGGGTTCGATGCGGGGTGGTTGGGGGCTGGAGCGCACCCGACCATCGGCCAGCAGCTTTGCCTGGCGCGGGGCGGCGGCCACGGCAATCGGATCGAGGTGCCGGGCTGCGGGTGGCAGGCGGCTGCGGATGCTGGCCAGCAGTTCTGGCAGCTCGGCTGCGGGCCAGGTGTCGCTGCGGTTCAACACCAACATCAGCGGTTTGCCGGCTTGCAACAGGGGATCGAGGGCGTCGAGTTCGACCCGGGTCAGGTCGCTGTCGATGACGAGCAGCACTAAATCGGCGCCGAGGGCCACCCGGGCCGCCAGCCGTTCGCGGGCGGCGGCGGCGATTTCGTCTATGCCCGGGGTGTCGACCAGGTCGATGCCGTTGAGGCCAGCGATGGGCTGCTGCCAGCGGCGCTGTTCCTGAATGCGGGTGCAGCCGTGGGCCACATCGGTGGCGAAATGCTCATCGCCGAGCAGGGCATTGAGCAGGCTGGATTTGCCCACCCCCACGCGGCCAAATACCGCGACCCGGGGGGTGCGCTGCTGCAGGCGCTGCAGCTGGCGATCGAGGGCGCCGAGTTCGGGGCGCAGGGCGTCCTGTTCGCGGGGGCTGAGGGCGAGGTCGCGGCGCCACTGGCGCAGCAACAACCAGGCCCGCTCGGGCGTTGGCGGCGGCCGATGGCGCGGGGGCGCTGAGGTCATCGCCAGGGAGTGCCAACAGAAGGGGGGCTGGCCCCATTAAATCCCGGCGGGCAAATTTCGGGGCCTGGCCGGGTGGTGGGGAGAACCCCCGGGGGCCCTGCCTGCCTGCGGCCAGCTGGGGCGACCGGCAGGATGGATCGAATTCTGTTGCCCCGAAGCCCCGTGATCGACCAGGCCGTCTTGCGCGATCGCCGCGACCGCTTCATGCATCGTCTGGGGGGTGCGGCGGCGGTGATTCCCGCGGCGCCGCTGGTGACGCACCACGCCGATGTCGAGCACGCCTTCCGCCAGAACAGTGATTTCTGGTATCTGACCGGCTTCGATGAACCGGGGGCGGTGGCGTTGTTTTTGCCCCACAAAACCGAAAATCCCTTCGTGATGTTCGTGGCGCCGAAGGAGCCGAGTGCCGAGGTCTGGAATGGCTTCCGTTGGGGTTGCGAAGGGGCGGTCGAACAGTTCGGCGCCGATCTGGCCCATCCCATCGAAGAATTGGATCAAAAGCTGGCCGGTTACTTGGAGGGTGCCGAAGGCATCGCCTTTCGGGTGGGCCGCCATCCCAAGGTGGAGCCATTGGTGCTGGCGGCCTGGGCCCAGCAGCTGGATCGGGCGCCCCGCAGCGGCAGCGCGGCCCTGGGCTTGGTGGCCCCCTGCCCGCTGCTGCACGAATTACGCCTGCGCAAGAGCCCCGAGGAGCTGGAGCAGATGCGATTGGCGGCCCGCATCTCGGCCGAGGCCCACGAACTGGCCCGCCAGGTGGCCCGGCCCGGCCTGAATGAGCGCCAGGTGCAGGCGGTGATCGAGCAGCATTTTCTGGAGCAGGGCGCCCGGGGCCCGGCCTACGGGTCGATTGTGGCCGGCGGCGATAACGCCTGCGTATTGCACTACACCGCCAACAACAGCGAACTGAAAGATGGCGATCTGCTACTGATCGACGCCGGTTGTTCGGTCAACGACTACTACAACGGCGACATCACCCGCACCTTCCCGATCAATGGCCGCTTCAGCGGCGAGCAACGGGCCCTCTACGAGCTGGTGCTCGCCGCCCAGGAGGCGGCGGTGGCGGCCGTAGGGCCGGGAGCGACTGCCGAAGCGGTCCACGGCACCGCCGTCGGCGTGCTGGTGGAAGGACTGCTGGAGCTGGGGTTGTTGCGGGGAGAGCGCGATGGCTTGATTGAACAGGGCGCCTACCGCCACCTCTACATGCACCGCACCGGCCACTGGCTGGGGCTGGATGT
>JBKDVK010000077.1:0-6997 GCA_046338875.1 Cyanobacteriota bacterium | reverse complement strand
CCAGCTGGCTACTGCTGGCGGCCACATCAATGCCATGGCGGCTGAGGCAATCAAGGCAGCCGCTGAGCAGCTTGCCCGTGACCAGATCATTGAAACGGGCGACAACCACGGCGATGCGTAGCTGGCCGACATCGGTGAAGCGACCTTCGAAAACGGTCAACGGCTCAAACCACGAAGTAACTCATGCCCCAGTTGAGCAGCACGAGGGCAACCCAGGCGGCACCACCGATCAAGATGAGGCGGTTGGAGCGGCCGCTGTCCTGGCTGCTGGCGTAAAGCACGGGAACCGCAACGATCAGGACGAAAGACATCACCACCAAGGCCAGAACGGTGAGTGTGTTGAGGATCTGCATGGCGAAGGGTGCGCGCTGGCCTGATCAGGCGTTGCTGGGCATTCTTCCATGGCGGCCCGGGGGTGCCGGGGGGAAGGCAGGGCTTCCTTCACAAGTTGTGGGGTGACGGGGAGGGGCCCGGCCCGGGGGTCCGGCTAGGGGAGGCGGGGAACACCACTGGTGGGGTCGTTCTAAGATGGCGGGCCCCACCCCCAGCGCCATGGCGGCCCCAGCCGAACTGCAGCTGTCGCTGGTGGCGGACCCCGTCAGCCAGGGAGATCTGTTCGGTGCCGCCGGCATGGCCGCTCCGGCCGGCCCCCCTCCCCAAGCCGCCACGGGCTCCAGCGGCCCCACGGCGGAAGATCTCGGCCCGGGCGCCCTGCCGGATGAGGCGGCCCTGCAGGCCGATGCCGCCGCCCGCCCCCGCCGGCGCCCCCAACCCGCCGGCCAGCCGTCGCTGCAGCTGGCGGCGGGGGAACCGCAGGCAGCGCCGGCGGGGGAGCCGGCCGAGGATGACAGCAACGCGGCCGAGGATGACAGCAACGCCGCCGAGCCCGACTCGGATCTGCCCCGCTGGCACCACCACAGCCTGGTGGATCCGGCCAGCTTGACCCCGGTGCTGCGCCATTACGTGGAACTCAAGGCGGCCCAGCCAGATCGGGTGCTGCTCTACCGGCTGGGGGACTTCTTTGAGTGCTTCTTTGAGGACGCAATCCTGCTGTCGCGCCTGCTGGAGCTGACCCTGACGGGCAAGGATGCCGGCAAGAGCCTGGGGCGGGTGCCGATGGCGGGCCTGCCCCACCACGCCGCCGAGCGCTACTGCGCCGAGCTGGTGCGGCGCGGCTACAGCGTGGCCCTGTGCGATCAACTGGAAACCACCCCCGCCAAAGGGGCCCTGCTGCGCCGCGACATCACCCGGGTGCTGACGCCGGGGACGGTGCTGGAGGAGGGGATGCTGGCGGCACGGCGTAACAACTGGCTGTGCGCCGTGGTGCTGGAGCAGGGCCGCTGGGGATTGGCGGTGGCGGATGTCAGCACCGGCGAGTTGAACCTCAGCGAACAGGAGGGCAGTGGCGGGCTGCACCAAAAGTTGCTGCAACTGGAGGCCGCCGAGGTGGTCTGGCCGGGGGAGGAAACCCAGCCCGCCTGGTGCCCGCCGGGACTGCGTCTGGTGAGCCAACCCCGCACCCCCTTTGAAGGCCCGGCGGCCCGCGCCGCCCTGCTGGCCCGCTTTCGATTGGCGAACCTGGCTGGCCTGGGGCTGGCGGAGGCACCGCTGGCGCTGCGGGCCGCCGGCGGCCTGCTGGCCTACCTGGACAGCACCCACGGATTAGCGGCAGAGCGCGGCGCCATCCCCCTGGAGAGACCCCGGCTGGGGCATCCGGGCGATGCCCTGGTGCTCGATGCCCAAACTCGCCGCCATCTCGAACTGACCCAGACCCAGGTGGGCGGCGGCCTGCACGGCTCGTTGCTGTGGGCCCTGGATCGCACCATGACCGCCATGGGCGGCCGCTGTTTGCGGCGCTGGATCGAGGCGCCGCTGCTGGATGTCCAGGCGATTGGCGAACGGGCCGATGGGGTGGGAGAGCTGGTGGAGCAGCGGGGATTGCGGCTAGCCCTGCGGCGCCTGCTGCGGCCTATGGGCGATTTGGAGCGGCTGGCGGGCCGGGCGGGGGCGGGCACGGCCTCAGCCCGGGACCTGGTGGCCCTGGCCGATGGCCTGGAGCGGCTGCCCTTGCTGGCGGAGCGGTTGATGACGGCCAGCAGCGGCCCGTTGCGGGTCCTGGCCCGTCCCTGGCCCGAACTGGAGGCGCTGGCGCTGCAGCTGCGCCAGTGCCTGGTGCAGCAACCGCCCCTGGGCCTCAGCGAAGGGGGCCTGATCCACGATGGCTTCGATGCGGTGCTCGATGGCCTGCGCAACCAACTAGACGACCAGGACCGCTGGCTGGCCGAGCAGGAGGCCCAGGAGCGGCGGGCCAGCGGCAACACCAACCTGCGCCTGCAATATCACCGCAGCTTTGGCTATTTCCTGGCCACCAGCCGGGCCAAGGCGGCGTCGGTGCCGAGCCACTGGATCCGGCGCCAGACCCTGGCCAACGAAGAGCGTTTCGTCACCCCGGAACTCAAGGCCCGCGAAGGCCTCATCCTGCAACTCAAGGCCCGGGCCGCCCAGCGCGAATACGAGCTGTTTTGTGATTTAAGGCGCCAGGTGGGCGAACAGGCCACCCCGGTGCGGGCGGCGGCCAGGCTGGTGGCCGACCTCGATGCCCTGGCCTCCCTGGCGGAGGTGGCCGCCACCTGGGGCTACTGCCGGCCCGAACTGGTGGCGGGCCGCGACCTGGTGATTGAGGCGGGGCGCCATCCGGTGGTGGAGCAACTGCTGGTGGAGGAGCGCTTCACAGCCAATGATCTGCAATTAGGGGGAGAAGAGGGCCCGGATCTGCTGGTGCTGACCGGCCCCAATGCCAGTGGCAAGAGTTGCTATCTGCGCCAAACGGGGCTGTTGCAGCTGATGGCCCAAATCGGCAGCTGGATCCCGGCCCGTTCGGCCCGCATGGGCTTGGCAGATCGCATCTTCACCCGGGTCGGGGCGGTGGATGATTTGGCCACGGGCCAGTCCACTTTCATGGTGGAAATGGCTGAAACCGCCAACATCTTGCACCACGCCAGCGCACGATCTTTAGTGCTGCTCGATGAGATCGGCCGCGGCACCGCCACTTTCGATGGCCTGTCGATCGCCTGGGCGGTGGCCGAACATCTGGCCAGTCCCATCGGCGCCCGCACCATCTTCGCCACCCACTACCACGAACTCAACGAGCTGGCCTCGCTGCTACCCAACGTGGCCAACGCCCAGGTACTGGTAGAGGAAACGGGCGACGAACTGCTGTTTCTGCATCGCGTCGTCCATGGCGGCGCCTCCCGCAGCTATGGCATCGAAGCCGCCCGCCTGGCCGGCGTCCCGCCGGCGGTGGTGCGCCGCGCCCGCCAAGTGCTGGGCCGCATCGAAGCGAATAGCCATGTGGCGGTGGGATTGGCGCCGCAGGGGTTAGGAGGGGATGGGCCCAAATGAGTGGGTGGGCAATCCATGGGCAAGGGCAGAAAGGCAAAAGAGGTCACCAGCCGTATGGCATTTTTGAATCTCTTTTTGGCTCAGGCCTACGCAGGCCGATGTGATGTACAAATCCGTTAGATCAGGGCCACCAAAGGTGACGGATGTCGGTCGTGGAATCGGTAGTTGAATCCTTGCTTGTTCCTGACCGCTGGCAGCAAAGCAAGCAATACACCAACCATCCCAGAGAGCTGACCACAGATTGCCATCGATATCAATTGTCAAACCATCGGGTTCAACCGCCTCGGCACTGAGATCAATCAGGGTCCTGCGATTAACAATTGTACCTGTGTCAGCCAGATAATCATAAGCAAAGATTTTATGCTGAGCTGAATCGGTCAAATAAAAGGTTGACCCATCCGGGCTCCAGGCCAGACCATTAGCAATGGTTAGACCGGTTTCCATGATGTGCAGGGAACCATCCGGATCGTATCGATATAGCGCCGCCTGACCGGGTTGATCACTGCAGGAGCCGACCCAGAAGCGACCCTGGGCATCACATTTGCCATCATTCAAACGAGTACCCGCAGGGTGGGGAAACTCAATGCGATGGATAATCTCTACTGCGCCGCTTGGCAAATGCAACCAAGCCAATCGATCACTTAGGGCAATCAGCAAACGATCCGTTCCGGCCAGGGCAATGGCACTAACCACATCACCAGTGTCAAAGCAACAATCCTTCCCAGTGGCAGGATCAAACTGGTGAACGCGGTGGTTGTAGACATCCACCCAAAACAGCTTCTGGTCTGATGCTTGCCAAACTGGGCACTCACCGAGGCGGGCTCGTGCAGCAAGTACAATCTGCGGCGACTGGTTCATATTTTTAACCCTCAAGCGGGTGTTCACCTGTAAACTTGGACACCCCTCCACAGGCGATTGCATCCAGCACCATCTCTGGCGTGAAGTATCCCAGCGTCTGGATGATCCGGGCTACACAACCTGTCCATCCTGTCTGGTGGCTGGCACCAATGCCTGAGCCGTTGTCGCCATTAAAATACTCGTAGAACAAAATCAAATCACGCCAATGGGGATCGGTCTGAAACTTCTCCTGTTTCCCATTGACGGCACGACGTCCAGTTGCATCCTGCAGGAAGATTTTCTCAAGTCGTTCGGCGATCTTGGTGTAAACCTCGTACAAAGTAAGCTGAATGCCCGATCCAGTGGGATATTCAACCTTAAATGAATTACCGTAATAGCCATAGAGCTGCAGCAGGGCTCTCAAAAGCAAGTAATTGACAGGCATCCAGATCGGACCTCGCCAATTCGAATTGCCACCAAACATGCTTGAAGTTGAATCTCCTGCCACGTAGCCCACCTTATACTCATTTCCATCATGCTTGAAAGAATAAGGATGCTCAAGGTGATGGCGGGAGAGGGAACGAATGCCATACTCACCCAGGAATTCCGACTCATCAAGCATTCTTGCAAGCACGCGGCGTAATTTGTCTTCGTTGAGGATTGCCAATAACATCCGGCCCCGCACACCGGGCTGGGTGGCGAGATGGATGTTGTGTTGCAGCTCGGGATGCCTCTCAAAAAAACGTTGCGACTTATCCCGAAAGCGAGGCAGTTTGTCGAGAGTTTCCTGAGGAAATACAACCACCGCCATCAGAGATAACAGACCCACCAGAGAGCGCACCTTGATGCGGGTGGCCGTGCCGTCGGGAAACTGCAAGACATCATAGAAAAAACCATCCTCCTCATCCCACAGTTCATCTTGGTCTGTGCCAATCCGGTCCATGGCACCGGAGATCCACATGGTGTGCTCGAAAAACTTAACTACGAAGTCTTCATAGAGAGGATCGTGTAGGGCCAATTCAACAGCAATTTGGAGCATCTGCTGACTGAAAAAGACCATCCAGGCAGTCCCGTCGGCCTGCTCTAGGTGACCGCCGGTCGGCAGGGGAGAACTGCGATCAAACACGCCAATGTTGTCCAGGCCGAGGAAACCACCCTGGAACAGATTATTGCCGCCGGCGTCTTTGCGATTCACCCACCAGGTGAAGTTGATAAGTAATTTGGAAAAGGCAAAACGCAGAAACTGCAAGTCCCCCACGCCATTGTTCAGTTGGCGATCACGAATGTAAATGTCCCAAGTGGCAAAGGCATGGACCGGTGGGTTGACATCACTGAAGTTCCATTCGTAGGCTGGAATCTGACCATTCGGATGCAAATACTCCTCTTGTAGCATAAGGCTAAGCTGCTTCTTAGCAAACTCTGGATCAATCAAACTGATCGGAATGACGTGGAAGGCCAGATCCCAGGCGGCATACCATGGATACTCCCACTTGTCGGGCATGGAAATAATATCTGCATTGTGCATGTGAGACCACTCACTATTGCGCACATGCAGCCGCTCGGCAGGAGCAGACCATGGATTGATGTTGCGCTCACGCAACCACTGGTCAACTTCATAGTGGAAGTATTGCTTGGTCCACATCATTCCTGCCAGTGCCTGCCGCATGACATTGGTGCGATCGCTATCCGCCAGGACTGAAGGGGGAATCACGGTGGCAAAGAACTGATCTGCCTCTTGAATTCGATTTGCAAAGATTTGCTCGAACAACTGATCAAATGGATCACCAAGTTGATCGGGAGCTGCTGTCGTCAGTCGGAATCTAAGTACCGTTGTTGCTCCGGCTGGCACCGTGAGATCGTAGTGTGGACTGACCTTCGTTCCCTTACCATTGGGATTCACAGCATCTTTATGGCCATGAACTATATAATTATTGATCCCGTCCTTGACGAAAGGGCTAGAATTTGGAGTTGCAAATAATCGTTCATTATTGGTTTCGTTTTCAGTGAACAGCAGCTGCCCACCCGACTCGCTGTAGAAAAAGTAATCGTTGCAATCTTGCGATTCAGCCGCAGGCCCCAGGTGAGCATGCACGACGCTGTGCCCTGCGGCTGCTAGTTGCTGCAGCACTGGCTTGGCACCATGCCCAGAGCTGTTCCAGTTGTTGCGGAACCACAAGGTGGGTAGCAGTTGCAGAGTTGCAGCCTCAGGCCCCCGATTGGCAATGCTGATTTTGATCAATACATCGTGAGGCGATGCTTTGGCATACTCAACAAAAACGTCAAAGTAGCGGTTGTCATCGAAGATTCCCGTATCTAGAAGTTCATATTCGGGCTCGTAACGACTGCGTGTCTTGTTGGTTGCAACAAGATCATCGTAGGGAAAGGCAGCCTGGGGGTATTTGTAGAGATATCGCATGTAGGAATGCGTTGGCGTGCTGTCCAGATAGAAGTAATACTCTTTGACATCTTCACCGTGGTTTCCTTCGCTATTAGTCAACCCGAACAATCTCTCCTTGAGGATCGGATCTTTGCCATTCCAAAGCGCCAGGGCAAAACATAGCTGATTTTGGCTGTCTGTAATGCCACCCAAGCCATCTTCGCCCCAGCGATAAGCACGGGAGCGTGCATGGTCATGGGGAAAGGAAGCCCAAGCATTGCCATCATCAGATGTATCTTCACGTACGGTGCCCCACTGGCGTTCGCTCAAGTATGGACCCCACTTGTACCAATCAACCTCCCCATCCCTTGCCTGCTCAAG
>JBKDVK010000076.1:0-9481 GCA_046338875.1 Cyanobacteriota bacterium | reverse complement strand
AGTCGCACCAACGCACCGGCAGGGGCGCCCCCGCCAGCCGTAGCTTCTGGCGATCGGCCATGCCGGCATTGGGTTCCACCAGCACCAGCTCAAGCCGGGCCGCCAGCGCAGGCCAGCCAAGCGCCAGGGCATCTGCAAGCTGGCGAGCCAGATCACCCTCGCCCGGACCGGTCTCGACCAGGGCCAGCGGACCGGGCCCCAACGCCTGCAACCATTCGGCCAGCTGGGGGGCCAGCAGGTCTGCGAAAGCGGGGCCCAGGGAGGGAGAAGTGGCGAAATCCCCCCGGGGCCCCACCCGCAGACGGCCGCTGCCATAGGCGCCGTGCTCTGGATCATGCAGAGCCCATTCCATGAAGGCACGAAACGGCACCGCCCCCCCAGCCGCCTGCAGCCGCTGGACCAACCAGGCCGGTGCCAGTCTGGGTTCGGGACCCCGGCGGCCATCCGCAGACTCTGAAGGAGTTGTTAAAGAATCCATCCGCACGCGATCGGAGCCATCAGCCATGAGAATGCTGCTCGACGCTGCGTTGATGCCATGGCAAATACCCTGGTTCGCCTTCTGCCCCAGTGGCCCCTGCGCCTGGCGGCGATGTTGCTGCTGCTCTTGGGCCTGCTGCTGCCGGCCGGGGCATCGGCCTGGGCCTACGACAACCCCGACCTGCTGCCAGACCACGCCACACCCGTGATCGATCTGGCCCACAACCTTACGGATGGGCAACGCAGCAGCTTGGAAAGCGAACTGGATCGCTTTGAGCAGAGCAGCGGCTGGAAGTTGCGAGTTCTGACCCAATACGACCGCACGCCAGGCCAGGCGGTCAAGGACTTCTGGAAACTGGATGAGCGCAGCCTGCTGCTGGTGGCGGATGAACGGGGCGGCAACCTGCTCAATTTCAACGTCGGCGATGCCCTCTTCGCCCTGATGCCACGCACCTTCTGGGTCGAGCTCCAGACCCGCTACGGCAACCAGTACTACGTACGCGAGCATGGCCGCGATGGGGCCATTCTTGATGCCCTCCATTCGGTGCAGGGTTGTCTTGAGAAGGGCGGCTGCCAGGTGGTGCCGGGCCTCCCCACCGAACAATGGGTGCTGACGCTGTGCACCTCCATCCTGGGGGGCCTGATCGTGGGCTTTGCCGCCTACCCCCGCCAGAAAAGTGAGCGGCGCATCGAATGGGCCTGGGTGTTGTTGCTTTCACCCCTCTGGGTGATCCTCTTTGGCATCTTTGGGGTGGCGCCGATAGTCACCCGCACCAACGACTGGCTGCCCCTGGCCCGCAATGCCCTTGGCTTTGGCGGCGCTGCGGTGGTGGCCTACCTGTTGGCTCAACAATTCTTGCTGCGGCCGCCGGCCCAGGATCGCCCCGGCAACTGATCAGGATCCTGACGGATGGATCAACCCCAGCAACCTGGGGCTATCGCTAAAAAAACCGCCCCCCTGCTGGTTGGCAAGGGGGGCGGGTTTTTGACTGACTAGTTTTAACTGACTAGTTTTGACTAACTAAAGAGCTCAAACCTTGATCGAGTCAGGGTTTGACGCCAGTTTCTGCGGCACTGATGCCCTTGAGCCGGCAGCTGAGAGAATCGTCCCGGCAGGTCGGGGTAGAGCGACGCACAGCCACCTGCTCCCAGGCACCTTGACCCCCTCCGGCGCGAATCTGGCTGAGGTTGTTTTCGTAGAAGTTTTTCAGGTCTTCGAAGCGCTTGACGGGCTGCCCGTAGAAGCTGGCCCCCTGGAGGGTGGGGAAAGAGGCCCACTCCGGCGCAAGCAGGGCGGTCAGTTCAGGGGTCAATTCACCGCGATCGGCCAGGGGCAGGGCCCCGCGGCGCTGGATCAGGAACAGGGCCGCCTGGTCCTGGGCTTCGGGATGAAACCCCCGCAATCCCAGGGTGCGGGAGGCCATGGCCCAGGTGAAAGGCATGAACTGGTAAGCACCTGCAGCGGCGCTGGCGTAGCGGCTGGAATACATCACCCTGTTGGGGTGGTATTCGAGGGACGGCATCAGGGAACCGCCAAACATGATGCGGTAGCCCACTTCATGGCCCTGAGCCCAGGTGCCTTCAGCGAAGCGAATCGTGTTGAGCAGGGCCCGTCGCTCGGGAGTGATGGCGTAGCTGAATGGACCCGCCGGCAGGGGGGGCAGCATGGCCACCTGAGAAAAGGGGCGCGGTGCCGGGTTGGGGTTCCATTCAGAAGAAACTTCCCTGGCAATGGCTGGCCCAGAGAACATCAGGCCAGCAGCAGAAATCAGCAGGCAGGCCAGACGGGAATGCTGGTTGATCGACAAAACAATTTCAAGCAAGAGGACGTTCCGACGCCTGTAAACCGATGAGGAGGCAGGAGGGGCCGGATTTCAAATCGAGCTCGAATAAGGAAAAGCACCTGAGGGGGAGGAGTGCTAAGGAACTTTTCCCTTGCAGAGCAGAGCTCGAGAGGTCGTACAGAAATCAAACAAAGGATGCGCCAATTTGCTTAACAATCTTCGTGGAGGCCATCTTATTTGTGACGCTTGCACAAGTGTCCACCTGTATCAAGAATTACCTGGAAGCTTCTAATCACTGTGATCAAGCGGAGCTTCCAGGCTTGATTACACAGAGTTTTTAAACTTGTGGTCTTCAATGATAGGAATCTCTGATCTCCCTTCCGCCAGGGCCGCCAGGGCCGCGGCCGCCTGCGCGGCCCCATCCAGCGGCAGGGGGCCCTGCTGCGGCGGTAGCAGGGGTTGATCCAGCTGCCAGTCCCCGGCGTAGAAGGCCGCTTGGCTCAAGCAACGGTGCTGGGCATGGCGGCGCAGATCCCTCTCCAGCACCGCCGCTTCGGCGAAACCATGGCGCTCGACCACGTGCAGGCCCACCCCCTGGCTCAAGGCCTCACAGAAGCTGCTGAAGCCGGGCTTGGTGATCATCCGACCGACGAGGGGCATGACGTCCAAGGGGCGGCAATCGGCGGGCAGCACCCGGCCGTTGCCAACGGTCGCCAAGGCGGGATCGGGTCCGATGAAGACATGATCGGGCCAGCGGCTGAGCGCGGCCGGATCGATCGCCAGCCCCAGGCCGCCAAAACAGAGCAGCACATTGCGCTGCCGATCTGGCCCCAAAGCGAGCCGCTCGGCCAGGGGCCGCTGCGCCAGGCGCGGCTGCGAGCAAATCACCCCCAACTGCACCTCGCTCAGGCCCCAGTCCATCGGCATCGCCAAAGGGCAGTGCAGCAGCAAGCTGCCGCGGCCATAGAGCTCACGGCAGTGCTGGGCCCAAGGGGCAAAGGCCGGACCCATGGGCCCGTAGATCGCCTCCCAACCGAAACTGGCCAACCAGGCCAGGGGGGCGCCAAGCCGTTCGGCCAGCAGGGCCGCCGCTGGAGGCACATCCGCCATGATCAACACCGGCTCGGCCTGGGCCCGCAACCAGGCCAGCTCCTGATCCAACTGGGGCGGCAGGTCTTGTTCCAGCTGTTCCAAGGCCCGCAACGTGGCCTCGGCATCGGCGCCGAGGGCATCGGCCTGGAGCACACCCACATCCCAGCGGCAAGGCCGCCGCTCGTAAGCCAGCGGGCCCATGGCCAGCTGCAGGAAGGAATCAGGCAGGGCCGTGGACAGCACCAAGCGCCAATCGGGGCGCAGGGCCGCCAATTCGGCCAATACGGCCACCGAACGGGAACCATGGCCGAAGCCGTGGGCACTGATGCAGGCGTAAATCAGCATCGAGGCAGTAAGGCAGCGGCGGGGTCGCGGTCGCTGCGACCACTTGGTGGCACAGGTGAAGCGACAAGGGCAAGGGGATCGGCAGCCGGTGGCGCCGTCCAGAGCGTTTGTTCATAGAGCAGGTCACCGCTGCTGCCAAACCAGCGGTGGGAGGCCTCCAACAAACACCCGGCGGCATCAAATTCCACCCAGCTGAAATGGTGCAGCGCCCGGCCGAGCTGGTCGACACCGTGGCGCGGCACGCAGGCCGCATTCAGATAGGCCGTGCCCCGACCATCCATGCGAAAACTACGCCGCTCGCCTCGCCCCCGGCGCAGGGCATGGTGCATGTGGCCGAACACCACCAGGGGAAGCCGCCGTTGCTGCTGGATCTGGTGGATCGCCAGGGCCAGATCCAGGTCGCCCCAATCCCGGGCCGGCAACTTCCAATCCCGCCCGCAGAGATCGGCTGCCTCGCTGCCCAGGCCAGTGGGACCGCAATGGGACAGGAGCACCAGCGGCAGGGCTGGATCGGCCGCCATGGCGGCTGAGCGAATCCTTTCGGCGGATTCATGCAGGCTGATCGGCCCGTACACCGAGCGCACGGCCTGGGAAACCCTGAAACCACCGCCGGCGGTGCCCGGCCGGGCCCCAACCACCGCTAAACCCGGTGGCCGCAGTTCGCGCAACCGCCAACCGCAGTGGCGTTCTCCCAAGATCTCCAGCTGTTGTTCGAGGCGGCGGCCACTGGGGTCCTTGCCGCTGTCGTGGTTGCCGAGCACGCAGGCCAGGGGAATCTCCACCTGCTGCAGCAGGGCGGCAATGCGCTGGCGCCCCTCACTGAGGTCACCAACCACCAGCAAGGCATCAGGCCGCAACCGGCGCAACAGCTCATGGTCCTGGTGAGTCCACTGGTCGTGGATGTCCCCGGCAATGGCCAGCCTTAGAACCGCCCGGGGGTCACTGGGCACGCCGGTGGGGCAGAAGAACAACCAAATCCCTGACTTCCTAGGCTGCGTGCATCCTGCCTGAACCAGGGAGTCGGATGGTCTTCACCCAGACCGCAAGCCCGCCGTCTGCGAGCGGTGGTCCCCCAGCGGCGGCCGACTTACCCGCAGCCATCGCCGCGCTAAAGCAAGAGAAAAAGGCTGTGATCCTGGCCCATTACTACCAGGACACCGCCATCCAGGACATCGCTGATGTGATTGGCGATTCCCTGGAGCTGGCCCGCAAAGCCGCTGCCACCGACGCCGAGGTGATCGTCTTTTGCGGGGTGCACTTCATGGCCGAGACCGCCAAAATCCTCAATCCAGGCAAAACCGTGCTGTTGCCGGATCTGGAAGCGGGCTGCAGCCTGGCCGATAGCTGTCCTGCCGATGCTTTTGCCGCCTTTCGCGCCCAGCACCCTGACCATTACGTGGTCAGCTATATCAACTGTTCGGCCGCTGTCAAAGCCCAGAGCGACCTGATCTGCACCAGCAGCAATGCGGTTCAACTCGTGCAGCAACTGCCGCCCGAGCAACCGATTCTGTTCGCCCCGGACGCCAACCTGGGGCGCTGGGTGGCCCGCCAGAGCGGTCGCCCGCTGACGCTCTGGCCAGGCAGCTGCATCGTGCACGAAAGCTTCAGTGAAGAGGCCTTGCTGCGGCTCAAGCAGCAGCATCCCGATGCCGAAGTGATCGCCCATCCCGAATGCCAACAGCACCTGCTCGATCTGGCCGATTTCATCGGCTCCACCAGCCGGCTGCTCAAACGGGCCGAAACCAGCGCCGCGCCAAGCTTCATCGTGCTGACCGAACCGGGCATCCTGCATCAGATGCGCCAGCATGTGCCCGCCAAAGCTTTCTTCGAGGTGCCGGGAGCGGATGGTTGCAGTTGCAACGCCTGTCCTTATATGCGGCTAAACACGCTCGAAAAACTCTGGAGCTGTCTTCAGCACGGCCAACCGGCGATTGAACTCGACGAAGACCTGCGCCGCCGCGCCCTGGTGCCGATTGAGCGCATGTTGGCCCTGAGCGCCTGAGGGGTTCGGCCCCAGACAGCCGGCCCCTAATCAGCGGCCTCTAGGACAAACGATCGCTGCGCTTTGTTTCAGAGCTGGCGATCGGACTGGCTTGCGGGGCTCTGAGATAGCTGAGCGCTGAGAGCAAAGCCAGCAGCAAGGAGGGCCAGAACAGCCACCAGCCCAGGCGCCATAGCTGGGGAGCCAGGGGCCAGGCGGCGGGCCAGAGCAGCAGCAAGAGGCTGGCGAATTGCAGCACGGTCTTGGCCTTGCCACTGAGCGAGGCCGGGCCGCCGCTTGTCTGGCCGGCTCGCCAACCCGAAATCAGCAATTCCCGGGCCAGCAGCAGCCAGACGGCCGCCAGGGGCAGCCGGCCCTGGGCGGCCAACCACAGCAGGGGGGCGCTGATCAAAATCTTGTCGGTGAGGGGGTCGAGCCGGGCCCCCCATACCGAGCCGCCGCCGCCGCGACGGGCCAAAAAGCCATCGGCGGCATCGGTGCAGCCGCCGAACAGCAACAGCCACCAGGCCAAGGCGGCCTGGTCGGCTCCCAAGGCCAGAAGGAGAGGCAGGCCCAGGCAGGCCCGCAGGATTGTCAGGAAATCGGCGAGGCGGCGCAGGACAACCAAAGCCACGAACGTCTGATCATCCTGCCCCGTTAGCCCCCAAGGACCCCGGGCGGGGGCGCTTAAGAATGGACGGATGCCACCAGGAATTGGCCGATGAACGCCCAGGCCCTCGTCAACGACGTCATGAGCACCCCGGTGCGCAGTGTGGGGGGCGATACCCCTCTGCAGGAGGCGGTCCAGCTGATGAGCGATAACCACATCAGCGGGCTGCCGGTGCTGGATGGGGCGGGAAAGCTGGTGGGTGAGTTAACCGAACAGCAATTGATGGTGCGGGAGAGCGGCCTCGACACCGGTCCCTACGTGATGCTGCTGGATGCGGTCATCTATCTGCGCAATCCGCTCAACTGGGATCGGCAGGTGCATCAGGTGCTGGGCAGCCGGGTCGCCGATGTGATGGGCAACCACCCCCACACCTGTGCCAGCGGCACATCCTTGACGACGGCGGCCAAGCAACTGCATGACAACAGCACCCAAAGGTTGTTTGTGCTGGATGACGACTCAAAGGTGGTGGGGGTGCTGACCCGCGGCGATGTGGTGCGGGCTTTGGCCGCCCAGGGCTAGGGAGGCCCGAGCCTTCTCAACGGGATCCCATCGCCTCTTGGTAGGCGGGCCGCTGGTTGGTGGCCTCAATGCTGGCCTGGATGGCTGGATAGGGACTGAGGTCGACGCCGCTGCAGAACATCGGTAGGTAGGCGAGGTAGGACTGGACGGCACAATCGGCCGCTCCCCAGGGCACCGGGCCCCAGGTCCCGTTGAGCAGGCTGCTGTCCTTGCTGAGGAGACCGTTCAGTGCTGCCAGCTGGCGGGTCAGGTCTTCTGGGCGATCGGCGGCCTGAAACATCGCCGGCCCCAAGGTGGCATTGGCATAGAGAACCCATTGCTGGGAGAGGGAGCGCAGGGCGGCGGCCCGGCCGGGATCGCCGTCAAATTCAGCGGCGTGATTTTCGGCCAGATGCAACAGGATCGCGCCACTTTCGGCCAGTGCCAGGGGGCCGCCAGCGGGGCCCTGGAAGCCGTCATCGACCAGGGCCGGCACCTTGCCAAAGGGGTTGATCGCCAGAAATGACTCCTGCCGATGCTCACCGGCCTGCATGTCCAGCGTCTGGAAATCGAAAGGGATCGCCTTCTCCTTGAGATACCAGACCACCATGGAAGCCCGGCTGCGGGCAGCGCCGTAAAGAGTCAAGGCCATGGGGCACAAAGCAGCTTGGGCCGCCATTATCGGCGCCCACAATGGGTAGACCTGGGGGGCCCTGATGGAAACGCGCCAGCCTGCCGCCGCCCCCTATCTCTCGGCGGCCTGCCTGCAGCGACTGGCCCCCCACCTGGTGCCGATGGTGCGGCGAGGCATCGTCGGCAAGAGCCGCTACGCCCAGAACCTGAATGCCGCGATCCAGGCCGCGGCGGCCGCTGGCCAGGCCCGGCCGGTGCTGATCAGCGGTGAACCGGGGCTGGAGAAGGACAACATCGCCGCCCTGGTGCATTTCGGTTCGCCGGCGCGGCACAAGCTGATGGTGCGCCTCAATTGCGCCCTGCTGCGGCCTGATGGTTCGGATCTCTTTGGCACTGGCATTGGCAGTGGCGGCGGCAGCGGCGACGGCAGTGGCGGGTAGGCGGTGAATTTGCTCGATTGCCTGGCCGGTGGGGCCCTGTTGCTGGACCAGATCGACCGGGCTGACCCGGCCCTGCGGCCGGCCCTGGTGGAACTGGCCCGAACTGGCAATTGGTCTGCAGCCGGTGATGCTGCCAAGCCGCGCCATTTCGAGGGGCGGGTGTTTTTCACCAGTGAGCGCAGCGTCGCCGAGCTGGATTCGATCTGCCAGCAAATCCGGGTGCCGCCCCTGCGGGTGCGCCGCCAGGATTTGGGCGAATGGGTGCGCTACGGGGTGCGGCTGCGCTCGCGCAGTTTGGGCTGGTCCCGCCCGCCTGTGGTGAGCGAGGCCCTGATCAAGCGGCTGCAGACCTACGACTTCCCGGGCAATGTGCGCGAGCTGATGCAGCTGGTGGATAGGGCCCTGCGCCAGTGCGCCAGCGGCCATCCCGCCGAGCTGCCGGAGGATGTCTTCTGGATCCAAAGGCGCAGCCAACGGGCCCGCTTTGATTTGTGGCGCTGGAAACCCCAGCTGCGGGGCTGGATGCGGTCGCCCCGCTTCTGGAATTTTTTGTTGTTCGGGCTGGTGAGCTGGGTGTTTGTGCTGGTGAATGTCTGGCTGTGGCTGGGCCCCCAGGATCGCCAGCACAATGGCGCCCTCAATTTCTTCTGGGCCTGGTGGTGGCCGCTGATCCTGCTGGGCTATCCCCTGGTGGGACGGCTTTGGTGCTCGTTCTGCCCGTTCATGGTGTGGGGGGAGATTATGCAGCGGCTGGCCCGGGCCCTGGGCTTGCCAAGCGAGCGCTGGCCCAGGGGCGAAACCGACCGCTGGGCCGCACCGGCGCTGGCGGGGGGCTTCGCCGCCATCTTGCTGTGGGAGGCGGTTGGCGACCTCGAAAACAGCGCCTGGCAAAGCAGTGCCTTGTTGCTGCTGATTACGGCCGGCGCGGTGATCAGTTCGCTGCGTTTCGAAAAGCGCTTTTGGTGCCGTTATCTATGCCCGGTGGGGGGCATGAATGGCTTGTTCGCCAAGCTGGCGATCAGCGAATTGCGGGCCCAGGCCGGCACCTGCAGCGGCAGTTGCAGCAGCTATGCCTGCTTCAAGGGGGGCCCAGCCGAAGGCGAGGGCCTGGCGACGGCGGGCTGTCCCCTCGGCACCCATCCGGCCCCTCTCACCGACACTCGCAATTGCGTGCTCTGCCTCACCTGCGTGCAGGCCTGTCCGCATCGGTCTGTGAGCCTGCGGCTGCGGCCACCGGCCGCTGACTTGCAAAGGGACATGCAACCCCCAGCCGGGGAAGCCGGTCTGCTGCTGGTGCTGGCGGGGGGATTGTGCCTGCACAGTTGGCAGAAATTATTGGGCGGCCTGCCCCTGGCGCCGCCGTCCCTGACGGCAGGGCCACTGTTGGGGCGACTGGCCTTCGGGGCCCTGGCCCTGGCCTTGCCCGCCGCCTTGATGCTGCTGGCCCGTGCCGTGGCGGGCCGGAGCCGTCAACGGGCCCTCAATCTGGGGCTCTATGCCCTGCTGCCCCTGCTCTGGGCCGCCCTGTTGGCCCAGCACCTCGGCTTGGGCATGGCGGAAG
>JBKDVK010000075.1:0-30090 GCA_046338875.1 Cyanobacteriota bacterium | reverse complement strand
GCCGAACTGATCGTCTACGGCGCCACTGACCCCCAGGCCCGCCTAGCCATTGGCGGCGAAGATGTACCCCTCTCAGCCGATGGCACCTTCCGCATTCAGGTGCCTTTCCGCGACGGCCAACAGCTTTATCCGATTGAGGCCTGGGCCGCAGATGGTCAACAGAAGCGCAACATTGTTCTGAAATTTCAGCGCAAAACTCCCGAAGACAACAGCAATCCCTCCAGCCAGAGTCATCAGGAATGGTTCTAAGCGAATGACGGCACCTGGGAACCCTAGGAGTCCCCTTTGGCAAACTTGTGCAACGCTTAGTTGATTGGCTTTGGCATAACCCAGTTGTACTGATTTCAGCCACACTAACTGGCCTTGCCTGCTTTGGCTGCGGACCCGCACCAGCGGTCCGCGAAGGAAATGCCAGCCCATCCCTCCCTCTACCAGCAGGTATTGAGGTTGGCTTCAACCACCACAGCGACCGGCAATACCGCAGCCCCCTAACCGGACGTTGGCGCCAAGGCGATGACCTTGAGGCCATGGTGCTGCGAGCCATCCACGAGGCAAATAGCGAGATTCTCGTGGCGGTCCAAGAACTCTCCCTGCCCTCCATCGCCGAAGCCCTGGTACAACGCCACCGCCAAGGAGTCAGGGTGAAGGTGGTGCTCGATAACAACTACAGCACTCCCTGGAGCCAACAACATTCCATCGATCTCTCGCCGCACCAGCGGCTCCGCCAGGCCCAACTGAAAGCCCTTGGCAGTCTTGACGCGGTGCTGCTGCTGAGGCAAGCAGGAGTGCCCATGATTGATGACACAGCCGATGGCAGCAGCGGCAGTGGCCTGATGCATCACAAGTTTCTGGTGGCCGATCGCCGTGTCGTGGTCACAGGCTCCGCCAATTTCACAGCCTCCTGTATCCATGGCGATGCCGATGACCCCAGGACCCGGGGCAACGTCAACCATTTGCTGCGCTTCGAAAGCGCGGAACTGGCAAGCCTCTTTGCCGCCCAATTCGCTGAACTCTGGGGGGACGGCCCCGGCGGGGATCTCGACAGCCTTTTTGGCTTAAACAAAAAGGGGAGGGTACCCAAACAGGTGCGCGTGGGGAACACCAGCGTGCAGGTACTCTTCGCCCCCCATCGCCGCAGCGATCCCGACAACGGACTGCAATGGTTGGCCACCCAGTTGCAGGGTGTGCGATCACGCCTGGACATGAACCTGTTTGTCTTTTCGGCCCAGAATCTCGCCGATGAGTTGGCCCAGCTGCACGCCCGCGGTGTGCCCATCCGGTTGCTCGCGGATCCCGGCTTCGCCAATCGCTCCTTCAGTGAAGTCCTGGATTTAATGGGTATAGCTCTGCCCGATCACCGCTGCCGGCAGGAGGCGGGCAACCGGGTCTGGAGCCAGCCCTTGCAGGGGGTAGGCACACCCAGGCTGGCCCGTGGGGACAAACTCCATCACAAGTTCGCCGTAATCGATGGCGAGAAGGTGATCACCGGCAGCTTCAACTGGAGTCCCTCGGCAGCCCACCAGAACGACGAGACCCTGCTCTTGATTGATTCCCCCCTGCTGGCTCGCCACTTTGGTGCCGAGATGGACCGCCTCTGGCGGGGAGCTGAACTGGGTGAAACCGCCCGGCTGCGGCGCGGCAGGGAGCGGGCGCGGCGATCGTGCGGCAGCGGCCGTGCCACTGACCAACCACCCTCGCAACAGGCCCCATCGCTGGATTCAATAACAGAATCGCAGGCAGTCAGGCTGGACGATCCCGCGCGCCTTAGCCTTAGGCCACAAGTTTGACCGTAGTTCGATGGACCCTGTTTCCCTGGCCCAGGGCGACAACAGAATCGATTCGCCCCACCTCGACGCCATCAATCTGATGCTGCGCGATCTGCGCACCCGTCACGATGACATCCGCCATCGCGCCGCTTTTCGTGGCTGCACCACCGAGTTGCTGACCCTGCAACAAGAACTCATGGATTATCTGTTGCAGAAAAAAGACAACCTGTTGGGGGTCAACAGTGCCAGGCCTCAAGAGCTGGCCGGACCGACCGTCGGGTCCGGCCCCTGATCTCCCCTCACGCCCCAGCCACGGTTGTAGTGGTGGGCGCCGGTCCCGCTGGTTGTGCCACCAGCCTCCTATTGGCCCGCGCCGGTATTGCAGTCACCTTGGTGGAAGCGGAGCCCCGCCTGTCTTCCCCCTTTCGGGGGGAGGCCCTGATGCCCAGCGGCTTTGAAGCCTTGGAACGCCTCGGCTTGCCCTGCCTGCCTGCTGCAGTGCCCCAACGCAGTCTCAAGGGATGGCGGGTGCTGGTGGAGGGGCAACACCTGTTGGAGGTGCCTGAACCCATCGGTCCTGGACCCGCCTGCACCCTGGTGGGCCAGGAAGAACTACTAGCCACCCTGTTGGAGCAGGCCAGCGAAAGCCCTTGCTTTACGCGACGCCAGGGAGTCCGGGTCACGGGACTCCAGCGGCAAGGATCACGGATTGGTGGGGTGACCTTGGCCGATGGCGCCAGCCTGGCCGCCGACTTGGTTGTGGCCTGCGATGGTCGGGCCTCAATGCTGCGGAGGCAGGCGGAATTACCCCTACTGCTCGCTCCCCCCCAGCACGAAGTGCTCTGGTTTCTATTGGCCGCAGAAGCTGTGGCGGAGATTCGGGACTGGCTGGGAGGCACCTTCTTGACGGTGCTGGGGGCCGGCAATGGATTCGCCCTGTTCGAAACCGCCGCCAACGAGAACCTTCGCCTGGGCTGGCTTTGCCGACCGGGAGATGACCTCGATCTCACCCCTGGGGAATGGTTGGAGCGCCTGGCCCAGACCTGTGAGGCTCCCCTCGCTACCTGGCTGCGCCAGCTGCCGACCACGGCCCTTCAGGGCCCGCTGCGGGTGCCGATCCAAGTGGGTCTGGCAAAGCGCTGGCATCAAGACGGTTTCCTGCTTTTGGGAGATGGGGCCCATCCCCTCAGCCCGGTGAGGGCCCAGGGTCTCAACATGGCCCTTCGGGATGCAATCGTGGCTGCCGAAGAATTGGTGCCCGCTCTGCGCCAAGGGGGAGGGGCCGAGCTTGCTGCCGCCCTACCCAAAATCGAGCGCCGCCGGCAGCCCGAACTGCGCCGCATCCAGGCCCTGCAGGCCGCCGAATCCAGCAGCGGCGAACTCCTGCGCAGCCAAGGCTGGCTGCGCCAAGTTCTGGCGGCGCAACCCAACTTGTTCCGCCCCTTGATTACCCAGATCTGGTTGGGCCGCCAGCGCCAGCTCCGGCAAGGTCTGCCGCTTGGATCAAGACCAGGGGTCCCATGATGGATACATTTCGGATCGGCCCTGGTGCGAGTCCCTGTCCCTCCCAGTCCCCTGAACCAGCCCTTGACCCAGGGAGTTCTATTCGCGGCCAGCCTGCTTGGTGCCCTATTCACGGCAGCCTCCGTCCGCTCTGGTACTCCCCCTGAAACCTTTCCACCGCCGGAGATCTTTCGTACGCTGCAACTGACCACCTATGCCTGCGGGCGTGACAACACGGCCAGCAGTTGTGAACAGGCACGACTCCAGGCTGATCCTCTTCTGGATCACCCCCGGCTACCGGCCAGCTGTAAAGATGTGCTTTGGAAGATCCGCCAAAAAGCGGTGGTGGCGCCAAGCAACAGTTTTGAGCGACGGGACCCCATTGATGCGGCCGCAAGCGAGCTAACAGTTTTTTGCCGTCAACTGCCCAAACCCAAAGCCGACACCAAGCAGGAAAAACAGGGACAGGGTGTCGGTGGCTTGAGACTGATTGAACCAACCGCTCCTTGATGAGCTGCTGCCTAAGGCTTGATGAGACTGACGTTCTGCTCGGAAGCTGTCAGATCAATTAGCTGGCGGGCGGTTTCCTCCATGAACGTCAGGCTCATCGGAGTCACAACTATCGCCTTATCCGCCAATGTGCAGAGGGCGTTCCGTTGTGCAGCCGCTTCACAGCTTGCCGAAAGCCGCAACAGCACTTTGGTGAGTTTGCCGCGCAAGCAGGTTTCGGCGCCGGCATGGTCGAGCACCGCTTGGGCCGCCTTTCGGGATTCAACCACCGCCTGGGCATAAGGAATGGCCGCCTGGGCGGGGGAAAAGGCCAAAGGGGCGAAGGTGGCCAGGAAGCAGGCCTGGAAAGCCAACAAGGGGAAGCCAAAACGACGCATAGAATCAATTGGCCAAGCCAAGCCAGGCATGGTGATCGCAGAACAGTGATCATCAGACCTTAAGTTCGTCGCCGAAACCGCAGGCCAGCGGAGAGACCGCTACCCAACTGGCGGGGCTTGGCGATGTCGACCACTTGCAGGCTCGGCCTGCAGACCCTGTTTAGGAGTGCAGGGTTAATTTGCTCCTGCCAATCGCCGCCCCGATCGGGTCCCCATGAGCCACAGCCCCAGCGAAAACCCTGTGCTCCGGGTCGGTCTCAGCCAGCCGTTCAGCGACCAGAAACCTGGCACCTCGGGCCTACGCAAAAGTAGCCGCCAGTTCCAAACCCCCCACTACCTCGAAAGTTTCATCGAGGCGGTGTTGCGAGTCCTGCCTGGTGTGGCCGGGGGCACCCTGGTACTGGGGGGGGATGGACGCTTCGGCAACAAAGAGGCGATCGGCACCATCGCCCGCATGGCCGCTGCCCATGGTTTGGCCCGATTGGTGACCACCGAGGCAGGCATTCTCTCCACCCCAGCCGCCTCCCACCTGATCCGCCAACGGGGCGCGATCGGCGGCATCATCCTTTCGGCCAGCCACAACCCCGGAGGTCCGGAGGGGGACTTCGGCGTCAAGGTGAATGGGGCCAACGGGGGCCCGGCGCCCGAATCCCTGACCGAAGCCATCTATCTCGCCACCCAGGGCCTGGACAGTTACAGCATCAGCCCTGAGGTAGCCCCCGGATTGGATGTCATCGGCACCTATGACCTGGGCCCTATGCAGGTCGAAGTAATTAACGGGGTCGAAGACTATGTCGGCCTGATGCAGCAACTGTTCGACTTTGATCGCATCGCGGCGCTGCTGCGCAGCGACTTCCGTATGGCCTTTGATGCCATGCATGCGGTCACAGGCCCCTATGCAATCCGAGTTTTCGAAGAATTGCTGGGGGCCCCCGCCGGCACCGTTCGTTATGGAGTGCCTTTGGAGGATTTCGGTGGCGGTCATCCCGATCCCAATCTCACCTATGCCCATGAACTCGCGGACTTGCTGCTCAATGGCAAGTCCTACGACTTCGGCGCCGCCTGCGATGGCGACGGAGACCGCAACATGATTCTGGGCAGGGCATGCTTCGTCAATCCCAGCGACAGCCTGGCAGTGCTGACGGCAAACGCAACCCTGGCGCCGGGTTACGCCGGAGGACTGGCCGGCGTGGCCCGCTCCATGCCCACCAGCGCGGCGGTCGACGTGGTGGCCAAGGAGTTGGCCATTCCCTGCTTTGAAACGCCCACGGGGTGGAAATTCTTCGGCAACCTGTTGGACGCGGGCCGTATCACCCTCTGCGGCGAAGAAAGTTTCGGCACGGGCAGCAATCACATCCGCGAGAAGGACGGTCTGTGGGCAGTTCTCTTCTGGCTCCAGATTCTTGCCGTGCGGGGCTGCAGCGTGGCGGAGGTGATGGCCGGCCACTGGCATACCTTTGGCCGCCACTACTACTCACGCCACGACTACGAGGCCATCGCCAGCCAAGCGGCCGAAGGGCTCTATGCAAGGGTGCGGAACCAGCTACCGAGCTTGCAGGGTCAGCGCCTGGCGGGTCGAACCATCGCCACTGCCGATGATTTCAGCTATGTCGATCCGGTGGATAGCTCCGTGAGCGGCGGCCAGGGCCTGAGGCTGTTGCTGGATGACGGCAGCAGGGTGGTGCTCCGCCTCTCAGGCACTGGTACCCAAGGTGCGACGCTGCGGGTTTATCTCGAAAGCTATGTCGCCCCCGGTGGAGACCTGAATCAGGATCCCCAACTTGCTCTAGCCGATCTGATCAGCGCCATTGACGGCCTGGCTGAAATCCGTGGGCGCACTGGCATGGCCAGGCCAACCGTGATCACCTGAGGGGGGCCTCCCAGGGGGTGGAATGGATGAAATCCTTAAAATTGTTGTGATCAAACCTGTGCAAAGCGCAGCCAAAAGGGCCATTTGGCCGCAAGGCTTCTACCGTTCTGCATTGATCTCTGATTTCGCCATGACCTCCGGCGCCTCCCTGCCCCCGCACAACGATCCTTTGCTTACCTCACCGGCCCTTGATCGCCTGGCTCTGGAAGCAGGCCGGCTGAAGGGATTCACCCAGGCCGAGGGAGTCATGATGATTGTGCTGGGGGTGCTAGCCCTGAGTTTCCCGATGATCGCCTCCGCCTGGGTCACCGTGATGGTGGCCGTCGGTTTTCTTGTGGCGGGGATCATCGGCTGGTTCAACAACCTCAGCCGTTCCGCCCGGCTGAGCCGTTGGCATTGCTTTTGGCGTCTGGTGGTGTCGGCCCTGCTGATGGTGGCCGGGATCTGGATGTTGTGGCAGTTCAAGTCAGGGCTCATCCCCGCCGCCCTGCAAATCAAGGCTCTGGCCACGGCAATCGGCATCGTTTTCCTGGTGGAAGGGATAGTGATGTCGATTGTTTCGCTCACGCACCGACTCAGCCATGGCTGGGTGTGGGGCTTGGCCAACGGCCTGATCACCCTAGTTTTGGGCTTGATGATCCTGACTATGAGCCCTGCGGGCTTGCTCTCCGTGCTTGGCCTGCTCGTCGGCATCAGCTTCATCTTCAGCGGGATTGATCTGCTTGGCTTCAGCTCCCGATTCCATCAATTGGGCAAATAAGCCTGAAGGGTGAAGCCGATTAACATCCCCGTGACCGATCTTTTTGGCCATCAGGGAGAACAGCTGCGGCGGCGTATTGCCCCGCTGGCCGATCGGCTCCGCCCCCGCACCCTCGATGAGTTCGTCGGTCAGGAGCGAATTCTGGGGCCAGGCCGTCTACTACGGCGAGCCATTTTGGCTGACCGGGTCGGAAACCTGATTTTGCACGGCCCTCCTGGCACGGGCAAAACCACCCTGGCCCGCATCATTGCAGGCTCCACCCGTGCCCACTTCACCAGCCTCAACGCCGTGCTGGCCGGGGTCAAGGATCTCCGCAACGAGGTGGACCAGGCGCGCCAGCGGCTTGAACAGCATGGCTTGCGCAGCCTCCTCTTTATTGATGAGGTACACCGCTTCAACACGGCCCAGCAGGACGCCCTGCTGCCCTGGGTCGAAAATGGCATCCTCACCCTGATCGGCGCCACGACCGAAAACCCCTACTTCGAAGTCAACAAGGCCCTTGTCAGCCGCTCACGGCTCTTTCGCCTCCAACCGCTGGAACCGGAGGCGCTCCAGCGTCTGCTGGATCAAGCCCTGGCTGATGCGGAGAGGGGTTACGGAGATCGCCAGGTGCATCTTGGCCAAGCTGCTCGGGACCATCTGGTTCAGGTGGCCGGGGGTGATGCCCGCAGCCTGCTCAATGCCCTCGAACTGGCGGTGGAAACCACCCCGCCAGGGGGCGATGGGGCTATCCAGATCGATCTGGCGATCGCCGAGGAATCGATCCAGCAACGGGCTGTGCTCTACGACAAACAGGGGGATGCCCATTTCGACACGATCAGTGCCTTCATCAAATCGCTGCGGGGCTCAGATGCTGATGCCGCCCTCTTCTGGCTGGCCCGAATGGTGGAGGCCGGTGAAGATCCCCGTTTTCTGCTGAGGCGCATGTTGATCGCCGCCGGTGAAGATGTGGGCCTGGCTGACCCCCAGGCGATGGTGGTAGTCGCAGCCTGCGCCAGTTGCTTCGATCGGGTGGGCCTGCCCGAGGGTCTTTATGCCCTGGCCCAGGCGGCGCTTTACCTGGCGGGAACTGAGAAAAGCAACAGCACCATGGGGATCTTCTCGGCCCTTGAGGCCGTGCGGCGAACCAACAAACAAGAGGTCCCCTCCCACCTGAGGGATGCCCATCGGGACGGCAAAGCCTTCGGTGACGGACTGGGCTACCGCTATCCCCACGCCTATGCGGACCACTGGGTCGCCCAGCAGTACCTGCCAACGGACCTGCAGGGCGAACTCTTCTGGCAACCCGGAACCCTCGGTTGGGAGGGAGAACGGCGCCAACGGCTCCAGGAACGCCGGGCTGCCCAACTGGCGGCTGTCGATGAATTGGCCGGTGAAAGCAGCGACCATTTCAGCAGCAGTCCCCATGACCCCCAGCTGGAACGCTGGTTGCAGCGCCAGTGCGCCACCGAAGGTGAGCGACTAGATCGGCTGCGCCAACAGCTGTGGCTTGGGGCCCGAATCGACAGACTGGATCGGGTGCTGGTGCTGGAGAGTCGCTCCCTGCTCTGGGCCCTCGACCCGCTTCTATTGGCCAGCGAGGGGGAAGTGGTGATTGCACTCGCAGCCGATGCGGACCGTCAACGGCTGGAGGCCCAAGTGCAACTGCTGGATGACCTGCGACGCCCCCGCTTGCTATCGGCGACCCCAGAGCACCCCGAGAGCCTGGAGGAGCTGGCGAAAGCAGGGATGGTCTTTGAGTGGTTCGTGGCCCGCCAGCCCCTGGCCGGCCAACCGTCAATGGTCCGGCGCGCCTGGTTGAAGCAGATCCAAGCCTTGGCAGCCCCCAGGGCTGAATTACGGCTGTTGTTGAGTCAACCCCTGCTGGGGCCGCTGGGCTGCCTGCAGCAATCCTGGGCCGCCAGCGCTAGCCAGCGGCCCAGGGCCGCCCACCCCCCAGCCCAGCCAAGCCCGCCGCCACCGACCACCGATCTGTTGGCGGCCGTACTGCCCCTCGAGCAACGCTGGCTTGAGCACCAGGCCCAGGAGCATCACCAGTGGAGCGTGGATTTGGAGGCGATGGGCTGGTCGGTCCAGGCGCGTTCTTGGGAGGAACAGCTCAGTTGGCGGCTTGAGCCTCCCCTGCTGAAGCGCTGGTTCGCCCCGGGTGCCCCCTATCGCACCTACCTGGAGCAGCAGCTCGAACCCACGGTGACAGCTGCCTTGGAGGCCCTGTTCCGCAGCGCGCCTGGAGCTGCAGGGCCCCAACGCCTGCGTCACACGCTTGTGATCGCCCAGGGGCAGCCAGCCGCCAGATCAGACAACAAAAAACCGGCATAAAAAAGCCCCAGGAATTCCTGGGGCAGCCATCGGCAAGGATTGACGATCGACGGAGCAGGGGCTCACCAGAGGCCGCGAATCGGTTCAACGGGAGCGGGAGCCGGTGCAGGCTCAGGACGCATGGCCACGGGCTCGGAAACCTGGTTGGCCTGGATGCAGGCGGGCAGGAAGACGTACCAGGAGAGCAAGGAAGTGCACTGGGCGGTGCCGGGCTTGCAACGGCCTTCGGCGCAAATATTTTGGGCGCCGGTGTAAGTGTTACAGAAATCAGCCAGGCGGAAATCGGTAGGGAGGGAAGAAAGAATTCCGAAGGCAGACAGCTTGCCGTCGGCAGCGTCAGCGATGATTGCAGAACGGAGCGCCTGAACCGCATAGGTGTTCATGCTCCAGTAGGGGAAGTAGCTAGCGGTGGCGTTCTTCAGAAACTTAACGCCAGCGTCTGAGTAGAGGAACTTGGAAACAGCAACAACGTTAACGTCATAGTTCTTCTTAAAGCCTTCGCGCACCTCGGTGGCTGACCAGCCAGACCGCTTGATGCCACCGGCAAGGCCCCGATCGGTAATGGTGCCGTCTTTGACGAATGTGGCGAAAGCAGACTGGGGCGTGGACCAAGTGGCCGCGCCGGTGTTCCAGCGGACCGGGTAAGCGGCAGCCTGAACGGAGGGGGGGAGAGCTGCGGCGGTGACGGCCGTTCCCAGGAAGAGACCAGCAAGCAGGCGCTTGGACACGGTGAAACAAAAGGGACTTCGAAATCAATCTACCGAAAAGATGGCCAATCCACCTAACTGATCGTCAAGTTGTCCTTCTGCACACCCTTGCCATCCGTGCATCAAGACCATCAGATGCCGACGACGACCTTGCTCTACAGCCGCACCCAATGGGCGAAGGCCGTTTCCCAGAAAAGGATCCCTATTGAGACCAGGCCTAAGACAGGCCAAGATCATTGAGGATCTGATCGGCCATGGTTTCGGCGGTAACTTTGCGGTAAATGTATTCAAGAACACCATTTTCGTCGACAACAAAGGTGTGGCGCATCATGCCCATATATTCTTTGCCCATAAATTTCTTCAATCCATAGCTTTCAAAAGCACTGGCCACGGGGCAGGGCTCGGCGTCGGTGAGCAGGGTGAAGGGAAGCTCATACTTCTTGATGAACTTGCCGTGGCTCGCAGCCGGATCCTTGCTGATGCCGAGGACCTTGATGCCATGGGCTTGGAAGCGGTCCCATCGATCACGAAAATTGCAGGCTTCCTTGGTGCAGCCGGGCGTATCGTCCTTGGGATAGAAATAAATCACGACTTTCTTCCCTTTGAAATCCGCCAGAGACACGGGCGTACCGGATTGATCGGGCAGGGTGAAAGCAGGGGCGGGATCACCGACAGCTAGAGACATGGCCTGGGCAGTGGCGGGCGATCCAGCCTAGGAAGGGCTGGTGCCACCCCGGCGGCAGCCCACTCATCGCTCAGGGAGGGGCCTCAGGGCGGCTAAAGCCGCAAGACAAAGGTCGGGTTCATGCTCGAGGGGGATCCCCGACCGGGCCAAGCTTGGGCCGATTAGTGGCTTGAGGATGGGCGCGTCCCCACCCGTCAGCACCAAACGGAGACCGTCCTGCTCACACTCCAGGGTGGCGGCCACAATGGCCGCCGCCAGACCCTTGCTGACACCAACCAACATCGCTTCCTGGGTTTCCAGGGGCCAGGGTTGCTGACCGCCGCGGCTCAGGGCACCAAAACCCCGGCCAGGTGCCACCAAGGTGTCAGGCAACCCGGCGGTACCCGCCGCCATAGCCTGCCACTGCAGCGCGAGACCAGCCAGCAGGCGTCCGCCGATGAAACGGCCCGATCGGTCGATCCGGTTCAAACTGAGCACCGTGCCCGCGTCAACCACCAGCAAGGGTCCAGACCATTGTCGCCAAGCCCACCAACTGGCCAGGGCTCGATCAATGCCAAGCCAGGGGGGCAGCCCGTCCAGGGGAACCTCCGATAGCGCCAACCGAGCAGTTAAGGAAAGGCCCGCGGTTTCAGGCACTGAACCCACCGCCGCCCAAGCCACGGGGGCGACTGCGGGGGGTAGGGAATCGCAGGGGGGAGGGGTCGCCCAACTGAGCAGGGCTCCAGGATTTCGGGGGTCAGGGGTCGCCCAATGCCAGCGGCTGTTGCCGATCACGAGCCAGCGGACCTGGCCCCCATCCACCTCAGATTCCCTCTCCCAACAATCCTGGTAGATGGATGCCGCATTCCTGATGCAAGCCGCCAAAACGGGTGGCCCGGCCGGTCAGGGTGCCATCTTCTGGACCACTGGAATGCCAATCTCCAACCGTGGAATAACCCTGTTCAAAAAGCGGATGCTGGGGAAGATCGTGCTCTTGCATATAGTAATAAACATCTTGCTTTGTCCAAGATAATAGAGGCCTCAGAGACCAAAGCCCCCGGACCGAATCCAAGGGTGACATGCCGCGACGGTGATCGGTTTGACCACCGCGTACACCACTGGCCCAACAGTGCACATCAAGATCGTGGAAGGCGCGATCGAGGGGATGGACCTTGCGGATCTGGTTGTAGAGCTGCCGATCTTCAGCCTCGCTGGATTCCCAAAGGCGACCATGAATGGCCTCCATCCGGGCCGGCGAAAGATCGGACTGCACTACCCGCAAATCAAGGGGCAGTAGTTGCAGCAACTGCTCGGCATAGCGATAAGTCTCAGGGGGAAGATAACCCGTATCCACCCAAATTACTGGAATTTTGACCCCACCAAGACTCTGGGTCAACTGACTCAATTGATGCAGCAACACTGCCGACTGAATGCCAAAGCTGGTGGTCAGCGCGAAGTGTTCAGCAAAAGTGTCCCAACCCCAGCGCAATCGAGCCACCGAATCACGGGATTCCAGCCAGCTACGGGATTGATCGGGATCCAGGGGCTGGCCGACGCGATCGCTGGCTAGGTCCAATGAGTCTGCCACCACAGCAGAATCGCCGGAGATCGCTGGGATCGTTAGGGCTGGGATCATCAAGGCTGGGATTGCCACGCCATCATCATGCCGTCCCGGAGACCCCAAGGTAGGTTTTTGAAGATGCAGCAGCCTTGGACCCAAGACGCCGGTACCGGCCCATCCCAAACGGGAGTTGGTCAAAAACCGGTTGTGATCGCCGGGGGAGGCTTCGGGGGCTTGTACACCGCCCTGGCCCTTGCCGAACAACCAGACCATCCTCCCCTGTTGCTGATCGAACCCAACGAACACTTTCTTTTCCTGCCCCTGCTCTACGAGTTGCTGAGTGGTGAGTTGCGCCGCTGGCAGATCGCCCCCAGCTATCAATCCCTGCTTGCCGGCAAGGGCATCGGCTGGCTCAAAGACAAGGTGGACCGAATCGATACGAACAACCGCCAGGTCCACACGGCGCAGGGCCATGCGTTGGGCTATAGCCGCCTCGTCCTGGCCACCGGTGCCAGCAGCGATGCCTTCGGGGTTCCCGGGGTCAAGGAACACGCCCTTGGCTTCCGCACCCTTGCCGATGTCGAACGCCTGCAGGCACTGGTGCGCAGCCTGCGCAACGGCCCCTTGAGGGGCCAACGCCTAGCGATCGTGGGGGGGGGCCCCGGCGGCGTGGAGCTGGCCTGCAAGCTGGCCGACATGCTTGGGGATCGGGCCGGCATTGAGCTGATCGAGCAGGGAGCTTCCCTGCTGAGCGAATCCCGCGCTTTCAACCGGGAGCAGGGGCAACTGGCCCTGCTACGTCGCGGGGTACGGATCCGCTGCGGCACCAAAGTGCTGGCCGTAAAGGGAGGGCAACTGGAATTGGCCCCTGGCGACGGCGGGCCCGCAGTGCATTCCCCAGAAACCCTGGCGGTCGCCGCTGTGATCTGGACGGCCGGCCTGCGCTGCCAGCCACCGGGGCTACTGCCAACAGCCGCCTGCGACAACCGCGGCCGCCTGCTCTGTAGCTCCGACCTGCGACTGCAAAACCACGCCGACATTTTTGTTGTCGGCGACCTTGCCCGCATCCAGGACGCCCCCGGGACCGCGCCCCAGGACCCTGTGCCGGCAGCCCCCACCACCGCCCAGGTGGCTTTCCAGGCGGCCCGGGTGTTAGCCGCCAACATTGGCCACTCCCTGGCTGGGGAAGCCCTGGAAACCTTCGCCTGGAAAGACCTCGGCGAAATGCTCTCCCTGGGGGTGGGGGAGGCAAGCCTCACCGGAGCCGGCTTCACCCTGGCGGGTCCGGGGGCCTATCAGATCCGGCGGCTGGCCTATTTGGCCCGGTTACCCGGCCTACCCCTGCAGATTCGGGTGGCGGCAGGTTGGTTGGCTGGTAACGGTGGCACCGCAACAAAACCTTGAAGCAAAGTGTCCTGGTGGGCCGAACGGCCGGACTACGCCCCAGTGAACGGCGGCGTCTTGAACAAATCTGTCATCGACGCCATCCCTACGATTCGCTCGCAGACGAACTCACCCTGCACCGCCTAGCGGCGCTCTGCCTGAGGCTGGAAACCCCCCTCACCCTGGCGGTCGATGGCCGTGGGGTCTGTCGTTTTCTATGGGTTGGGGAGCTCGACGCACTAACGCCTTCCGAGCCTCTAGCAGCTTCGGGTCGTCGCCGCGAGGGGCCCCATCGCCTAATCACCTGCGCAGGCACCGCCCGTCATCCCCTGCTCCATCCAGGCGAGCGCGAAGGGCTGATGGGGTTGGATCTGAAGCCCACCAGCTGGTTACGGTTCGGTCCCAGCCCCGGCGCCGGTGGTCGCTGGCCGGCCAGCCTCAGCGTTCCGGCCTCACTGGGGGCTAGTGCCTGGTCCTGTCTGCGCGAAGACGACCTGACCAGCCTCTGCGCCCTAGATCCCCAGGCGGTGGCTCCAGACCAGGACCATGAAGAGCGGGTCGGTAGCCGGGAAAACCGCGACCAGGGCGCTCGTGACAGGGTTTTCCTCCTGAGCCTGGGCGACGGCGGCCAGGCCTCGGAGCGAAGATTGGCCGAACTGCAAGGGTTGGTGAGCAGTGCCGGTGGCCTCGTCCTCGGCAATGTGCGCCAAAGACCAAGTCGCCAAAACGGCCCAAACCTATGGGGGGACGGCAAATTGAGGGAGGCTGCCCTGGAAGCCCGAAGAGTGGGAGCCAACTTGGTGGTCACTGACCGGGAACTCAGTCCACTGCAGGCACGCCATCTTGAACGAGTTTTAGACCTTCCTGTCAGCGACCGCAGCGAACTAATTCTCGACATCTTTGCCCAACGGGCCGCCAGCGCCGCAGGTCGTCTGCAGGTGGAACTGGCCCAACTGCGCTATCGCCTGCCCCGGCTCACCGGTCGGGGTCTCAGCCTCTCCCGCCAGGGAGGCGGCATCGGCACCCGGGGGCCCGGGGAAACCCAATTGGAGAAGGATCGCCGCGCCATCGCCCGCCGGCTGGAGCGACTGCAACGGGATGTGCAACGGTTGGGGGAGCATCGAACCCGCCTCAGACAGCAACGCTCCGAAAGGAAACGGCTAGCGCTGGTGGGTTACACCAACGCCGGCAAGAGCTCCTTGCTCAACGCCCTCAGCGGCGCCCCGGCCGGCCAGGGAGTCTTGGCTGCGGACCAGCTCTTCGCCACCCTGGATCCGACCACCCGGCGCCTGCATCTTGGCGGTGCCGGCGAAGGGGCCCAGGAAATCCTGATTACCGACACGGTTGGTTTCATTGAGGATCTGCCACCGGCCCTGTTGGAGGCCTTCCGCTCCACCGTGGAGGAAGCGCTGGAGGCCGATGGTCTGCTGATCGTCGTGGACCTGGGAGATCCGGCCTGGCCCGAGCAACTGCAAGCAGTCCAGGCCATCATGAATCGCTTGGGAGCCGATCGCCCCCGGCTGGTGATCGGCAACCAGATAGACCGCTGCCCCAGCACCGAGCTAGAGCGGGCCCGGGCCCTGGTGCCGGACATGCTGTTCGTTTCGGCCACCGCGAGTTTGGGATTGCAACATCTCTGCCAGCGACTGCAGGCATGGCCCCCGGCCTGCCCGTCCTTGGCGGAGGCGCCATGCCAACATTCTGATGTCTTTTCCCCTGAGGCCATGGCCCTTCAGCTCGGCGATACCGTTCCCGATTTCACCCAGGATTCCCAGCTGGGTCCGATCAATCTTTACGATTTCGCCGATGACCACTGGGTGGTGCTGTTCTCCCATCCAGCTGATTACACACCGGTCTGCACGACCGAACTGGGCGAGGTGGCCCGCCTGCGTCCGGAATGGGAAAAACGCAACGTCAAGACCATCGCCCTAAGCGTTGACTCGGCCGAGAGTCATAAAGGCTGGATCTGTGATATCAATGAGACCCAAAAAACAAGCGTTGACTATCCGATACTTGCCGATCTCGACAAGCGGGTCAGCGATTTGTACGGCATGATCCATCCCAATGCTCTCAACAACTTGACGGTGCGATCGGTGTTCATCATCGACCCCAACAAAAAGCTTCGTCTCCAGATCACCTATCCCGCCAGCACAGGCCGGAATTTCGATGAAATTCTGAGGGTTATTGATTCGCTGCAACTCACCGACAACCACCAGGTGGCCACCCCCGTCAACTGGAAAGATGGACAAGATTGCGTGGTCGTTCCCTCCATACCGACCGAAGAGGCCCGGGCCAAATTCCCTAAAGGGGTCACCGAGATTCGTCCCTACCTGCGCATGACCCCCCAGCCGAATCGTTGAACCAGGGCGAAGGCCGTGGCCACCGAGCGACGCCGTGATTGGGGACCCCAAACTCATGACGCCAAGGTGGCCGTGGCCCCAGCCAGACCTCCAGGCGCTGAAATGGGCCGGACGCCATAGCCTGACGCCATAGACAGCATGAGGGTTCTTGGTCTGATGAGCGGCACCAGTGCCGATGGCGTGGATGCTGTTTTGGCGGAATTTTCAGGCCGCCCCGACCGCCCCCAATGGCGCATCCTGGCCTCGGCCGCCACGCCCTACTCCCCAGATCTGCGCCGCAGCCTGGTGGCAATCGGTCAGGGCAAGCCCCTTACAGCCGCCAACCTGCTGGATCTCTCTGAGGCGGTCACCGAAACGCAAGCGCAAGCGGCCCGGGCCTGTGACCCTGGGGGGGAGAGTCAACTGGTGGGATGTCATGGCCAAACCATCTGGCACCGCCCGCCAACGGCCCAACGGCGGGGACTCAGCTGGCAATTGCTACAAGGTCCGCTGCTCGCCGAACTGCTGGGTCGGCCGGTGGTCTTTGATTTCCGCAGTGCCGATCTGGCCCTGGGGGGCGAGGGTGCTCCCCTCGTGCCTGCCGCTGATGCGGCCTTGGTTGGGGGCATCGGCGGCTGGCGAGCCTTGCTGAACCTTGGCGGTATCGCCAATCTCACCCTGCTGCCTCCCGGAGTCGGACCTGAACGGCGCAACCCTGTGCTGGGCTGGGATTGTGGCCCCGCAAATACCCTGATTGACCTGGCGGTGCAACGCTTCAGCCAGGGGCAGCTCAGCTTCGATGACCAAGGGGCCTGGGCACTGGGCGGCCAGGTCAATGAAGCGTTGATTCAGCAATGGCTACAGGAGCCTTACTTCCTGAAGCGACCGCCCAAATCCACCGGCCGTGAGTTGTTTGGCGCCCCCGACTTGGACCAGCGGCTCCGCCAATTGGTCGAGCACGGCTCCCGGGACCCCGCCGACGCCTTAGCCAGCCTCACGGCCTTGACGGCAGCAGTCGTTGCCCAGGATCTTGAGCGGGGCCCTCGCCCCCTGGAACTCTTGGTGGCCGGCGGCGGCGCCCGCAACCGCATGCTGATGGACCAGCTACGACGCCGCTGCCGCGGCCTGGCCGTACGCCCCCTCGCCGATCTGGGCATCGGCGACTCCCAGCGGGAAGCTCTGGCCTTCGCCCTGTTGGCCTGGTGGCATCAGCAGGGCCATGCCGGTTCCCTGCCCTCGGTGACCGGGGCCCGTAAAGCTGCAGTTCTTGGTCTCTGGGCCCAGAACCAGAGTTAGCAGCGGCAAGGTGCTCCATGCCTTGAACGTCGCCTAACTCCTTCTTGGGATTGGGGTATTTGGTCAGCCTTGGGTGCGGGGTAAGCGCAGGCGGCGAGGGACCCCTTTGAGGCGGCGAGCGCCCATTCGTTGCTGGCGTTCGAGGATCTCGCGAAAGCGGGCGCTGCCGGTAGCGGCCTCCTGGCATTGCTGCTGTTCGATACGGTCCAGCCCTTGCTGGATCAGGACCTTGGCCATGTTGCTGACGGTCCGCGACTCCGCCTCCGCCAAGCTGGACAACCTTTCACAGACGTCTTCAGGGAGCACCACCTGGATTCGGGGTGACTTGGATCGCCCGCTTGAGGATGTCTGACGGGTGGCCACGGCTGAGGAAATCTGGCTGCGGAAATCTGGCTGCGGAGATGAGCAAGGCCAGGAACCAGTGTACAGAGATGCTCAGGGATAGTATCCAGCACTATGCTTGCAGCACCGTACCGGTCCGCGCCATGGCCCGATCAACCCCTGTTCGCCCCAAGACGCCAGCGGCCAGTCCGCAGGTCAAAAGCCGAGCCAGCCAACGCCGCAGTCCCGAACGCAGTGATGTGTTGGTATCGGCAGTGATCAGTCCATACCTGCTGACGCACCTGCACCATGTTTTGCAACGGGCGGAGTTTGGAGCCCAACAGGAAGGGCACCAGTCCCTGGCGGCCAATTACGCCCAGTTGCGCAAGGTTCTCTGTCTGGACGCCCGCAGCATGGAAGATGCCTCCGCCACCGGCACCGACGTCGATGATCAAGCCGCCGCAGCCTGAAACCCCAGAGCAACCCGAAGTAGAAGATGGGGGTTCATCGCCCCCGCCGCTGCCCCCTCACGATGGCCGTCAGTCCCTCCTCATCTCCATCCTCGGGATCTCCATCCTCGGGCGACGCCTCGCCTGGTAACGCCGCTCTCTTGTACAGCAAGATCAGTGCTGATGAGGTGTTGACCCAGGCCCTGTTCCGTCAAGCCCTCCAAGATCCCAACGGCACGCTTACACGCATCGTCGAGATCGGCGCCGCCCTAGGGCTACCGGTGTCGGTTCAGGAGGTGCGAGCCCACATCGCCACTCTCGACGACCTGGACACCAAACAATGGTTGCTCAAGGCCCGCGGCGGTCTTTGACGGCAACGGCGATCCTCCCGCCGCCTATCTCTCCAGCGGAGGCGCCCAGCTCGCTTGGAGCCCCCATCGAGCGCGGTGGGGGCAGGCGGCGGTGCTGGGCCCCCCCCCCTTGGGCCCAGCTGAAAAACAGCCAATAGCTCACGAGGGCCAGGCCGGCCGCCACCACAAGGGCAGCCACCTGCTCAAGGCGTTTGATCATCGGAAAGCCTGCTGTTGTCTGCCGGAAGCAGCGGCCCACCAGTCTGACGGACCGGCCTGACGCAAGGGCCCCTGGCGCCGGGGGATGATGAAGGGACTTAGGGATCCCTTTCTCCGTGCTGCGCCTCGAACGTATCGGCAAGATCTACCCCACTGGCGAGGTGCTCAAAGATGTGAGCTGGGAGGTGAAGGCCGGGGACCGGATCGGACTTGTGGGCGTAAACGGCGCAGGCAAATCCACCCAGATGCGGATCATCGCCGGACTTGAGGAGCCCAGCAGCGGCCAAGTGGTACGTAAAGGTGATCCTCGCATCGCCTATCTGCAACAGGAATTTGATGTCGATCCCCGGCGGAGTGTGCGCCAGGAATTGTTTCAGGCCTTTGGGGAAGCCGCCGAGGTGCTGAACCGCATGCGTCTGGTCGAAAACGAGATGGCGACGGAGCAGGCGGCTGTCGACGCCGATCTCCTGAATCGACTCATCGAAGAACTAGGTCGTCTCCAGAGCCGCTTCGAGGCCCTGCATGGCTATGAACTGGAGGCGCGCATCGACAAATTGTTACCCACGATCGGCTTCACTGTCGAGCAGGCCGAACGACCTGTCGGAGACTTCTCCGGCGGTTGGCAGATGCGTATCGCCCTGGGGAAAATTCTGCTGCAGGATCCCGACCTGCTGCTGCTGGACGAACCCACCAACCATCTTGACGTGGAAACTATTCAGTGGCTGGAGAGCTATCTGCTGGAACAGACAGTCCCCCTGGTTGTCATCAGCCATGACCGCACTTTTCTCGATCGGGTCTGCAATCAAATTGTTGCCACGGAACGGGGCATCTCACGCACCTACCTGGGGAACTACAGCCAACACCTCGAACAGAAGGAACTCGAACGGGAAGCCACCCAGGCCGCCTATGAGCGGCAGCAAAAGGAGCTGGGCGCGCAACAGGCCTTTATCGACCGCTTCCGGGCCAGTGCCACCCGCAGCACCCAGGCCAAAAGCCGCGAGAAGTTATTGGACAAAGTGGAGCGCATCGAAGCTCCGCTCGAAGGGACCGAGGGCCCCCGTTTCCAGTTTCCGCCGGCGCCCCGTTCCGGCCGATTGGTAGCTTCTCTAAAGGATCTCAGCCACAGCTACGACGATCGACTGCTGTTTCTGGGCGCCAACCTGGAGGTCGAAAGGGGCGATCGCATCGCCCTGGTGGGCCCCAATGGGGCCGGCAAATCCACCTTGCTTCGCTTTGTATTGGGCCTGGAACAACCAGAGGAGGGGGAAGGGGGAATCGGGGAACACAATGTGATTCCCGCTTATTTCGAGCAAAACCAGGCTGAGGCCCTCGACCTCAATCGGACGGTGATCGACACCCTGTTCAGCGCCGTCCCCGACTGGACCCAGACCCAGGTGCGCAGTTTGCTAGGTCGGTTTGGGCTCAGCAACGACTCTGTATTCAAGAACGTTGGCCAGCTCAGTGGTGGGGAGAAAGCACGCCTCGCCCTTGCCCTGATGCTCGTGACCCCATGCAACCTGTTGGTCCTGGACGAACCCACCAATCACCTCGACATTCCGGCTAAAGAAATGCTGGAAGATGCTGTGCGGGCCTACGAAGGGGCGGCCCTGGTGGTTTCCCACGACCGCTACTTCATTTCCAGGGTGGCTAACCGCATTGTCGAGCTGCGCGATGGCGAGCTGGTCGTTTATCGCGGGGACTACGCCTACTACCTGCAGAAAAAGGAGGAGGAGCGCCAGGAAGCCGAGCAGGCCCGAGAAGAGGAAGCCCGCCACCAGAAACGCGAAGCCAATCGCCTCAAACAGAAATCCAAGGCCGCAGGCCGCAAATCCTGAAAATCACCCACCAGGCCGGCTCACCTCTTATCACAAACCGCCCCAGCCCCTAAGCCCTGCCCAACCGGACCAGGGTCCCAATTCATGTCCAAGCTCTGACCTGGCCAAAGTTGATCGATTCTTGGGCAGCCTCGCGCTTGCTCAAGCCACATCCATTGCAGGGCAGGGCCATAGCCCAAAAAAACGCGCCTCAACACCCCCTTCAGCAAGGGTTTGAAGTACCCAGCCATCGCTGACCCAGGGGGTCAATCGCGACGGCATTGATCAGCAAACGCTGGTTTTTTGCTCGCAGCCAGACCTACATGTTGCATTGGATACCTGGGCACTTGAAACAGTTCGTAGCCTTGGCCCAGCTTTTTCGATGACCTTTGTCCCCATGTCCGAACCCCTCACTCTTTCACTCGGTCAAAAATTCGAAATGGAGCGCATGAGTCGTGCCATCGACTCAACGGTCGATATCCAGACTCTCCAGGGCCTGGCCAAGCAGCTGCTCCAGGCCTGGCACAGCCAGAAAGCCGCCACCCAGTGGATGATGCGTCAGCAACTGGATTCGCCATCCCGGGTAGCGCAGGAGCTGGCCCAGCGACCCGACGTGATCCAGTCGCTGCAGCCCGGGACGCCACAGCCCAGCTACGACGTGCTTTGAGTTGCCTTGGCAACTTGACTAGGGAACCTGACCCCACTCCCCCGGCAACACCTTGAGCTGCAGGGGCCGGCCGGCGCGCAAAAGGCCCAGGGTCAGGAGTCTTCCAACTCCGCTGGCTTCTATCGCAGTTATGACCTCGGCAGGGCTGCGCACAATTTTCCCTTCGACGGCGATGATCACATCGCCGCTCTGTACGCCAGACCGGGCAGCGGGACCCGATTCCAACACATTCACCACCAACGCCCCTTGTTGGGGCTGTCCACCAGGACCAACCGGCAGGGCATCCAAGGAAACACCGATCACAGGGTGAATCACTTTTCCGGTAGCCACAATCTCGGCGGCGATAGATCGGGCCCTGTTGATCGGAATCGCGAATCCCAACCCAGCTCCGGGGCCTGTTCTGACTAGAGTGTTAATGCCAACAACTTCCCCATCCGCATTCAGCAAAGGCCCCCCTGAATTGCCAGGATTAATTGCTGCATCGGTTTGAATCAGGTTTAGTCGCTTACCGGAAAGGCCCAATTTACTGGCGCTGCGATTAAGGCTGCTGATGATTCCAAGTGTCACGGTTTGATCCAAACCAAAGGGATTCCCAACCGCAATCGCCCAGTCGCCTACTTTCAGCTCATCGGAGTTGCCCAGCGGAGCGACCGGCCAGGGCCCACTGCGTGCCAGCCGCACCACCGCCAAATCGGTAACACGATCCAGGCCTACCACCTGACCTTCGACTCGCTGACCGTCCTGAAGCCCCACGGTCACCCGTGCACCACCCTCGACGACATGGGCGTTGGTGAGCAGTAATCCCTGGGCCTGAAAAATGACGCCGCTGCCCTGACCCCGAACCTTGCGTGGACCCTGCTGGACGGCCGGCGGCATACCGAAGAAACGGCGCAACATCGGATCGTCCAGAGGGCTGGGATCGGACATGGCCGCAGACGGCCTCAGGGTGCGTTCGGTCTCGATCGTCACCACGGCAGGACCGGAACGGCGCATCGCTTCAGCCACGAAGGACTGGCGCACCAACGGGGAACCATTGGGGAAAGCCCGGGCCGCAGCAAAAGTGGTGCCTGCTATCGGCAACGCGCAGGGGACCAGCAGGGCCACGAGCAGGGGCCCGAGGCGACGGAGCCGATTCGTGGGCAAATGCCGATTCGTGGGCAAAGAACTTGGCACAGGAAGCTTCAGACCCATCTACCCATCCTGGCGACTCGAAGACCCCACCCACGGCAATGCCAGCCTAGGATTTGTGAAGTTTTCCAACTAACCATGGACACGAGTCGCCTCTTGTTGGCCTTCCTCGCCTTCGGAGCAGCCTGCACCACCCTTTGGGCCTGGATGCTTGCGACCAACGAATCTGCGGCCGAGCGGCGATGATGGAGGGATTCCATCGGCCAGGGGCAAAGACCGGCCCATGAACGTCTCTTCCCATTCCATCGACTTGCTCGAGCGACTTTTCCCCCTGCTCTACGCCGGTTGCTTTTTGTTTCTGCTGTGGCAAGCCTTTCAAGTAATGGGAAGGGGTTTTCAGGCGATTCCCCGGCCCGGTGACAGCAGCACCCAAACCAAGCCCATGGGCGACAGGGCGATCGATCGCACCGGCAAGGTAACGATCCATCCCGAACTCCTAGATGCCCAAGGCCGCATCACTCGCGAGGACCTGCTCACGGTCCGCTTCAGTGGCGACAATGGCGAACCGGCCACTCCCGTCGATCCCAGCTGAGACTCAGACCATCGGTGAATAGGCTCAGCGATCGGACTGCACAATCCGGGAGACGCTGATGGTGGACCAGAGGACACGAGTAGTGGCCGCCGTACTTAACGGCCTGAAGCTGCCGCCGAGGTTCCGGCTCAAACTGGTGAAGGACGATCCCATCAGGCTGGAACTCAGCATCACGCCGGCCTATGGCAAAGATCCGATCTTGGTGGGCATTGTCGAGTCCCAGGATCTCGTCGCCCGCAGGGACCGGGAAGGACGTATCCCTAGGGACCTGCAAGGCACTTGGGACTGGACCGTTCGCCACGGCAAAGTCACGACTGGCGGCTGGAACCCCTATCTCAAGGAAGCCCTGCAAACCATGTTCGAGACTGGGTTGCCAGCCATTGTCTACGAAGAAACCACCGGTGAGGTGTATCACCCCGTCGACGGCATCCGCCACGTGCGCTGAATCCCCTGGCGCCCCCCCTGCCGATCGACGCGTCCCTGGCGCTGATCACCGACACCCTCATCGGCCGGGGCACCTTGTTGCTCCAGGCCAGCCCGGGAGCCGGTAAAACAACCCGGGTTCCCCTGGCTCTACTTGAGCAGCTGCCGGAGCCAACCCGAATCCTGTTGATTCAGCCCCGTCGACTGGCGGCCCGATCAGCGGCCCAACGATTGGCGGAGGCCCTCCACGAAAGCCCTGGGGGCCGGGTGGGCTACAGCGTGCGCTTCGACCATCGCACCTCCAAAGCCACCCGGCTGGAAGTGATGACAACGGGCCTGTTTCTCAGGCGCCTGCAGGGGGATCCCGAACTGATGGGGGTCGCTGCCGTGATCTTCGATGAATTCCATGAGCGCGGGGCCGAAGCCGACTTGGCCCTGGCGCTCCTGCGCCATGCCCGTCAGGAGTTGCGCCCCGATCTGCTGGTGCTGCTGATGTCCGCCACCCTCGACCTAGAGCCCCTGGCGACCAGCATGGGAGGAGCCGCGGTCATCACGGTTCCTGGAAGCAGCCATCCCGTGGATGTGTGCTATCAGGTGCCCAGGGAAAGGGAAAGTCTGGCGAGGCAGGTACTGAGGGGCTTGGAGGAGCGGTGGCTGGAGCAACGGCTAGATGGCGAAACGGTGTTGGTTTTTCTGCCGGGCCAAAGGGAGATTGTCAGCTGCCTGCGGGCTATCTCAGAAACCCCATGGGGGCAAACCTTGGAGTGCGTGCCCCTGCACGGACACCTGTCCCTGGAAGCCCAGCTCCAGGCCATCGCCCCGGCCAAATCGAAGGCCGGCAAAATTGTCCTTTCCACCTCCATCGCCGAAAGCTCCTTAACCCTGTCGGGCGTCCGGCTGGTCGTCGACAGCGGCCTCAGTCGCGTTAACCGCTACGACCCCGCACGAGGAATGGATCAGCTAGTCACCCAACCATGCAGCCAGGCCAGCGCCACCCAACGCTGTGGCAGGGCTGGCCGGCTCGGGCCTGGACGCTGCCTACGGCTCTGGTCGCCAGCCGAGCAAGCCCGCCGCCCCGCCTTCGATCCCCCCGAACTCTTACTGGCGGACCCCCTGCCCCTAGCCCTGCAACTGGCCGCCTGGGGCAGCTGCGACGGGACGGATCTGCCCTGGCTGCAGCCGCCGCCACCCCAACCGCTTGCGAACGCAAGACGGCTACTGGCTCAGATGGGTGCCCTTAATGACAAGGGGCGCATCACGGCCCATGGCAAGGCCATGGCTGGCATCGGCTTACCGCCGCGACTTAGTCACATGCTGCTGTTGGCCGCCCAGCGGGGATGGCTGGAGCAGGGCTGCGCCGTGGCGGCGCTGCTCAGTGAGCGGGATCCCCTGGACGCTCGCGAGGTGGGAGCCGACCTGCTGCATCGGCTCGACTGGCTGCGCAGGGGAGGGCGATCGGGCCCCTGGCGTGAGGCAATGCAGCAGCTCAAAAAACAGGTGGCTCTGGCGGCGACCACGCACCGGAAACCCGCTGACCCCGCTGAGCCAGATCCCCATCAATCCGAAGACCTGATTGCCGGACAAATGCTTTGTTGGGCCTATCCCGAACGCATCGCCCTAGGGCGCGGCAAGGGGGACGGCGCCGTGCTGATGCGCCATGGGGGCGGCGCTCGCCTGGCGAGTGGGGACCCTCTCTGTGGCGCCGAAGCCCTGGCCATCGCTCGGGTGGAGGGCCACCAACAGGAGGCCCGCGTGCTGCTTGCCGTGGCGATTCCAGCGGCCCAGATCGAGAGCCTGGCGGGCCAAACTGCCAGTCTCACCCTGAGGACCCGTTGGGATGGCAGCTCTGGTCGAGTGCGGTGCGAGCGGGTCCGCCGACTGGACTCCCTGGAACTGGAAGTGACACCCTGGCCCGAAGCAGATCCGGCCGCGATTGCGAGCACCTTGCTGGAGGCGGTATGCAATTTGGGTCTGGAGTGTCTGCCGTGGACCCCCCGCAGCCGCCAACTGCAACGGCGACTAACTCTGGCCCACAAGCATCTGGGGGAACCCTGGCCTGATTGCTGCGACGAGGTGCTCCTAGCCACCCTGCCGGATTGGCTGGGCCCCCATGTGGCAGGACGGCGCAGCCTGCAAGAGCTTCAGGATCTCGATCTGGAGGCAGCCCTCTGGGGCGGGCTGGATTGGCAGCAACGCAGCGCCCTGGAAGCCTTGCTGCCCACCGGCCTCGATGTGCCATCAGGTAGGCGGGTCCCCCTGATCTATGGGATCGAAGAAGTTGTGCTGGCGGTCCGATTACAGGAAATGTTTGGCTGCGATTCCACCCCGCCCTTGCTTGGCGGCACCCTGCCCCTACCCATCCATCTGCTCTCGCCGGCGGGTCGACCGGCCGCCATCACCCGCGATCTGGCTGGGTTTTGGCGTGGTGGGTATGGCCAAACCCGGCGGGAGCTGCGCGGGCGCTATCCAAAACACGCCTGGCCTGAGGATCCGAGCCAAGCTGTCGCAACAGCAAAGCCTCCCCTACGGCAGGCCAACCAGCAGGTGACTCAAGGAAGCCGGTGAATTCCCTAACCCACTTGAACAGGCGGAGCGACCGAGCAGGGGCAGCAGTAGCGACTCAGCGCCTTCGCCGCCTAATCTTCAGGCCACTGGGTTTGGGACAGGACTTTGCCGAACTTGCCGAATCCGCCTGAAGATCTGTGAACGCCGGAGCTGCAGAAACTGGGGGACTGCCGCGATACAGCGTTATCGAACTTAATCAAGCCATTGGTACCTTGCTTGATCGGGGTTTTGCTCCCCGTTTTCTGCTGGAGGCCACGGCCAGCCGGCCCCAGATCAAAAAAGGCCATCTCTGGCTGACCCTCACCGACGGCGAAGCCTCCATCTCAGGGGTGATCTGGGCTTCCCAGCTTGCCCGAATCGATTTCATCCCGGAGGAGGGGGACGGGGTGATCGTGGTGGGCAAACTCAATTTCTGGGCGGCGCGGGCCAACTTAACCGTGCAGATCCTGGATGTGCGCCCTGGCCTTAGCGCAGTGATGCGGCAATTCGAGCGGGTTCGGACCCGGCTGGCACCGCAGGGATGGTTTGAGCCCGAACGCAAGCGGCCATTGCCTGCCTGGCCGAGGCGTATCGCCCTGTTGACCAGCGTGCCCAGTTCGGCCCTCGCCGACATGCTGCGCACCGCCAAGGAACGATGGCCTGCCACCGCCTTGTTGGTGGTTCCCATCCCGGTGCAGGGGGCAGTGGAGGCCCGCATCCTGGCGGCACTGCAGCGGCTGGGCGAAAACAGTGAAACACTTGGGCTGGACGCGATCGTGTTGGCCCGCGGTGGCGGCAGCCGTGAGGATCTGGCTGTTTTCGACGGTGAAGATCTGGCCCTTGCGTTAGCCCGCGCTCCAGTGCCGGTGGTCTGCGGGCTTGGCCATGAAGATGACACCACAATTGCCGATCTGATCGCCGACTATCGGGCCGCAACTCCTACTGCAGCCCTTGTGGCACTTCTGCCGGATCGATCAGCGATTAGCCAAGGCTTGCTGCAATTGCGCCAGCACCTGCGCCAACGGGCAGAGATGAGAGTTGTGGGGCTGCAACAGCAACTCAAGCACCAGCAAGAGCGACTCAAACAACTTCATCCCCGCCGATTGCTCGCCAATCAACGGCAGGGATTGGAGCAACAACAACGGCTATTGGCAGCCCTCTCCCCCTTGCGCCCCCTAAGCCGCGGTTATTGCTTGGTGCGCGACCCCACAGGGAAGCTCGTAAGCCGTGTCACCCAACTGCGAGCGGGAGATACGGTGGAGTTGCGTTTTGTCGATGGGCGAGTGTTGGCCCAAACCCTGAGTCTCCATCCCCTGCCCTCCAGTTTGTGATCCTCCGCATCCATGACTCCAAGCAAAAGACGTCCACCAGCCCAGGTTCCGGAAGCACCGGAAGCGCCTGAAGAAGGCATCCCCCTTGGTTCAGACGAGGGATTGGAGGGTGTCGATGACCTCAATTTCCGGGAAGCCCAAACGGCTTTGGAACTCTGTCTGGCCCAGTTACAGGCCAGTGATCTGGAAGTAGAGGCGATGGCCACCCTGCATCGCCGTGCTCAGGCCTACGTCAATCACTGCGTCCACCTCCTGGAGAAAGTGGAGCAAGAGGTGCAGATCTGGGATCCAGAACGTCCCGAACAACCAGCCCAGCCCTACCAACCATGAGCCAATCCTCCCCCGCCCCTGCCACAAGCGACAAGAACCCGCTCGCCTGGCTCTACCTGACATTGGCGATCGCCGGCGCAGTTTTGACCTGGCAGGCGAATCTTGCTTTCATGCAGGCCCATGGGAAGGCCTTTGATCTGGGACTATTTGTGCGACTAGCCAATGCCAATCCCGCCGCCCAGTCCCTCAGTCGCGATCTAGCTGTAGCCGCGACCGCGTTCACGGTGTGGATGGTGGCAGAAAGCCGCAGGCTTGCGATGAGAGGGCTGCCATGGGTGCTGCTGATCTGTGTAACTATCGCCTTTGCCTGCGGAGGGCCCCTTTTTCTCTATCTCAGAGAGCGTCGGCTGATGGAAATGGGCAGAACAGCTGGTGGTCTTCCCTAGACACAGCATGTGACTACCCGAGCGGATTAGGTGGCAAACCAAGTCACATTCAAGATTGCATTGAAGATTGCATTCAAGAATCTAATTTGGATGAACCCGAAGTTGGGGAAGAGTCCACATCAACGGCACTGACGTTGATGGTCACATCACTGGCGTTAAGTTCGTCGCCGCTCGGCCTAAATCCCAATCCAGCGTCACTGCTGTCCAGGTCGGCACCACAGGCTGGACATTGGGAGGTCCCCATACTCACCATGCCGCAATTAGCGCAGGTGCGAAAACGACGTCGATAAAATTGCCAAGCCAACAAACCCAGGCCTGCCGCCAGCAAAGGGATCACAAGCACCAACAAGGTGAAGCCACCGGCAATTTCAAAAAGCAGGCGACGGACAGGGCCCGGAAGAAGCAAGAGGAGCAGCGCAAGCGCGATCCAGGACCAAGGCAAAGAGGGGCGCTGCATCAGCGTTGCCGACGAAAATCATCTTCAAGTTCCATCCTCCCCCCTGGCGGACAAACTGCAAAGATCAAGAAGTGCGGATCGCCTCCCATGCAGACCGCTTCGATAGAACGACACTCAGACACTGCCCATAATATAGAATAACGCCCAACAACCACATCCAAAGGGTGAGCACCAAAACTCCTCCAACCAAACCATAAGCCTGAAAACGCAGTCCTAGAGTCAACAAAATTCTACCCAGCATCAGATTCAGAAAGGTCACCGAAATAGACACAAGGATAGAGCCAGGCAGCAGAGATCTTAATGACACACGGCGGGAAGGCAACAACCAAAGAAATAGAAGGGTGGCCAAAAAATTAACAAATAACGAGAGAAGCACATCCACGCCATAGGAAACAGAGGCAAACCAAGTCCATTGTCTTGGCAGTGATTCAAAAATAAAGTTTCGCAACCAAGTTGAACCAAAAAATCGCACGGAGCTAATTAGTTGATCCATTATAAGCAATGGACCAATTAGGAGTACCAGGGTAATTGCCTTAAGCCGTAGCAGCAAAAATCGACGCACGAGTTGCCCTAGATTCAAATCATCAAAACCATAGGGCCTATTCCACCAAAGACGATCGGCCCCACGCTGCAAGGTGAGATAGATATTGCTGGCATTGAGGGCCAATAACAACACTCCCAATGCCCCAGCACCAGGGCCTTGCCGCGAAAAGCGATCCAAGGTCGTTGCAAAAACGGGCAGCATTGGCCCAGGAAGAACCTGCCCAACAAGCTCTACCAAGCGGGCTAGCAACACCTGATCTTTCCCCAGCAATCTGGATGCCAAAGCCATGGCAATCAACAGGGCCGGAAGGAAAGACTGCAAGGTGTGATATGCAAATGCAGCGCTCAAGTCAATGCAGTCGTTGCGCAACCACAGGCGGTACGCCAACCAAAACGGTTTCAGGTGTCGCCGGGAGCCCCAAGCCGCCAAGGATTTGCCCAATAGATCCCACAAAAAAAGCCACCGATATGGTGGCTAATCAAATCAGCTTTGACTTAAAATCAAACCTGACTAGTCTAGAAAATATTTTACCTGGCATCGAGCTATTTTCGCAGGGTGCTACCACCCAACTATTGTCGCCGCTGCTGCGTTTCACATCCGAGTTCGAGATGGATCGGTGTGGGTCCACAGCGCCATGGACACCAGGAAAACTATCTTCTCAAGAAAACCCTGAGAACTGCATAGGTGTTAACAATTTCTTGTCTCCTTCTGGAAAGAAAGACTTCAAAACCGCCTCATTGCGAGGGGTATGGTCAAGCCCTCGGTCTATTAGTACTCCTCCGCTTCACGCATTGCTGCGCTTCCACGTAGAGCCTATCAACGGGTGTTCTTCCCGTGACCTTACTGGCTTATGCCATGGGAACACTCATCTTGAGGTGGGCTTCCCACTTAGATGCTTTCAGCGGTTATCCACTCCGCACATGGCTACCCAGCGTTTACCGTTGGCACGATAACTGGTACACCAGAGGTGCGTTCCTCCCGGTCCTCTCGTACTAGGGAGAAATCCTCTCAATGTTCCTGCGCGTGCACCGGATATGGACCGAACTGTCTCACGACGTTCTGAACCCAGCTCGCGTACCGCTTTAATGGGCGAACAGCCCAACCCTTGGGACCGACTTCAGCCCCAGGTTGCGATGAGCCGACATCGAGGTGCCAAACCTCCCCGTCGATGTGGACTCTTGGGGGAGATCAGCCTGTTATCCCTAGAGTAACTTTTATCCGTTGAGCGACGGCCATTCCACTCTGCGCCGTCGGATCACTAAGGCCTACTTTCGTACCTGCTTGACTTGTCAGTCTTGCAGTCAAGCTCCCTTTTTGCCTTTACACTCGTCGCACGGTTTCCAAGCGTGCTGAGGGAACCTTTGCGCGCCTCCGTTACCTTTTAGGAGGCGACCGCCCCAGTCAAACTGCCCACCTGAAACTGTCTCCCGCCCCGATTAGGGGTCAGGGTTAGAATTCTAGCCTCGCCAGAGTGGTATCT
>JBKDVK010000074.1:0-9745 GCA_046338875.1 Cyanobacteriota bacterium | reverse complement strand
TGCCTGCCTCAACGCCATCGAGTACCTCAAGAAGTTCGGCTACACCGGGGAGCAGGCCTACCTACTACTGAGCTGCGCGCCGGTGGAAGGCAGGATCAGCGGCATCGTTGATATACCCAACGCTTGTTGCACCCTGGCCATACCCACCTCGATCTTCGACCAAGACATACTCCCCCGCTGATCAGCAAAGAAAAAAGGGGCCTGAGAGTCAGGCTCCTTTCTTCTTTCTCATGGTTTTGTCCTTGCTCTTCCTCTCTTTTGCGCGATGCCTGTCTACGAATACAGCTGCACCAATGGCTGCGACAACTATGAAGTCTGGCGCAGCATCGATGAGCGCCAGAAGCAGACCAACTGCCCGACCTGCACGGCGACAGGCCTGCGCGTGTTCACGCCTATCATGTCGCTCAGCGGACCCCTCAGGCTGAAGCAGGAGCAATCGGGACCTCGCCTGGTGCGCAAGGAAACCAAAGAAGCGTCCGTAAAGCAGCGACTCAAGGAGAGCAGCACCCGTCCTTGGATGCTCAATCGCGGTTGTTGAGGCTCACAGCCCCCGTCCATAACCACTGATGGTGGTCATGCGTGCTTCAGACCGTGAGGAATTCCTTGATCACGTCATCGGAAAGCTGGTTGGTTTGGCCACTAGAGACGATGCCGCCGCGCTGCATGGCGTAATAGAAGTCGGACTGGCGGACGAAGTGCAGATGCTGCTCCACCAGCAACACGCTGATGCCGGTTTCCTTCATGATCCGCTGCACGGCATGCTCAATGTCGAGGATGATGGAGGGTTGAATTCCCTCGGTAGGTTCATCGAGGAGCAGTAATTTCGGCTTGCCCAACAGGGCACGGGCGATGGCGAGCTGTTGTTGCTGTCCGCCGCTGAGGTCACCACCTTTGCGCTTGAGGAACTTCTCGAGGATCGGGAACAGATCGAAAATCAGAGGGTCGATGTGGCGGTTCTTTTCCAGGCCCCCGGGCAGGGCCTCCATGCCGAGCAGCAGATTTTCCTTGACCGTCACCTGGGGAATGATGTCCCTGCCCTGGGAGACATAGCCGATACCCGCCCGGGCCCGCTTGTAGGGCGGTTGGGTGGTGAGCTGGCCGTCCTGGTAATTGATCGTGCCGGATCTCTGCTGCAGTAGGCCGATGACGGTCTTGAGGAAGGTGGTCTTACCGACGCCATTACGGCCGATCAGGCAAACCATCTTGCCTTCATGGATGGTCAGGTCAACGTTACGGAGAATGTGACTTTCTCCGTAATAGACATTGAGGTCGGAGACCTGGAGCAGGGTTTGCGCGCTGGTGGGGGACATGGGGTCGGTGGGTAATGGACGGAAAGCAATTACTGTTCAGGTGGCCCCAAGTAGACCTCGATCACCCGCGGGTCGGATTTCACCTTGTCCAGCGGCCCCTCCGTGAGCACCTGTCCCTGGTGCAGAACGGTGACGTCGAAACCCAGGTCGCGGATGAACTCCATATCGTGTTCAATCACCACAACGGTATGGTCGCCGGCAAGCGACTTGATCAACTCGGCCGTGCGCAGGGTTTCCTCATCGGTGAGACCAGCGACGGGCTCATCCAGCAGCAGCACTTCGGGGGACTGGGCAACGAGGGAGGCGATCGCCAGCCACTGCTTCTGGCCGTGGGAGAGGGAGCCGGCCTTGACGTTGGCAAACGGGGTGAGACCCACGTAATTCATGATCCGATGAACTTCATCCTTCGATGACTGGGGTAATTTTGAGCCCAGCAGGCTGAAGGCGTTCTTATCTGGCGAGGCGGACAATTCGAGGTTTCGCAGGACGCTGAGATTCTCAAAAACGCGCGGCGTCTGAAACTTACGGCCGATGCCACACCTTGAGATCTGCTGTTCGGAGACGCCGAGCAAGGACTTCCCCTTAAAAGTCACAGTCCCTTTGGAGGGCCGCACCTTGCCTGTGATGACATCCAGAAAAGTGGTCTTGCCGGCACCGTTGGGGCCGATGATCGACTTCAGCTCACCCTTATAGAGCTTGAGGCTGAGGTCTGTGAGGGCATAAAAGCCATCGAAACTCACGCTAACGTCATTGAGCTCGAGTAGAGGTTCTGACATGGATATCGAAAGGGTGCAAAATCGAAAAAGCGGTCACAGCAGACATGCCAGGACAAGTGCCCTGGAGGACTAATCCACCGGAATGACCTCCTTGTCCAGCTGTGGGAAGGTATTGGACTTCTTGGCGATGCCGAAGGCGGCCAGGAAGGTGGTTAAGCCTCCTTTGGTGATCCAGCCGTAGATGCCATCGGGCATCAGAACCACGACGAAGATGAACAGGGCACCCTGCACGAACAGCCAGGCCTCCGGCAGCGCTTCGCTGACCAAGCTGCGCAGATAATTCACTACGACGGCACCGATGATCGGACCCACGAGGGTGCCCCTACCACCCACCGCCACCCAGATCACCATCTCGATCGAGAAAGCGATCGACATGTACTGGGGCGACACGATGCCGGATTGGACCGTGTAAAGTGCACCAGAGATGCCGCAGAGAGCCCCAGCCACCAGAAAGACGATCGTCTTGAAGGGAACGGGGTTGAACCCGGCGAAGCGCAGGCGACTCTCATCGTCACGGATAGCGATCAGGGCATCGCCGAAGCGACCGCTTGTGAAGTAACGGCAGACAAGGAAGGCCAGGGGCAGCAGGACCACGGTCAGGCGGTAGAACCACACCTGCATCTCGGGAGATCCCACCAGCTGGCCGAACAACTCGGTGGTGCTGGTCTTGAGGCCGTTGGTGCCGTCAAAGAGCTTCTGTTGTCCGTTGAAGAAGTGGAAGAAGACCATCAAAGCCGCCTGGGTGATGATCGAGAAATACACCCCTTTGATGCGGTTTCTGAAGATCAGCCAACCCACCACACCTGCTACCGCTGCGGGAATCACCCAGAGGGCAATCAGCGTAAAGATCGGAGACCAGAAGGGTTGCCAGAAGAAGGGTAGTTGGGCGACGCCATAGTTCTCGAAGAACTTGGGAATGCCATTGCCACCGGCCAGGCTCTTGGTGTTGAGCATCAGGTTCATGGCCACGGCGTAGCCCCCCAACGCAAAGAAGATGCCCTGCCCCAGGCTCAACAGACCGGTGTACCCCCAGATCAGGTCGATCGCCAGCGCCGTGATCGACAGCGCGAAGTAGCGGCCGAAGAGATTGAGACGGAAGTCGTCAAGCGCCGCCGGAAGAATGAACAGGGCGATCGCCAGCAGAATCCAGGGGACGAGTCGTTGGAAAAGTTTCACAGGTTGGGCTCCTGGTCGGGAGATGGAACGGGAATCTGCGGAGGGTTGACATGATCGGGTCAGGCATCGACCGAGCGACCCTTCTGGGGGAACATTCCGTTGGGACGGAATTGGAGAAATACGATGATGAAGATGAACACCAGCACCAGGGACATGCTGGTGGTAGCGAAGAACTCGATCACCCCTTTTGCTGCCATTGGCATGTTTGGGAAAATGGTCAGCAAGGTGCCTGAGCCAATCACAGACTGGATGATCCCCAGCAGCAATGAGGCCAGCACGGTGCCCAGCAGATTGCCCACACCGCCAAGCACAATCACCATGAAGCAGGAAACGATGTAGGCGGCACCGAGGTTCGGGCCCACCGAACCCAAGAGGGTGATTGCACAACCGGCAACACCGGCCAGTCCGGATCCGATGCCGAAGGTGATGCTGTCCACACGGTCGGTGGGAATGCCGAGGCAGTTGCTCATCTGTCGGTTCTGGGTCACGGCACGGATGCGCAGACCCCAGACACTTTTATTGAGGAACCAATAGGTGGCCAAGAGCAACAGGGCCGACAGCAGAATGATGAAGATGCGCAGCCCTGGCAACTCAATGGTGCCGATCATTCCCCAGCTCCCCTGCAGCCATTTGGGTGCCGTCACGTCGATGTTGCGGGGACCAAACCAGGGCTTGGCCAGGGGACGGATCTGGTCAAAGAGGTTGACTGCGACCAGGCCGATACCGATGGCGATAGCCCATCCCAGTCCATTGAGATAGGTGAAGAAAGGCTTTGCGGAGAACTTGGCCGCGAGTAACTTGGAGAGGAGGAATCCAAGCACGACGCCCACAATGATGCCAAGCATCATTGCAGTCGACACGCTGCGAATCAACTGGATGAGAATTAGGCTGACACCCCAGGTTGCAAGCAGTGTTTCGAGTGGCCGTCCATAGAGTTTTCTGATCAATGTTCTTTCCAGCAGCACTCCGACGAGGGCCGTCACGATGAAGGCAAGAACCAGCGAGACCGGGAAATACAATTCGAAGATCACACCACCCATGGGCTTGAAGGCCGACTGCACCACGTAGGTGACATAGGCCCCGAGCATCATGAACTCGCCGTGGGCGAGGTTGATGACCCCCATCAATCCGAAGACGATGGCCAGGCCTGTGGCTGCAAGCAGCAGCACTGACCCGATGCTGAGGCCATCGAGGATCTGAGAAAAGAAAAGTTCCAACGGAATCAGTGTTGAACGTTAGATCCAACATTGCGAGCGCAACGTTGGATCGGGTCGAACGTGGTGGTGTGCCAAACGGTAAAGCGGTGGTTCCCGGAGGAACCACCTGCCGTTCATGGATTAACGGACCGGGCCGTGATCACATCTTGAACTTGCCAGCGTCAGGACGGTTCTGGGTCCAGTCGCAGGTGAAGCCCTTGGTTTCAGGAACGAACTGGTTCCAAGGAATTGGGGCGATCGCCTTGACGCTGTCTTGGAGGATCTTGAACTGGCCGGTGGCCTCCGCCTCGCCGATGAGCACCCTCTCGGATGTGTGGTGGTTAGGGAACATCTTGATTTCGCCCTGGGGAGCGGCGAAGGTTATCCCGATCATGTCGGTGCGTACTTTGTTGAGATCTTCGAAGGTTCCGGCCTTCTCGACGGCGTTCTTCCAGAGGTACAGCATGTTGTAGGCGGATTCGGCCGGGTCACCCGTGACCCGATCGGCGCCGTACTTCGCCTTGAAGTCCGCAGTGAACTTCTTGGAGGCCGGGGTGTCCAGGCTCATAAAGAAGTTCCAGGCGGCATAGGTGCCAGTAGTGTATTCAGGACCGATTTGACGGATCTCTTCTTCTGCGATCGAGAAGGACATGATCGGATACTTGGCAGGGTCGATGCCAGATGCCTTGAACTGCTTGAAGAGGGCGACGTTGGAGTCACCGTTCAAGGTGTTGATGATGATCCCGCCATTGGGGAAGGCCTTCTTGATCTTGGCAATGATCGGGGCCACCTCGGTGTTGCCGAGAGGGATGTAATCCTCGCCGACTGTCTGACCACCGAGAGACTTCATCTGCTCTTTGATGATGGTATTGGCCGTGCGGGGGTACACGTAATCAGAGCCAACTAGATAAACTTTTTTGCCAAGCTTGCCCGAGAACTTGTCCATCAGCCACTGAACTGCAGGCTCGGCCTGTTGGTTCGGAACGGCGCCGGTGTAGAAGATATTTTTGGAGCACTCCTGACCCTCGTACTGAATCGGGTAGAAGAGCATGTGATTCTTGGACTCGAAGACCGGCAGCATCGCCTTGCGGCTGGCGGAGGTCCAGCCGCCGAAAACCACGGCCACTTTGTCGGAGTCGATCAGCTTCTGGGCTTTCTCGGCAAAGGTGGGCCAGTCGGAGGCACCGTCTTCGACGACTGGGACAATTTTGTACGACTTGCCAGCAACTTTGACGCCGCCGGCGGCATTGATTTCGTCGATCGCCATTTCCTCGACTTCTTTCAAAGTCGTTTCGGAAATAGCCATGGTGCCACTGAGTGAATGGAGGATGCCAACCTTCACTTCACCATCGAAACCGCCGGCTGCGCCAGCATCGGTGCTGGCAGCTTTATCAGCCCCAGTGCCAGTTCCAGTGCCGCCGCCACCACAGGAGGCCAACGTGAGCGTGAGGCCCAAAGCGGAGAGAGTTCCAATGAGGCGGCGGGTGGGCTGATGCTGTGCCAAAGACTTCATGAAAGGGCTCCTGAGAAGAACGAGTCGCGCGATGGCTCCCGCATGGACCCCGTGAATTGGGTCGGGGCAAAGGTAAAGAGCCTTTCGGAGCAAGCCCGTAGCGATGGACACGGTTTTGCAGCCTGTCTGCGGCCCAACACTGTTGTCGTGTCAAGTTGCCCAGGCACAGGGCCTGGCATTTGGTTTTCAGCCCCGGGGCAACTGGGCCAGCAGGAAAGTCTCAACGCGATCCAGCCCCTCACCGCTGCGCAGGTTGGTGAAACACCAGGGCCTGCCGCAGCGCATGCGCTCGGTGTCCTGCTGCATCACCGCCAGGCTGGCGCCCACCATCGGCGCCAGATCAATCTTGTTGATCACCAACAGATCACTGCGGGTGATGCCAGGGCCGCCCTTGCGGGGGATCTTGTCGCCAGCGGCGACATCGATCACATAAATGCAGAGATCGACCAGTTCGGGGCTGAAACTGGCGGCCAGGTTGTCACCGCCGCTTTCCACCAGCACTAGATCGAGCCCAGGAAATGCCCGCTCCAACTCGGCCACCGCGGCCCGATTGATCGAGCAGTCCTCGCGGATGGCGGTGTGGGGACAGCCGCCCGTCTCGACACCACGGATGCGCTCCGGCGGCAGGGCACCGGCCTTGGTGAGGAATTGGGCATCTTCCTGGGTGTAGATGTCATTGGTGACGACCGCCAACTCCAGGCGATCACGCAAGCGCAGGCAGAGGGCCTCCACCAAGGCCGTCTTGCCGGAACCCACCGGACCGGCCACCCCCACCCTTAAACGGCTCATGGCCCCAGCGCCCACGCCCCCAGCCTAGGGGTGGGTCCCAGGGGAGCAGAGCCTTGGCAGGCGCAGCATTTGTACTGAATCAACTGCGCAAGATCAACTGCGGAAGATCAGTTACGGAAGATCAGTTACGCAAGATCAGCTGCGGAAGAGCCTGGAGTAGAGCTCGGAGTGGCCTAGCTGGGCCAAGCTGGCCCCCACGCCCCCGGTCCAGATGCTGGCGGGATCGGCATTGGCAAGCTCCCGGGCCCGCTGGGCCAGCAGCGGCGCCAGGGCGAGTTGCAGGCCCTGGGCCTGGGTGGGACCCAGGGGCACAAGCCGCACGGCGGCGCTGAGTTGGCCGGCGACCCAGCTGTATAGAAAAGCTTCGACAAGCTCGCCGGGCTCAAGCTGCAGGCAAACTCCCGCCCAGGCCCAGGCAGCGGGCCAGGCCAGGGGGGGGGTCGCAGCGGGCAGGGGCCAGCCCAGATCCGCCAGCAATCCACAAAGAGATCCGCCCATCTGCCGTTGTTGGGCCCGCACTTCGGGCGCCTCCCTTTGGGCCAGCAGCCAGCCATCCCGCTCCAGCACTGCCTGCAGCGCCGCCCTGGCCTCCAGGGGATCGGCACTGCGGGCCCGCTCAAGCAGCACCATCAAGCCAGGCAGTGTCGCCGCCTCGATGGTGAGGCAGCCGCGCCACAGTTCGGCCTCCAGCCAGGAGCGCAGCGTTGGCGCATCGCCTAAGCGGCCCTGCTGCACCAGCGATTCGAGTCCCTCGGAATAACTGAAGCCACCCACCGGCAAGGCCGGACTGACCAACTGGAACAAATGCAGCCGCTGCTCAACCATTGCTGTGGCCGCTGCCGTGGCTGTCGGCGCTGCCGTGGCTGTGGGCACTGCCGTGGCTGTGGCCGCTGCCGTGGCTGTGGGCACTGCCATAGGCCCCGGCCTCGGGCTGAAATGGTTCCTGGAGGCGATCGACCAGCAGGCCCCGGCGGCCCAGCAGATCCGCCAGCACCGGGTCATCAAGCAGGCGCAATTCCGTGGCCCGCAGCTCCAGGGCCACATGGCGATTGCCCAGGTGATAGGCCGCCTGCAGCAGCTCCAGGGGCGCCCGGGCACGGACCCTGAGCAGCGTTTCCGGCGCCGCCATCACCTGAACCGCCGGACCGCCGCTGGCCCCGCTCAGCCACTCGCCGGGCTGCAGCGGTTCGCCCCGATCCAATTGCAAGAGCAGTTCTTGGCCACAAGTAGTGCGCCGCTGGCCCCGTAAGCGGCTGCGTTCTTCGGCCGAAAGGGCCAACGCCAACGGCGGCGTCTGCGACTGGGACCCCGACTGCGACCCCGACTGCGCCGGCGGCTGGGGGAAGCGGCGCGTCAAGATCAGGGGCAAGGGCGCAGATTCAGGCACAGGGCTGACTCCCGGAAACAAAACCCACCAAAGTGTGCTCTGTTGAGGGGATTGCTGTGATCAGCAACGGGGCATGGCATGGCACCGCAGAGCTGCGCTTCAGCTGCGCCGTTGATGGTCGCACCCAGCACCAGGGGGGCACCACGGCGCCACTCAGGGTGCAGCGCCCCTTTGGGCGGGCCGATGGCCGCTGCGAACTGCCCCTGCTGCACACGGCCGGGGGGCTGGTGGGGGGCGACCGGCTCAACATCACGGCCCAGCTCGACCCGGGCAGCCGGGTGCTGCTCACCAGCGTGGCGGCCCAAAAGGTCTATGGATCGATCGGCCGCTCCCGCCTCAGCCCCGCAGGCGCCTGGGCCCGCCAGGAGCTCAGCTTCAAAGTGGGGGCCGGCGCAGACCTGGAGTGGCTGCCCCAAGATCAGGTGCTCTATGCCAACGGTCTCTACGAGCAACGCACCCGGGTGTGGCTGGCCAGCGGCGCCAGTTGGCTGGGAGCTGAGGTGGTCCGGCTGGGGCGCACGGCCGCCGCGGAGACCCTGGGTGATGGACGCTGGCGGTCCCTGCTGGAGATCGAGCGCGAGGACCCCAACGGGGAGGGCGGCCACTGGGAACTGGTGGACCGACTGGAGCTTGGCGGCGAGGGTTTGCTCCAGGGCCACGGCATGGCCGCAGAACCCGTTTTCGGTTCCCTGGTGTGGGCGGCGCCGCGGCCCTTGGCGGCCGCCCCCCTGGCCAGGCTGCTGGCGGCCTGCCGGGCCGATCGCGGCGATCTGCCGGGCGAGCTGGCCTGTGGCGCCCTGGAGCAGGGGCTGGTTGCCCGCTACCGGGGGCCCTCCAGCCAGGCGGCCCGCACCTGGTTCACCCGCCTCTGGGCCAGGATTAGGGCCGCCAACAGGCTGGCCCCCCCCGAGCGGCCGCGGGTGTGGCCGTTCCAAGAGGAACCCTTTGCTGGCCTCGCTGCCGATCCGCAGACGGATGCTGCCTAACGCCTGGGCCTGCCAAACTTGCACCAGGCTGACCCAGCCAGATCGCCCTCTCCAGCGCGGCATGCATCTCACCCCCCAGGAAAAAGACAAGCTCCTGATCGTGACCGCGGCTCTGCTGGCAGAGCGGCGCTTGCATCGTGGCCTCAAGCTCAACCACCCGGAGGCTGTGGCTTGGCTCAGTTTCCAGGTGCTGGAGGGGGCCCGCGATGGCCGCAGTGTGGCCGAACTGATGGAACTGGGCTCCACCTGGCTGAATCGTGATCAGGTCATGGAGGGAGTGCCGGAGCTGGTCGACCAGGTTCAGATTGAAGCGGTGTTTGTTGATGGCACCAAGTTGGTGACCCTCCACGACCCCATTCGCATGGCGGCGCCTTAGCCATGTCTCCCATATCCCACGTCTCCCGTATCTGAGCCCATGCCCCCCCTGATCCCCGGCGAATTGCTTTGTGAACCCGGCGAGCTTGAACTCAACGCCGGCAGGCCAGTCACCACGCTCACGGTGGCCAATACGGGCGACCGACCGGTGCAGATCGGTTCCCATTTCCACTTTTACGAGGCCAACATGGCCTTGAAATTTGACCGCGAGGCGGCCCGGGGCCAGCGGCTCGACAT
>JBKDVK010000073.1:0-5158 GCA_046338875.1 Cyanobacteriota bacterium | reverse complement strand
CGGTCTTGCCGTCCTTCACCGCGATCGCCACCTCCCCCACGCACCAGGGCGAGCTCTCATACTGCTCGCTGCAGAGGCACACCATCGCCCTCGCCTCGTCCAGCTCGCGATACAGCGTCTGGCGCCAATCATCACCAGCCTTGACGCCACGGCTGTGACTCTTGTCGCGGAAGTAGCCGTATCCCCACTCCGTGAACCATTCCTCCAGCCGGTCTGCCCAGGCATCACCCTCAGGGTCGCGACCGGTGTAGCTGATGAAGATCGCGCCCATGGGGAAGAGGCCGTCACCGCATTAGCTCAATCTACCGGCCGCTGATGGCTGAGCTTGGTGCTGCCGACGGCAAGGCTGGTGATTTTCACAACGCTTGCCTTCACCTGGCCGCCGAAAGCCGAGCTTAAAGTTGAGATCATTTGGGGGCGGTTCAGGTGTATGGCATTGTTATACTTCGTTTAGGGATAACCAAGGACCATTGCAGAGCGAAGAGCAGCTTTAATCGGCACTTGAGCACATGTTACGGTAGATTTCTGACAACTGCACCCCTACAGTTGTCAGAGAAAATCCTTGAGGAGCTTCCCCATCTTTATCAAGGCCGCCCGCGTTAATTATTGACTGGTACATCAGCCCGTTGGACTGGAGGCGGTGAACCGCAGAAAAGTCTGCTCCGCCTGACACATTAATACAAGTGGAGGCCTGGACCAGTAGCCGTAAATCCTCGAAAATGATTCGATCGACTATTGCGGATAGCGTCATGGCATCAGAGTAGCCGATCCTCCCTGTCATTAGCCAGCCAATTATATAGCCCAGCAACTTGGGCTTTTGCATGTCCTCTGTTCTATCTAGAAGCAGTATCATTGATTCGCCAAGTCTCTGCCTATTGTCTTCGCCCCCAAAGTTCATTATTGCTTGCTCTCTCTCGGTCTTAGTTGGCCCCGAAGACCTTGATGCAGCCTTGAAAAAGTCTTGGAGCTTTTTCGCAAAGAGTCCTTCGCGTATCGACAATCCTGCTTTATTTAAGCCTGTAATTGTCTTTACCACAGGAATCTCATCAAGGATCAATTCGACCGGAGATGAGTCAAGGCTTGCTTCGGCCAAGTCGCCAAGTCCATCTATGATTTCGCGGCCAGCCCTGGTAACGATATCGGAAGTCCTCATTTCTGATGTCTTGCTCATGACGACTGGAATGCTTCTGCTGCGGTAAGTAAGTATAACGCTGGCCATCACCTGGCCGCAATGCACAAAAACAGAAGTTTTCTCTGTGGCATCAGAGGCCTGGCCGGGGGCGGTTCAGGTGAATGGCTGTGTTACGCAGCAAGACCTCGTATATCAAGAATCTTCTTGATAAGATCAGCCAGCTTAAAGCCCTCCACTGGGATTTCGATCCACCAAGTTATTTCTCTCACGCTTCCAGGCTCATCAATATGCCTTTCACCGTCTTCTTCGTAATCCCATCGCTTTTCTGTCAGGTCATCAATCAGAAGTCCATACCGACTTAGTTTCTCTGCCCAGCTACCAACGTGAGTAGCGAGATTAAGTGGAGCAATTGGTGTTTCGCTAGTTTTTGGCCAATTTGAATCAAACTGTTCAGTACACCATTTAATCCTGATGGAGCCATTGCGGAATATTCTTTCATCACAGTCTTGCTTATTCACGCTAGATCGTTGCTCCTGCGTAAACTCGTAAAATTCAGTAAGCTCTCTATCGGAAAGATTTTCCGCTGCGAGCAACATGCGCTCTTAGCAGCGTCCCGTGGAGTGGTGTAACTCAGGAGGAGCAGCCCCGGCTTAGCCGGGGCTGACGGTTCGCCTCCATCAGCTCTCTGCTGTTGCAATGGGTGGGCCGGTCTGTGACCCTGTTTGGAGCACTACCAACAAACCGAACACAGACCATGACCCTCACCCATAATGGCGCCTCCGAGCTGGGCCAGCTCATGGAGGGCACCACCGCTGGCGCCCTGATCCCTGAGATCGTGCGCCGCGGCTTGCAAGAGCTGCTTGAGGCGGAGGTTTCGGCGCTCACCGGCGCCCAGCTCCACGAGCGTTGCCCCGATCAGCGCTCCACCCACCGCAACGGCTATCGCAGGCGGCTGCTCACCACCCAGGTGGGCGACCTGACCCTGGCCATCCCCAAACTGAGGCAGGGCAGCTTCTTCCCAGACTGGCTGGAGCCCCGCCGCCGGGTCGACAAGGCCCTCTACGCCGTGGTGATGGAGGCCTACACCGGCGGCATCTCCACCCGCAAAGTCGATGCCCTGGTGGAGGCCCTGGGCGGCGACAGCGGCATCTCCAAATCGGAGGTGAGCCGCATTTGCCAGGGCCTCGATGAGCAGGTGAAAGCTTTTCTCGGCCGGCCTTTAGATCATGCCCATTTCCCCTACGTCTACCTCGATGCGACGTACCTCCACGGACGGCTCGGACGCAATCTGCAGGTGGTCTCCAGGGCGGTGGTGGTGGCGATCGGCATCAATGCCCTCGGCTTTCGGGAGGTGCTGGGCATCGCCGTGGGCGACAGCGAGGCCGAGGCCTTCTGGCGTCAGTTTCTCGGCTCGCTCAAAGAGCGTGGCCTCACTGGCACCCGGCTGGTGATCTCCGATGCCCACCTGGGCTTGACGGCGGCGATCAAGCGGATGTTCCAGGGCTGCTCTTGGCAGCGCTGCCGGGTGCACTTCCTGCGCAACCTGCTGAGCCACGTCCCCAAGGCCGGCCAGGACATGGTGGCGGCGGCCATGAAAGCGGTGTTCGTGATTCAGAAGCCTGATCAGGTCAGAGCCCACTGGCAACAGGTCACGGAGATGCTGCGCAAGCAGTTCCCGGGCGCCGTGCCGGTGATGGAAGCCGCCCGTGATGACGTGCTGGCGTTCCTCCACTTCCCGCAGGAGCACTGGCGCAAGATCTGGAGCACCAACCCGCTGGAGCGGCTAAACAAGGAGATCAAACGCCGTACCAATGTGGTCGGCATCTTCCCCAACGACGCTGCGATCACCCGCCTTGTGGGCAGCCAGTTGCAGGAGCAGCAGGAGGAATGGCAGTTGGAGCGCCGTCGCTTCTTCTCCGAGGCCACCATGGCCAAAATCCCCCAGCCTGGGGAACTGCTGGAGCTCAGCGATGGTGTTCCGTCAGAGCAGGCGTCATCAACCAACAGCTGAAACGCACCAGCTCCTTGCTCGATCTAAACGAATCTCCTCGGTCGCTGAGTTGAACATTCAGCGATTAGGGTTTATCATGGCAAAATGGAGCTGAGCCATCAGCCTCCAAGCAGTCATCCCCTGACTGCTCCTGTTCACCCTCCAGAAAGGGTCACAGGACCTCCTGAGTTACACCACTCGAAGGGGCGCTACCTAGGCAACCCTCGCACCAATCTTCTGCGTCTGGATGTTAGGCCTCGCCGGCGACAAACTACAAGCAGAATACTTGCTCGACCCACGGATCGTGTGGGAACGGCCCGTGGATAGACGCAAAGCATCCTTTGCTCTCCTCTATGTTGCGATCAAGGTCCGTTGCCACCCAATTCACGGTGCAGATAATTTTGTCTGTGTCAAGAATGACACCTCTGATGATGCCAAGGTGAAGAATGCGTATTCCGATCTGGCCCTGGCCCTTCATTCGCTTGATTGCGATGCGGTCTCCAGGCTGCATCTCTCGGGCTCTTTCGGGTTGCGCGCCGTCCTTCCAGCCAAGCATCCAGATGCCCTGATCCAGAAAGCGCTGATCCTGGTGATCAACGCCGCCCCATGAAGCCCCAACTACCCAGTACTGACCCATGTTAGTTTCCACTGTCCAGGGAAGTCTACGCCGCTCTCTCGTCGTTTGACTGGACCTATCGGCGATTGCGGAGCAGCGGATGTTGATTGCGAGGCCTAACGTAGAGCTAACCTGCGCTACGGATCTTCATCGCGCAGCGTCCCCCCTCAGCCAGGAAAGTTGACGCCTCTCCATCGCGACCATTTTCACCACCAGGGGGCTTGATGGAGCGATTCAATGCGTCGTTACAGCGAGACCGTAAAAGCTGAGGTGAAAAGGCGTATGGGCCCACCGCAGCGACAAAGTGTTGCTCAGATTTCCAAAGAGTTCGGCATCCATGTCGCCACTCTCTACAACTGGCGTCATAACTGGCGGCTGGAGGGGGAAGTGGTGCCGGCATCGGCAAAAGATCCAGAGGGCTGGAGCGCTGCCGACAAGTTCACGCTCGTGCTGGAGACCGCTGGGTTGAATGCCACTGAGCTGAGTGCTTACTGCAGGGAGCGAGGTCTGTTCCCCGAACAGGTGGACCGCTGGCGGAAGGCGGCGCAAGATGCCAATGCCCAGCCGCTTGCTGACCATGGACGACCAGAAGAACCTCCAGAAGCGGCACCAGGAGGATCAGCGCCAAATCAAGATGCTCCAGCAGGAGTTGCGCCGTAAGGACAGGGCCCTGGCGGAGGCGGCGGCGTTGCTGTAGCGGCACGCTTCTGCGCAGCAGTACGCCTCAAAAAAGATCCAGGCCTACTGGGGAGAGGACGAGGGGGATTGACCGCGCCGGCAGATCGCCGCAAGGCCCTGGAGATCCTCGATGCCGCTGTGGCGGCCGGTGCGCGGGCCCATAAGGTCGCCGAGTTGCTGGACGTGGGGCTTACCACCCTGCAGCGCTGGCGGCGGCAGTTCGCCGCTGTTGAGGACGGACTGGATCGTCGTAAAGGCAGCCACCGCCTGGTGTCTCACCGTCTTAGCGACGAGGAGCGCCAGCGGATCCTGCTCACCTGCAACGAGCCGGAATTCGCGGCACTGCCGCCGGGGCAGATCGTGCCAATCCTGGCCGACCGTGGTCTTTACATCGGCTCAGAGCGCAGCTTCTACCGGGTGCTCCATGCCCACGGCCAAGTGCACCGCCGGCGGGCGGGCCCGTCCTCCCCAGCAGCCCCGTACGGTGCCGCGGCTGGAGGCCAGGGGACCCAATGAGGTCTGGAGCTGGGACATCACCTACCTGCCCACCAGCGTCCGTGGCGTCTGGCTGTACTTCTATCTGGTGATCGACGTCTGGAGCCGCAAAGTGGTGGCCTGGGATGTGGCCGAACGGGAGGAGGCGCAGATCGCCGCTGATCTCGTCAGCAGGGCCTGCCTGCGGGAGCGGATCAGCAAAGGTCGGCCCCAGCCTTTGGTCCTCCATGCCGATAACGGCAACGCC
>JBKDVK010000072.1:0-25349 GCA_046338875.1 Cyanobacteriota bacterium | reverse complement strand
CTGGGGGCCATCCTGCTGCTGGCGGGGGTGTTGTCGCGCCATCCGGTGGAACGGCCCGTCGATCTGGTCCGTCCGCTCGGCCTGATCGGTGTGCCCTGGTTCCTGGTTTTCATCCAACCCGATCTGGGCACCTCCCTGGTGTTTGGGGCGATCGTGTTGGTGATGCTTTTTTGGGCCGGCTTGCCATTGCCCTGGCTGGTCTTGCTGTTGTCCCCCCTGCTGTCGGCGATCCTGGCGGGTACCTTCCCCTGGGCCCTGCTGGCCTGGATTCCGCTGATGGGCTGGTTGGCCTGGCGCAGCCTCCCCTGGAAACGGGTGGGGTTGGCGGTGGTCAGCGGCGTGCAAGTGCTTTTCGCCGTGATCACCCCCCAGCTCTGGATGCACGGCCTCAGGGAGTACCAACGCGATCGGTTGGTGCTGTTCCTGGATCCTTCTAAAGATCCCCTCGGCGGCGGCTATCACCTGCTGCAGAGCAAGGTGGGCATCGGCTCGGGGGGGCTCTGGGGCACCGGCCTGATGCACGGCCTGCTCACCAAACTGCGCTTCATTCCCGAGCAACACACTGATTTTATTTTCAGTGCCGCGGGCGAAGAAATGGGCTTCCTGGGCTCCGCCCTGATGGTCGCCGCCTACGCCCTGCTCTGCTGGCGCCTGATCCAGATTGCCGTCCACGCCCGCACCGATGTCGAGTCGCTGGTGGTGGTCGGGGTCGGTGCGATGCTGATGTTTCAGATGGTGGTCAACATCTGCATGACCATTGGTTTGGGCCCGGTGACAGGTATTCCCCTGCCCTGGGTCAGCTACGGACGCTCGGCGATGCTCGTCAACTTCGTCTGCCTCGGCCTGTGCGCCTCCGTCGGCCGCCGTAGCCACGCCAGCCAACGCTGGTGGTGAGTCTCGCCTCTCTCCATCAACACCTGGCCGAAGGGGCGCCAGCGGGTCGCGGAGATGAGGACAGTGTTCGTCGCCAATGGTGGGCCGCCCTGGCCACCCTGCAGGACGATCTGCTGGACCCGGTCTTGAGCCAACGGGGCGTCTGGTTGGCGATGCCCCTGCCGGCGCTCTACTCCCCCAACCTGCTGCAACATCTCAATGGTTGGGTCTGGTCTCCGGCCCAGCTCGCCCAGGTACTGCCCCGTGGCGGTCCACCCCAGTTGCAACGGGGGGCGAGCCCGGCGGATCTGGATCCCGCCAGGCCGACGGGCAGCTGCCGCCGTCTGCCCCTGCGACAGGGCGATGGCACGGACCCCCTGCTGGTGGTGATCACCCAGGATCTGCAGGTGGCGATGGCCCTGGAAGGGTCCCCGGAAGCCCGTCGCCTGTTGGTGCGCTTTGACGCGGAGGCCGTCACCCTGGTCCTCCATGGCCTGGATCAGCGCTTACAGGAGGACGACCCCCGCGAAGCGGCCCGGCTGCGGGCGGCCCTGCAGTCCCTCGGACCCCTGCGGAACAACCCCCAGCTGGCCCTGCGCTTTTGGCCCCTCCTGGCGGGACGGCTGGCCAGCATGGCCCCCAGCGTCACCCTGCAACCGATCATCCACCCGCCCCGACGGCAGGCCAACGGCAAGGATCAGGTGGATGGCGAGCTGGCCCTGCTGGAGGCCCTCACCCACGAGGTCAGGACCCCCCTGGCCACGATCCGCACCCTGATTCGCTCCCTGCTGCGGCGCAAGGACTTGCCCACGGTGGCGCGCCAACGGCTGGAGCAGATCGACGGGGAATGCAGCGAACAGATCGACCGCTTCGGGCTGATTTTTCTGGCCGCCGAACTCCAGCGCCAACCCGGCAGCGGTAGTCCCTTGCCGGCCAGTGAGCTGGCCCGCACCGATCTGAGCGCCCTGCTGCACCAGCTGGAAGAGCTGTGGAGCCGCCAATTGGCCCGTCGCGGCCTGCAACTCGTGCTGGCCATCAGCGACGATCTGCCGCCGGTGCTCAGCGACCCCAGCCGGCTGGAAACGATGCTAGGCGGCCTGATGGATCGTTTCAGCCGCACCCTCAGAACTGGCAGCCGGGTGCTGGTGCGGCTGCGGCCCGCCGGCTCGCGCCTGAAACTGCAGCTCAGCAGTGATGACCACGAGCCCGGGGATGGCCTGCCGGTTGCCGCCGCGGCCGAACCGGTGGGACCCGTATTGAGCTGGAACCCCTCCACGGGGGGGCTGCAACTGAGTCAACAGGCCACCCGCCGCCTCTTCCACCGTTTGGGCGGGCGGCTGACCGAACGGGGCGCCAGCTCCTTGACCGTGTTCTTCCCCCTGGCCGATCGCCAAGGCTGAGCCCGCCGGGTCCGTTTGTTGACGGGTGTGAAGACTGGGAGCAAGGCGGCGGTTCTGGCAAAAACACGGTGCTAGCTTCCCGGGGAAACGGACTGCGAGCCATGCCAGCGACGGCCCTCAACGGTCAACTCCCCAAGTTCATCGGCAGCACGGGTGGCCTGCTGAACTCGGCCGAAACCGAAGAGAAATATGCAATCACCTGGACCAGCGATGCGGTCCAGGTGTTTGAACTACCTACCGGCGGCGCGGCGGAGATGAACGCCGGCGAAAACATCATGTATTTCGCCCGCAAAGAGCAGTGTCTGGCCCTCGGCACCCAGTTGCGCACCAAGTTCAAGCCCCGCATTGAGGACTACAAGATCTACCGGATTTACCCCGGTGGTGACACAGAATTTCTGCATCCCAAGGACGGAGTCTTCCCCGAAAAAGTCAACGAAGGCCGCCCCATGGTGGGCCACAATGCCCGTCGGATTGGCGAAAATCCCAACCCCGCCGGGCTCAAATTCAGCGGCAAAGAGCCCTATCAAGTCTGACTCGGCCAGCCCTTGGCCCTATAACTGCGGGGCCAATTGCCTCGTTTTTTTTTGCCCGCCTGCGCCCCGATGCCGGGTTCCCAACCCAGTCCAGACCTTGAAACCCTCAGGGTCCTTGCCAAGCAGGGATCCACCTACATACCGCTCTGGAAACGCTGGCCCGCCGATCTGGAAACGCCTCTCACCACCTGGTTGAAGGTGGCCGAGGCCAGCCGCCAGGGAGTCCTGCTGGAGTCGGTTGAAGGCGGTGAGCGGCTTGGCCGCTGGAGCTTTGTGGTCTGCGACCCCCTCTGGACCCTCACCTGGCGGGGAGAGCGGGGCGAACGCCGCTGGCGCGATGGGGGCGAGGAGCAGCTGGAGGGGAATCCCTTCAGCTGGCTGCGCGAACAGCTGGCAGACCTCAAGCCAGCCCCGGTCCCGGGGCTGCCCCCCGTGGGCCAGTTGTTTGGCATGTGGGGTTATGAGCTGATCCGCTGGATCGAGCCCACCGTGCCGGTGCACCCCACGGCGGCCGGGGATCCACCAGATGGCTGCTGGATGTTGGCGGACAGCATGTTGGTGTTCGACCAGGTCAAACGCCAGATCACGGCCGTGGCCTACGCCGATCTCAGCCACAACGCCGACCCCCAGCACTCCTGGCAACAGGCTGCCGAGCGCATTGCCAGCCTCGAAGACCGTATGCATGGTCCCCTGCCCGCCCACGCCATTCCCCTCGACTGGCGGGAGGAGCACGGACTGGATCTGACAACCACGCTGGCGACCCGCAGCAATTACAGCCAGTCGAGTTTTGAGGCGGCGGTCCAGACGGGCCGGGAACACATCGCCGCCGGCGACGTGTTCCAACTGGTGCTGAGCCAGCGGCTGGAAACCAGGGTGCGTCGAGATCCCTTCGACCTCTACCGCAGCCTGCGGATGGTCAATCCCTCTCCTTACATGGCCTTCTTCAACTTCGGGGACTGGTATCTGATTGGCTCCAGCCCCGAGGTGATGGTTCAGGCCGAACCCCTGGGCGGCGAGCTGGTGCGGGCCTCCCTGCGTCCGATCGCCGGCACCCGCCCCCGGGGGGCCAACCCCGCAGAGGATGCCAGCCTGGAGCAAGAATTGCTCGCCGATCCCAAGGAACGGGCCGAACACGTCATGCTGGTGGATCTGGGCCGCAACGACCTGGGTCGGGTCTGTCAACCGGGATCGGTGCGGGTCCAAGAGCTGATGGTGATCGAGCGTTACTCCCACGTCATGCACATCGTCAGCCAGGTGGAGGGCCTGTTGGCCAAGGGCTACGACATCTGGGATTTACTGATGGCCTGCTTTCCGGCCGGTACCGTCAGCGGCGCCCCCAAAATCCGGGCCATGCAATTGATTCATGACCTCGAACCCGAGGCCCGTGGCCCCTACTCCGGGGTTTACGGGGCCGTGGACCTGGGTGGGGCCCTCAATACGGCCATCACCATCCGAACCATGGTGGTTCTGCCCGCTGGCAACGGTGATTGGCGGGTGCTGGTCCAGGCCGGAGCGGGCATCGTGGCCGACTCCAATCCGGCCAGCGAGTTCGAGGAAACCCTGAACAAGGCCCGCGGCATGCTCAAGGCCATCGCCTGCCTGGACCGCCCTGGTGAGGCAGCAGCGTGAGCGGCCCCCTCCTGCTCAAGGGCTTCGAGGTGGAGATGTACACCGGTTGGCCGGACGGCACGGTGGTCGGTTGTGCCGCCGAGGCCGCCCGGTCCCTGCCGGGATTCGTCACGGAACCCGACAATCGCAACCTGGAGTACACCACGGTCCCGGAAGCCAACTACGGGCGCCAACTCCAACTGCTCTTGGAGCCGAGAAGTCAACTGCGCCAATGGCTCCAGCCTCGCGGCCTAACCATTCTGCCCGGCAGCACCCTGAGCCTGGGAGACACCGGTCAGTTCGTCAGATCAGACCCCAGCAATGACTATCACGCCATCATCGAGCGGACCTATGGCACCCGGGTGGTGACCGCCAGCGTGCACATCAACCTGGGCCTGGACAACACCCACCAGATCTTCACGGCGTTGCGGCTGCTGCGCTGCGAAGGCGCCCTGCTGCTGGCCCTCAGTTGCAGTTCCCCCTTCCTGGACGGTGTGGTGACGGGAGCCCAGTCCCAACGTTGGTTGCAGTTTCCGCTGACGCCGCCCCAGGTGCCCCTGTTTGAAAGCCACGCCCACTATGTGGAATGGATGGGGGAGCAATTGGCCGCAGGGGCCATGCACAATGTCCGCCATCTCTGGACCTCGGTGCGACCCAATGGCGATCACCGTCCCCATGATCTCAACCGGGTCGAGATCCGCATCTGTGATCTGATCAGCGATGCCAGCGTGCTCTGCGCCATCACCGCCTGGGCCGAACTCAGGGTGCTGCAGTTGCTCCAGGATGAAGACCGGCTTGATCCCCTGCGGGCCAGTCGATTCACGCCCTCGGAGCTGGCCGAGTTGGCCGATGCCAACGACCGGGCCGTCGCCCGAGACGGACTGGACGCGCTGCTGCGCCACTGGCGCGACGGCCGACCGATCAGGGCCAGGGATTGGATCGAAACCGAACTGGTCGCGATGGCCCCCCTGGCCGCCGACCTGCAGCTTGACAGCGTGCTCGCCCCCTTGACGGCGGTGCTGCGGGACGGCAATGAGGCCAGCCGCTGGCTGGCGCGGCAGCGCCAGGGGGAGAGCATCCGCGCGATCATCAGCAGCGAAGCCAGGGCCATGGAAACTCGGGATATCGCCCAGCTGGCCAGCGTCGCGACAGACCGCACACCCCTTTTGGGATGATCATGGCCCCCTCCTCCGCCTCGCCGACACCCATGAGGGAGTCAGCCGCCACGGCCCCATCGCCCCTTGCCATCGCTGCCCAGCCAGGGGCGACGGGGGTGATTCGGGTGCTGGGCGAACGCCTCGAACTGGTCGAGGATCTCTGGCTCACCATCCTGCGCAGCGAATGCGGTCCCCAGCAGCTCGAAAGGTTGCTGCGTCTCAAGGAGCTCGTCGGCCCCCTGAATCCGGGGGAGACGGCAGCTGGGGACAGCGAGACGCCCAGTAGTAAAAGTGAGCAGATTGTGGCGGTGATCCAGGCGATGGATCTGGCCGACGGCATCGCTGCGGCCCGTGCCTTCTCCCTGTATTTCCAACTGATCAACATCCTCGAACAGCACATCGAGGAAGACAGCTATCTCGAAAGCCTGCGCAGCGCCCCTGCCCCCGCCAGCAGCGATCCCTTCCTGCCGCCCCTGGCTGCCCAGAGTTCCCCGGCCACGTTTCGCCAACTGTTTGAGCGACTGCGGGCCCTCAACGTGCCTCCAGCCCAGCTGGAAGACCTGCTGCGGCAGCTCGACATCCGTCTGGTGTTCACGGCCCACCCCACCGAGATCGTGCGTCACACCGTGCGCTACAAGCAGCGGCGGGTGGCGGCCCTGATCCAGAAGCTGCAACTGGACGGCCCGCTGGGAGCCGATGAACAGCAACGACTGCGCTCCCAACTGGAGGAGGAGATCCGACTCTGGTGGCGCACTGACGAACTGCACCAGTTCAAGCCCTCCGTGCTTGATGAGGTGGATTATGCCCTGCACTACTTCCAGCAGGTGCTATTCGATGCCATGCCGCAATTGCAGACCCGGCTGCGCATGGCCCTGGCCGCCAGTTATCCCGACGTGACACCACCACGCGAAAGTTTCTGCACTTTTGGTTCCTGGGTGGGGGCAGATCGCGATGGCAACCCCTCCGTGACACCGGAGATCACCTGGCGGGCAGCTTGCTATCAACGCCAGCTAATGCTGGAGCGCTACACCAAAGAGGTGTCCGAACTGCGCGATCAGCTAAGTATCTCCATGCAGTGGAGCCAGGTGGGACCGGCGCTGCTGGAGTCCCTGGAGATGGACCGACTGCGCTTTCCTGAAATCTACGAAGAACGGGCTGGCCGTTATCGCCTTGAGCCCTACCGGCTCAAGCTCAGCTACATGCTCGAACGGCTCGAACTCAGCCAAGAGCGCAATCGCCAGCTATCTCGCAGTGGCTGGGAATTTCCGGGCGATGGCCACAGCGGCGTCAGCACTGCCCTCGGCAGCGTCGCCCCCGCCAACTCCTGGTCCCAAGAACTGCATTACGGCTCTGAGGACGATTTTCGCGCCGACCTTGAACTGATTCGCGACAGCCTCCATGTCTCGGGACTGCACTGTGAAGCCCTCGAAGATCTGCTCAGCCAGGTCCATATCTTTGCCTTCAGCTTGGCCAGTCTGGATATCCGCCAGGAAAGCACCCGTCACAGTGATGCGATAGACGAATTGACCCGCTATTTGCAGCTACCCAAGCCCTATGGCGACATGGAAGAAGCCGAGCGGGTGACCTGGCTGTTAGCCGAACTGCAGACCCGGCGTCCCCTGATTCCTCCAGCGGCCCGCTGGAGCGAAAGCACGGCTGAAACTATCGCCGTGTTCCGAATGTTGCAGCGTTTGCAACAGGAATTTGGCAGCCGTATCTGCAGCACCTACGTGATCTCCATGAGTCACACGGTGTCCGATTTGCTAGAGGTGTTGCTGCTGGCCAAGGAGGCGGGTCTGGTGGATCCCCAGAGGCCCCGTTCCAGCCTGCTGGTGATTCCCCTCTTTGAAACCGTGGAGGACTTGCAGAGGGCCCCAGATGTGATGGAGCGTCTATTCCAAGAACCCTTCTACCGCAAATTGCTGGAAGATGAAGCCGGCCAGCCTCTGCAGGAGGTGATGCTGGGCTACTCCGACAGCAACAAGGACTCGGGCTTTCTCGCCAGTAACTGGGAAATCCACCGCGCCCAAATTGCCCTGCAACAGCTCTCCAACAAGCACGAGGTGGCTCTGCGCCTCTTCCATGGCCGCGGTGGTTCGGTGGGACGCGGTGGCGGCCCCGCCTACCAGGCCATCCTGGCCCAGCCCAGTGGCACCGTGCAGGGGCGCATCAAAATCACCGAACAGGGGGAGGTGCTGGCCTCCAAGTACTCCTTGCCCGAGCTGGCCCTTTACAACCTGGAAACGGTCACGACGGCGGTCCTGCAGAACAGCATGATCACCACACCTTTGGATGCCACCCCGAACTGGAACGCTTTGATGGAGCGGCTGGCCCAGCGCTCTCGCAACCACTATCGGGCCCTCGTCTACGACAACCCGGATCTGGTGGCTTTCTTTCAGCAGGTCACCCCGATCGAGGAAATCAGCAAACTGGAGATCTCCAGCCGGCCGGCACGGCGCAAGAGTGGTGCCCGCGACCTATCCAGCCTGCGGGCCATTCCTTGGGTGTTCGGTTGGACCCAAAGCCGTTTCTTGCTGCCCAGCTGGTATGGGGTGGGCCATTCCCTGCAGGCCGAGTTGGATGCGGATCCCGAACAAATGGACCTGCTGCAGTTGCTCTATCAACGCTGGCCTTTCTTTCGCATGCTCATTTCCAAGGTGGAAATGACCCTTTCCAAGGTGGATCTCGACCTGGCCCAGCACTATGTGCGCAGCCTCGGCAGGGAGGAGAACCGGGAGGCCTTCGAGCAGATCTTTGCTGCCATTGCCAGCGAATTCACCCTCACCCGCGATCTGGTGTTGCGCATCAGCCACCACACCCGCCTGCTAGATGGCGATCCCGCCCTGCAGCTGTCGGTCGATCTACGCAATCGCACCATCGTGCCCCTGGGCTTCCTGCAAGTGGCTCTGCTGCGGCGCCTGCGCAACCAGAACCGCCAACCCCCCATGAGTGAGGGCCAGGAGGCCGGCGGCGGCGCTGATCGCAACTACAGCCGCATCGAACTGCTGCGCGGTGCCCTGCTCACCATCAATGGCATCGCCGCTGGCATGCGCAATACGGGATGACGCCCGAATCCCTCTTGATTCCCTTCCGCACTAGCTCACCATCCCTGCCGCGCCTGCCCCAGGGCTACGCCATCGTTTCCGTACCTGATCTAACCAGTGCGGATCTCAACTACCTGCTGGGCGCCTGCGGCGAACCCCCTCGTACAGAAACCATTTGGCAACGGGTCCTGGAACGCAGCGCCTGGCATCTCGGTGTCCACAACGCCAACGGCCAGTGGGTGGGCTTCATCCGCGCCACCACGGACCAGGCGCTCAACGCCAACCTCTGGGACCTGCTGACCGATCCGGCCGAAAGCCTGCGGGAAGAGGTCTTGCAGGCCCTGATCCACACCGCCCTGGCTCGCTTGCGGCGGGAGGTGGGTGGCTGCAGCATCTCCCTGGCGGCTCCGCCAGAAGCCCTGACGGCCCTGCGTAGCGCCGGTTTTATCATCGACCCAGGTGGCATTCGTGCCATGGGTCTCAAGTTGGCCGAGGACCAGGACTGAGGCGAACTGAACTGAAAAGACTGAACTGAAAAGACCTAATTGAAAAGGCTGAATTGAAAAGGCTGAATTGAAAAGACTGAATTGAAAACAAAGAAAAATCCCCCCCGTTCCGGCGGAGAGGACCAACAACGAGCATGGAGGGATTCGAACCCCCGACCCTCAGAACCGGAATCTGATGCTCTATCCAGCTGAGCTACATGCCCAAAACAGGCCTGGAAGCGATCAAATCACCCGAGGGGGGTGCTGATGCTTTCAACGCCACCCCTGGAAGGGTGCGGCTGACCGGTGAGAATATTTTAACCGCTGGCCGCTTCCTCCCCATGCGGCTGCAACGTTTGGAACTGCGGGAGTTCCGCAACTTCCCGGCCCTGGACCTGGATCTGGTGGCCCCCCGGCTGCTGGTGATCGGGGCCAATGGCCAGGGCAAATCCAACCTGCTCGAAAGCGTCGAACTGCTGACCAGCCTGCGTTCGCACCGCAGCGCCAGTGATCGCGACCTGATCCGTGAGGGGGAATCCTGCAGCCGGCTGCGGGCCCTGACCGCAGCCGGTGACAACCTCGAATTGCGCTTGCGCCGCAGCGGCGGGCGCCAGGCCCTGCGCAACGGCAAAACCCTGGAGCGGCAGATCGACCTGGTCGGTCCCCTGCGCTGCGTTGGTTTCAGCAGCCTTGATCTGGAGCTGGTGCGAGGTGAACCCTCCCTGCGGCGCCATTGGCTGGACCGGGTGGTGTTGCAACTTGAGCCTGTCTACGGCGCCTTGCTGAGCCGCTATGGCCGCCTGCTGCGGCAGCGCAGCCAGCTGCTCCGCCGCCGCTCCCCCCTGGCCCAGCAGCAGGCGCTGCTTGATGTATTCGACGAGCAGATGGCCCTTGTCGGCACCCGCCTGCATCGCCGCCGGCAGCGGGCCCTGCGCCGCCTCGAACCCCTGGCGGTGCGGTGGCAGGGGCGGCTGGGGGGCGAGCAGGAACCCCTGACTTGCCACTACCGCAGCGGCACCCGCATGGAGGCAGGGGCCCTGGAGCTGGATGCCGAAGAACCATGGCGGCTGGCCCTGCTGCGCCAGCTTCAGGACCAACGCCCTGAGGAAGCCCGCCTGGGGCAGTGCCTCGTCGGGCCCCACCGCGATGAAATCGAACTGCTGTTGGGGGACAAGACTGCCCGCCGCCATGGTTCGGCCGGCCAGCAACGCACCTTGGTGTTGGCCCTGAAACTGGCGGAACTGGATCTGGTGCGGCAGGTGGTGGGCGCCCCACCCCTGCTGCTGCTGGATGATGTGCTGGCGGAGCTGGATCCGCAGCGCCAGCGGCTGCTGCTGGCGGCGGTGGGGGAAGACCACCAATGCCTGGTCAGTGCCACCCACTTGGAAGCCTTTGCCGCAGGCTGGCGGGATACGGCCCAGGTGGTGCGCCTGCATGCAGGCAGGCTCGAAACCGAGACTTAGGGAAACCGCACCTGTACAAGCTGCACCTTTGCCCTATGGTGAGAGAAGTTCGATTCGATTCGATGAACCAGGGCCTGTCCTGCCTCCACCCGAACCCGGGATGGAAGCCAGCCTTCTCCGCCTCTCCTGCCCCCCTCAGCAACATCACTGATGCGGTAGGCAAACATTGCATTCTCGAGCTTTATGAATGCGATCCCTCTAAGCTCGACGACGAAGCTTTTCTCAGGAACGCCATCACGACAGCAGCGAAACGTGCTGGTGCCACTCTCCTGAATCTCATCACCCACCGGTTTGAACCGCAAGGAGTGACTGGTTTAGCCCTGTTGGCTGAATCCCATATATCTATCCACACCTGGCCCGAATCGGGTTATGCAGCGGTAGATGTCTTTACTTGCGGCGACCACACCATGCCTGATCAGGCTTGCGAAGTGCTCGCTAGGGAACTGGGCTCTGGACGCCACAAACTCACCAGTTTCCGCAGGGAGACACCCGGTAGCGTCGCCTTCAGTCAACGAGAACCTGAGTTGACGTTGGTCTGAACGGTATTGATGCCGATCAATAGTTGAACGAAAGGCTAATGCAATTTGTTCAGCCTAGTAGCGGGGATTCCACTTAGGGATCTCCGTCTTTTTTATTGGAGTTCAGGTCTCGATTCAGCTTGCCACTGACAAGACCCTCCAGGTCAAGCCCCACGGCGCTGAAGCCAAGCGCCCCGAAAGCCTGCACCAGACCCTGACGGAAGTCGTCAGCGACCAGACGCTGCAACGCCCCTGGCAGGCAAGCCAGGGCCAGTTCAATCCGGGCGGTTTCCCCCTGGCTGCGCACCCGCAGATCCCGGAAACCCTGCTGCCGTAACCAGGCTTCCGCCGCGGCCACCCGCCGCAGGCGGGCCGCTGAGATCGGCTCGCCATAGGGAAAGCGGGAAGCCAGGCAGGGTTGGGCTGGTTTGTCCCACCAGGGCAGCCCCAGGGCCCGCGACACCTGACGCACCCCGGCCTTATCCAGACCGACTTCGGCCAAGGGAGACAGCACGCCGTACTCCCGGGCCGCCCTCAGGCCGGGTCGGTGGTCGCCCAGATCATCCAGGTTGACGCCATCCAGCACCCGGGCCCCGCCAGCGGCGGCGGCGATGGGTGCCAGCAGGCCATGCAGCTCCCGTTTGCAGGCATAGCAACGGTCCTCTGGGTTGCTGGTGTAAGCCGGATCGGCCAGTTCGGCGGTGGGCTGTTCCAGGTGCCGGATCCCGAGCCAGAGCGCCTGGGCGCGGGCTTCCTCCAGCAGATGGGGGGCCAGCGCGGCAGATACGCCCGTAATCGCCAGGGCGCGATCGCCGAGGACTTCGGCCGCAAGGGCCGCCACTAAAGCGCTATCGACGCCGCCCGAGTAGGCCACCACCACCCTGCCCAGACCCACCAGCTGCTGGCGCAGGGCGGCCAAGGCTGACTCCAGAGGCGGAGGCAGTGATTCGAGCAATGTGAAGGGTGAGGCTGGGGCCATGGCCGCCATCCTGGCAAGGGGCCGGGCCTGGGGTGCGGGAATCTCGGTAGCCTGGCCTTCGAATCGCACCGCGATGAACCCGCCTAACCCCACTTCAGCGGCTGCACCGACTTCAGGTCCCCTGTCTACCCCTGGCAAGGGCAGCACAACAGGCGCCCAAGCCATCACCCGCGTGCCCCAGCGGGGCACGGGCCGGGGCATCGGCATCCGCACGGCGGCCGGTAGCGATGAGCGCCAGCGGGGCCAGTTGCATATCTATGACGGCGATGGCAAGGGCAAAAGCCAGGCGGCACTTGGGGTGGTGCTGCGCACCATCGGCCTTGGTATCTGCGAGCAGCAGCGAACCCGCGTGCTCCTGCTTCGCTTTCTCAAAGGTCCCGGCCGCTCCTACGACGAAGACGGCGCCATCGAAGCGCTGCAGCAAGGCTTTCCCCACCTGATCGACCAGGTGCGCACCGGTCGGGGGGACTACTTCAATGCCGAGCAGGCCACCGCCTTCGATCGCCAGGAGGCCCAACGGGGCTGGGATATCGCCAAAGGCGCCATCGCCAGCAACCTCTATTCCGTGGTGGTGCTCGACGAACTCAATCCAGTGCTGGCCCTTGGCCTCTTAGACACTGCCGAGGTGGTTCGCACCCTCGCCGCTAAACCCACCGGCATGGAGATGATCTGCACGGGCAGGGGGGCACCGCCAGCCTTGGTGCAACTGGCCGATCTGCATTCGGAGATGCGGGCCCACCGGCGTCGCCTGCCCGCCGCTGATGCCTTCGGCGAGACCCTAGGGGCCGAGACCCCGGGGGTCGAGATCTTGGGCCTCGATGGCATCGAGATCTATACCGGTGATGGCAAGGGCAAAAGCACCAGCGCCCTCGGCAAGGCCCTGCAGGCCATCGGCCGCGGCATCAGCCTGGACAAGAGCCATCGGGTGCTGATTTTGCAGTGGCTCAAAGGCGGCAGCGGCTACACCGAGGATGCGGCCATTGCCGCCTTGCGCGAAAGCTATCCCCACCTGGTGGACCACTTGCGCTCTGGCCGAGATGCAATTGTCTGGCGCGGTCAACAACAGCCGATTGATTATGTGGAAGCGGAGCGGGCCTGGGAAATCGCCCGCGCCGCCATCGCCAGTGGTCTCTATAAAACCGTCATTCTCGACGAACTGAATCCAACGGTGGATCTGGAGCTGCTGCCGGTCGAGCCGATCGTGCAGACCTTGCTGCGCAAACCAGCCGAAACCGAAGTCATCATCACTGGCCGCTGCAAAAGTCAACCCGCCTACTTCGATCTAGCCAGCGTCCACTCCGAGATGGTGTGCCACAAGCACTACGCCGAACGCGGCGTGGACCTCAAGCGGGGCGTGGATTACTGATGCCCCAATAGGGGACCCGGAATCAATAGCGCGCCACGCTCGGATCCACATCCACACTCCAGGCATCGATACCGCCAGCCACATTGACACCGTTGATGCCATGGCGGGCCAAGGCGATCAAGGCCTTGGCCGACCGCCCACCGAGCTTGCAGTGCACGTAGAGGGTTTTGCCCTCGGCCAGCCGCCGCACCTCTTCGACCGCTTCGCCGCTTTCGATGCGATCGAGGGGGATCAGCACCGCTCCCGGAATGACGGCGATGTCTGCCTCCGGGGGATTGCGCACGTCTAGCAACACCAGGTTGTCCGGGTCGCTGTCGAGGCGTTGTTTGAGTTCGGTGACGCTGATGCTTGCCACGCTGCCGGCTTCCTCCTGACCCGGAGCGGTGCCACCCACTCCGCAAAACTGCTGATAGTCAATCAGGTGGTCGATCACGGGCCGTTCGGGGCTGGGGCGCAGCTTCAGCTCCCGGAATTTCATCTGCAGGGCATCGAACAACAACAGGCGGCCACTGAGGGTGGTGCCGATGCCGGTGATGATCTTGACCGCCTCGGTGGCCTGGATCACGCCGATGATGCCGGGCAGCACCCCCACCACCCCGCCTTCAGCGCAGGAGGGCACCATGCCCGGCGGTGGCGGCTCGGGGAAGAGATCGCGGTAATTCGGACTCTCGGCGTTGAGGTTGAAGACCGTGGCCTGGCCCTCAAAACGGAAGATCGAGCCATAAACATTGGGTTTGCCCAACAGCACGCAGGCGTCGTTGACCAGGTAGCGGGTGGGAAAGTTGTCGGTGCCGTCGCAGACGAGGTCGTAGGGCCGGATGATGTCCAGGGCGTTTGCGCTGGTCAGGGCTGTGTCGTAAAGATCGACCTGGCAGTGGGGATTGATTTCCAGGATCCGGGCTTTGGCCGATTCGATCTTGGGTTTGCCCACCCAACTGGTGCCATGGATCACCTGCCGTTGCAGGTTGCTGTGGTCGACCACATCGAAATCGACGATGCCCAGGCGGCCCACGCCTGCCGCGGCCAGGTAGAGCAACAGGGGCGAACCCAGGCCGCCGGTGCCCACACACAGCACAGAGGCAGCCTTGAGACGCTTCTGCCCCGCCATGCCCACCTCCGGCAGGATCAGGTGCCTGGAGAAACGGGCCACCTCATCGGGGCTGAGCTGAACACCGCTGATGTCGGGAGGAAGCATGGCAATTAAGTAGATGGACGGGCGCTGCGGGTCCGGCGTCGCGTCAATCCTCCATTTTCCATGGCAGCGCCCGCGGCGCTCCGGTTTCGGCCAGCCACCAGCAGCCCAGATCGCCGGGATCGAGCCAGGGCTCCGGTCCCGGGACCCGGCTGCCGCCCAGGATCACCATCAAGGTGGGGGCAAAGCAGAGCCTGCGGTCGGTGGCCGATGGCACGGCTGGGCCGCCTGGGTGGCTGTGGGCCGAGCCCAGCACCTGCCACCCCCGGGCCCGGGCCCAGACCTGGGCGTGCAGCTGCTCGCGCGGATCGATGCCAAAACGGCGTCGCCGCTCCGCCTGTGGCTGCCAGACATTAAGACAAGGCCAGAGTCGCTGAATCCGCCAGGCGGAGCCGCTGTCCGCTGCGTAACTGGCACAGACACGCTCAGCCAGCACCAAGGCGCAGCCCTCTTGGGGGGCGGTAGCCCGTAGCAACCGTTCCAGAACCGTCAGCTTCTGACGATCGATGACAATTGCCTCTGGCCAGAATTGGTTCACCCCGCTACCCTAAATTGGACCCTACCTACGCAACGGGCCGCGGCAGATGAGCGACACCGAAACCGAACTCAACCAAATCAAGGAAAAGCTCCAAAACGCTGTCGACACGGGGATTGATGCTGTCACCCCCGGCGAGGGTGATGGGGGATTCGATTTCAACCAACGCTTCAACGGAGTGGTGGGAAAAGTTAACGAAACTCTCGACCAGGTCGACTGGTCCCAGATCGGCAAGCTCGGCAAGATCGCCGGCATTCTCTTGGCTGTGATTTTTGCCCAGGTGCTGATCAAAGGGGTGCTCGACACAATCAACCTGCTGCCGATCGTGCCGGGCTTGCTCGAACTGCTGGGTCTGGTGATTGTTGGCAACTGGGCCTGGAAGAACCTCACCACCAGCGAAAAGCGCGACGAGGTGATCGCCCGCCTCCAGGGCCTCAAGAAGGAATACCTCGGTTAAGCCGAGCCACAAAGGCAGAGATGTTGGCCTGGGCCGAGCCTGCGGCTAAGTCTCTCTATTAACCCAGCCCATACTTGCGATCACAGACCTGTTCGCATGTTTGAGGGTTGGGTTTTTTATTCTTTTTTTGTACGAATGAATTTTTGGTTCTACGAATAAGGTCTTGGGGCTAGGCTTCTTCGGAAATTTTCTGGTAAATTGAAATAAGTTGGGCTCTTTCCATTGATTGAACCTATAGCTGACAAATCAATTGATCTAAAACAGGGGTCCCTGTCAATAACTGTACAGAACGGCAACCTTGCTTTTGTGAACCAGGCCTTGATGCTTGGTCACTACACCTCCTCCACTCTTACGGGCACTGAGGCGGTAGTTGATCGACTGATCGGGGGAACCATGGCGGAAGCCCTAGCCATGGGCTGCTATCCCGATCGCCCTGGCAGTCATCAGGTGTTCATCAACACCGGCATCGGCAGAGTCAATCCGCTCCAGCCACCAAAACCAGAATCCGTGATCGTCGTGGGCCTTGGGGAGGAGGGCAAGCTTTCCTCAGCCAACCTCTCCTATTCCGTGCAAATGGCGGTGGTGGCGGCGGCGCAGCGGCGCATGGAGCGTCCTAAGGGGGGAGGGCGCCAGTTTGAGCTGGCCTCTACCTTGCTCGGCAGTGGCGGTTCGGGGATCAATGCTGGCCAGGCGGCCCAACTCATCGCCCAAGGTGTGCGTGACGCCAACAAACAGCTAAGCAAACAGGAGCGCTGGCCCTGGGTGGGGACTCTCCATCTAGTGGAGCTATACCTTGATCGGGCCAGCTTGGCGCTGAACGCCTTGAAGGTGCTGGCGGAGGCCCAGCCTGACGATTTCGAGATCACGCCAACTGTTCGTGCAGGTCAGGGCTGGGAGCGGCAGCCCCTCGATTGGGGCTACAGGGGGGCCGGCTACGACTTCATCAGTGCGCTCACTGATAACGAAGCCGGTACGGACAGCAGCTCCAGCGTGATCCGCTACACCATGGACACCCATCGGGCCCGCACCGAGATGCACGCCCAGAGTTCCCAAAGGCACCTGGTAGAGCAGTTGGTTGCTAACGCCAGCAACGAAAATTGCAACGACGATCAGATCTGTCGCACCCTGTTCAAGCTGCTTGTCCCTGTGGAGTTGGAACCCGCCATGGGGGGCACCTCGGCCATGGTGCTTGAACTGGATCAAGGCACAGCACCCATCCCCTGGGAGATGCTCGATTACAAGGGGGGCTCACACTCTGATCCAAAACACGTTCCGTGGGCGATCCGCACCAAGCTGCTTCGCAAGCTGCAACTGGCAGAATTCCGCCAACGGCCCAGGGATGCCAGCCCTTCCAGCCAGGTGCTGGTTATCGGTGAGCCGCGCTGCGACAACCCGGACTTGCCCAGGCTGCCTGGTGCCCGCAGGGAAGCCCGTGCGGTGCGCGACAAACTCCAGGAAGTGCTGGGCGCCGATCGGGTCATGACCCTGATCAGCCCCGAACAAAACGAGGAACCTGGACCGGATGCCGTAAAGGTGATCAAAACTCTGATGGACCGCGACTGGCGCATCGTGCATATCAGCGGCCACGGACTGTTGCCCGAGCAAGGTAATCCGCGTGGTGTGGTCCTATCCAATGGCCTGTATTTGGGACCGCGCGAAATCCACAACATGCGGGTGGTGCCGGAGCTCGTGTTCGTGAATTGTTGCTACCTGGCTGCCAGCGCTCCGGAACGCCTCATGGCCAAGCCTTACAACCGTACCAAGTTTGCTGCCAGCCTGGCCGAGCAGCTGATTCACAACGGTGTGCGCTGCGTGGTGGCTGCCGGCTGGGCCGTGGCAGAGGATCCGGCGGAGACCTTCGCCCAGCAGTTCTATGCTGGCTTGCTTAAGGGCCAGCGTTTCATCGATGCCGTAGCGACAGCACGTAGGGCTGCCTGGCTGAGGTCATCCGATATCAACACCTGGGCCGCCTACCAGTGCTACGGAGATCCCGACTGGGTGTTCCAGGCGGAAGGGACCGATGCCCAAAACCCCCAGCCCCAGAATGCCAATCAATACGCATGTGTTGTATCGCCTTCGTCTCTAACCCTGGCGCTGGAATCACTGACAATCAAAGCAACAACAGTTCAGGTTCCAACCACGCATGCAACAAGTAAGGCAAACGACTCGGGGAAGGAACTGTGGCAGCAGCTCCAGGATCTGGAAACAAGCTTTGAAAACCAATGGGGGAGCCAGGGGGATGTGGCCCGATGCTTTGGCATGGCCTGGGCTGCGGCCAAGGATCCAGGCAAGGCGATCGCCTGGTACGAACGCGCACTCAAAGCAGAGGATGGCGGAGCTTCGCTAAAGAGTTATGAGCAACTAGCCAATTTGCGTGTGCGCCAGGCATGGCGGCAAGTCGAGGAGGCCGGACTGCAGCTTGATGAAGCCGAAGCCGCAACCCCAGGTCAGGAAACCCCTGCCAATGCCGCAGAACAGTTCCAGCTAAAGCTGCAGCAAGCGCGGGACGAGATTCAGCGTGGCCTGGAAGATTTGCAGTTGTTAATGATGATCGGCGGTGACACTATGGAGCGACTCAGCCTGTGCGGATCGGCTCAGAAACTGCTCGCGATGCTGGATCGGAAGGCGGGCGACAGGGCTGCCGAGGACAAGGCCCTCGCGGCGATGAGCGAGTGGTACGGGCAGGCTGAAATCATTGGTTCCGCAGGGGAATCAGCCGATGTATTTTATCCAGCTCTCAACAAAATGGCGGCAGAGTGTGTACTTCATGCTGGAGATATCGCCTGGCCTGGCTTCAATGCCTCACACCTTGTCAGCCTACGCCAGATACTGGAGCAGAAGCGACTAAACGATCCGGATTTTTGGAGTGAGATCGGTATTACCGAGCTAAATCTTTATGAAGCTCTAGCGAAGCGAAACCTCAATACGCGCCTGCCCGCAATTTGTGATGAATATGCTACCTTACATCAAAGGGCGAATGATCCGCGCCAATGGGGGTCAGTATGTGACCAACTTGACTTTGTTTTGCTGCGCTATATTGAACGGGTTGCTCAGGCTGATCTTGCTGAAGTCGAGGCGGCCAAGATGCTGCTCGTGGAGGCAAAGAGTTATGCTCGATAGAGCGTGAGTATCGTTTCTATGTCGAGATTTGATAATTTTTTTCCAGGCATGAATGACTTTTTCTCCATTGTCCAACTCGCCTTAACTGTGTACATCATTACCGATAATGGGTCAAATTCTTCTGTTACCTCTTCGTCCAAGGGGAGTTTCTTTTCTGGATCTATTTTGAATACGTGTCTATCAATATAGTCAGGTTTCCATTTATTTGGGGATTCGCCAAGATCCTTGTAGACGGCTTCCTTGTTCCAAGTGAACGGTAAATCAGAATGAAAATGCTCATGCACAAGGCCCAGTGCATGTCCGAATTCGTGAAGCACGATACCATCAGTTACAGTGGAGACCCAGAGAGTTGGCTGCCCACTTACCGTTGGCGACAAGGATTGCGTGCCCACAAGGGATAAGTTTTTGTCTCCGCCAATATAGACACGAATATGCGACTCTCTTTTTTCGTTTGTCGTTTCGAGCTTGAGTGAAACGCCATCAACTATCCAGAGGTTGGCGATATCCATAAAGGTTTTCTGCTGGTTTTCATCGCCATTGAGAAAGCAGATTTTTAGTGTTTTTCCCTTGTCCCATCGCAAGTCCTTTGCCGCCATTCCCCTCATTACTTGCTTGATTTTCAAACCGGGGCGGATCCCGCCTTCCACGTCCACGGTTGAGCATATCCACTCATTTGTTTCGTCGATAGCCATTCAGGGAATCCTCAAAAATTACAACAGAAATCCTAGAAAAAGGTTCGGCGAGGAAGTGGACTCTACTCGGATTACTTTTTAACTCTTTACATGTCTGCGTTTAGTTTTGCCTGGAAGCCTTCAGGGCGGTCCCCTACAGCTCCCATGAGTGAGAGTGAAACTTGCAGATATGACATATGGCAAATTCAGAGTCAACTTTGTGAGTAAATAGCCTTTCCCTGGTCGCCTCATTTCGGTATGCATTGAAGCAGATGAGTAGTGCTGCGATTAGGCTCATTGCACTTAGCAATTTCAACGATGCCTTTAGGTGAGGTGATCGCAAGTTCCCTCAATATGAGTAACACGCCGAGCCCTGAGGGGCCGCTTCTGCGGATCCTCCCCAAGGGAACCCGGGTGTCAGTGCTGGGCAACGTATCTGGTGGTTCAAACCTTTTCGAAGCCGCAACCAGGGACAGTTGGCATCGCATAGGGATCGGGGCCGAAACCGGCTCTGTCGCGGCGGACTACTTCGCTGAGGCTCGGCCAGGGGTGCAGTTGAGGGGAGCGTGGATCCCTGATGGCAGCGACATTTCGGTGCTGAAGACGCCAGCCGGTATTGCTGAAGCCCTTGACTTCCTCCAGGAACATGGTTTGAACGCAGTTTTTCCAGCTGTCTGGAATCGGGGTTTGACGGCTTTCCCCAGCACGGTGATGGAACGCCATGGTTTTTCGGTTCAGAATTCCCAGTACGGTGGTTTTGATCTCCTTGGAGCAATCGTGCGGGAAGGGAAAAAACGCGGGATGGCCGTACTCCCCTGGTTTGGATACGGCTTTGCCAGTTCTCCCGATGCCGATGGAGGGCCGATCGTCAGGGCTTAGCCGGCATGGGCCGCTCGTGATCGCTCAGGCGCTCTGGTGCGGCACGTTCCGTTGGTTTGGATGAATTCACTCCATCCCGAGGTGCAACAGTTTCTGCTGGATTTAGTGGTCGAAGTGATTGGGACCTATGAGGTGCAGGGCATCCAGTGGGACGACTACTGGCCGGCCAAGCCCTTCAACGCTGGCCATGATCCCCTCAGTCTTGCGGAGTACCGGACTGCCAAGGGGATCGATCCACCTGCGCACGATCGAGACGAAGCTTGGGTGAGTTACCGGTCGGAACGCGCATGACCGACTGCCTCGACCGCATCGCTCGCACGGTCAAGGAGGACAAGCATAGGTGCCTCGTTTCCATGGCCCCATCTCCCTCCCCTGCGGGCCGACGAGAACTGATGCAAGATTCTGATCGCTGGATGCGCAAAGTGCTTGTGGATTTCCTACATCCTCAGCTCTAGCGTTTAGATGCGGTTTCCTGCAAAAGCGACCTTAGGATCATGATAAAGGGATGGCCACCTGCCTTGCGAGTAAAGCTAGCCCCTGGGATTAGCTTCACTCGCAACGGTAGAGATCTTTCGGCTGTAGATATTGTGGCAATGGTAGAGCTAAATCGTGAACTTGACCTAGCAGGAGAAATGGTTTTTCATTTTGGTCCACTACTCTGTATTCATGATTCTATGGCTAATACTCTGGTGAGTGAAGCAGATTATGGGGAGTTGGCTTTGTTGCCGCTTTCGTTGCTTGTCGCCTGAAGCATCAGTCCAGTCTAATTTCAAGTTCGTATGCTCGTTGATAGATAAACGCCAGCTTTCTTTTGGCAGTAAGTTGCCCCATTGTGTCATCTTTCCATTTGTCATACAGTCTTTTGCCTTCTCCCAAACTGGTTGCACCTTTTCTCTATCAAGAGCATGCCATTATTTCTCTAGGGGTTTTTTTGGCACCAGCGGCTGGTGATAGGCAAGATAGATTTTGACAATTTGCACATATGCCAAGCTGGTTTCAACCATTGAATTAAAGAATCATTCTACCGCAATTCAATCAAATGCCAGATCGCTCTTCGTGGTTAAAATTAGGCTTCTTTAGTGGATCGATGTATAGTTTGTCTCTGGTCTCGGCTATTGCTGATAGCTAATTAGGGATTGCTGGATTTAGGCTTGCGTCTACACGAAAAACTGCTAATCCTGGTGTGCGATGGGCGCAATAAGTTAAAGTCGTTGTCTATGCTAGTTTATTATTCATTAGTCGACAAGTATAGGGGCATGAGTCTAGTTGTTTGTTCCGGGTCAACATGGAGTGACAGATTCATCTGCTCAGTTTTAGGCTCCTTGGCTAAATTCAAATCATGGTCTTTTTGGCTTCAACCAGCAGATTGAATCAATGGAATTCAAGTGGTTGGCGAGAAGACTAAACTGTGAAGGGCCGTTCTCTGACAAAAGTGGCCACATTTGGGCCTTCTTGACTGAGGACCGAATTACTTGTGAGGTTCTTTATCTGCTCAAGAAATTCAGTGTAATCCCCTTGGAAAGAGCCATTATTCCACACCTTGAGCAAAGCGTTCGTGAACACACTACCTCCGGGATCCCCGAGAGTATCTTTGGAGTCGTGTGTCGCGGCAAGGTGTATTAGCGAAGCATTAATTTGGAGAGGCGCCTCAAGCGTGAATTCATCAGAACGACGGGTTTGACCACGAAAGATAGTGCCTGAGTTGCAAGTGTCGCTGATCATCAGGATGCGCACCCCAGGGCGAAATTTGGCCCAAAGAGGCGGAAGCTCGTCGTCGATGATACGTCGATCGTAGGCGGCAAGCGCTTCATCCATGCTATCATTTTCATCGCCATTCTCATCCTTTACTTGGTCCCCATGTCCGGAAAAGAAAAAGACAAATAGGTTGCCATTGTCTAGACTGGAAGCGGCGTCGTTTATGTTTTTAAGAATGGATTTGCTGGTAGCCTGCTCATTCAGTAGTTTGTAGATATCAAATCCCTTTTTTTCGAGCAGGAGCTGCATGTTATTCGCATCAACCACAGAACCTCTAATGCCGTCCCTTCGTTCATCTGAGTAATCTGATGAATTTGAATCCACTTTGTTGAGACCAACAACCAGGGCAATTGCTTTTGTCATGACACAGTCAGTAAGAAATAGCTTTTAATCGATCAGCAGTGTGATTCGAGCCAACTCAAGGAGCCAACCACTTGGCTACGGTGTAGCCCCATTACCCTGTGGGAAGGCATTCTGGACGGCTGTTTGAGCGCCTTTACTAAGATTTCCTTTCTGGCCTTCCAGGGCAAGGGCAATGGCTTTGGCTACAGCTCCTGGCCTGGATGTTTCCGATAGTGAGAAGCGCACATTTACAGGACCTTGTGCAGGTGTAACCTTGAACCAAGGAAGTTTCGTGCCAGGAGAAAAGACACTTTTGACATCATTCGTTGTGGCCCTTGATAGAGTGACTCCGATGGCTGAGGCAGTCACGGCTGCAGTGCCATTGGGTTCGGTAGGCGCCAAAAAGGTGAGGGCCACTACTAGATCACGCTTGCTGCAATTCCGGAACAATGGGCAGGAGCGATCAAGGAACCGCGAATAGGACCAGCGTTTGATTGTGGGGTGCAACACAATTTGCTTGTCGGTCGGATTATCGGGGGGCTCAAACGCGATTACCGCTAGGAAACCGGCATCTGCCAGTTTCTGCAGTACGTCAGGTTTATTGAGATCTCTGCCACCCAAGCTGGTTGAACTTACATAGAGACATTGATTGTTTTGAAGCAGAGACGCTGGCGATTGCTCAGGAAGGGTCACGCTGAAGGTGGCAGCCCTGTCAGTATTGAGATAGCTAACAACAGAATCCACAGCTGCACCAACTAAATTGCCCGCAATTGCCGCCGCCAGTGGGCCCACAAGAGCCGTCAAACCCTTCGTCTCTAAAGGACAGTTGGCTACACGACCCGACAAGCCGGCAGCATATGCAGGCATGCTCGTGCCTACGCCTGAAGCCAGTAAGAAGGCAGCCAGAAAGAGGTGGCTTTTCATGGCGAAAAGTTGTGTGTCTGTTTTAATTATGTACTCGACCTTATCCATGCTTAAAACAAGCTACTCAGTAATTTGTAATACTTTGAAATATGCGAGCTGCTCTTCCTTTGCTTTGCTCTGGTGGTTGCAAAGATTGTTAACCATTGCATAGTGCATTTCTGCGTTTTAGTGTTACAGCTACGGGCCTCCCGTTAGCCCATGCACCCGTAATTGCAACCGACTACTCCTCAGTGCGGCGGCTGCAAGGGCAAGGGCAGGTGCAGGACAACGACGATCGGCTGGAGCGTCACATTGGCCTGCATGAGTCAGCTCACGAGGACGGGGTGGCCTCAATCACCATCCGCCGGGAAACATATTGGCGTGGTTGAGCCGGTGATAGAGGTTGTAAAGGGGGAGCCGCTGTTCATGACCAGGCGGCAAGGGCCACTCATCGCTATAGCCGTCGAAAAACGCCTGGGGCACTCCGCCGAACAAGCGGGCCATGGCCAGATCCACCTCCCGGTCCCCTCGGTAGCTGGCGGGATCGAAGAGGGCCCCGACGGCCAGCGGCCATTCCGCTTGGCCAGGCTGGCAGGTTGCCGCCAGGGCACTGAGGACATCGAGATTGCCGCTCCAGAGATCGCCATGGACCAGGCAGGCATCGGGTTCGTGGTCCGCCAGCAGATCGTCCAATTGCCCCAGCAAGGCATCGGCCCCCGCCACGGACCTGCCGCTGCGGGCCAGGGTCTCGAGCTGGGGCGCCAGGCGCCGCTCGGCAAAGAAGCTGCTCCAATTGCCCATCCAGCCATTGGCCTGGGGGGCCGTGCCGATGGCGTTGTCGCGGCACCAGCCAAAGGACCCCAGCCGATCGCCAGGCCCTAACGGCGCCACCAGGCTGCGGCGATGCAGCCGCGCCAAGCCCGCCCCCACGGCGGCCCAGGTGCGGCTCGAGTCAGCACCAGGGCCCAGGCCCAGGTCGAGCCAGGGAAGCACCAGCACCGCCTCGCCCCCCACCAGACCCAAGGCCAGGGGTTGGGGCACCACCAGGCCACTGCCCTCGGCCGCCTTCGCCAGGGCCACCAAGCCATCGGCCTCCGCCTCCAGTAGAGGCAGGGCGTCGGGACGGTTGGTTTTGGCGAACAGATAGGTGGGGCCCGAGCCCTCCAGCCGCAGGCGCCAGGCCCGATGGATGCAACCCCCTCCCACTGGCTGGCGATCCCGCAAGCTGAGCCCCAGGCGCTCGGCCAACCAGGGGGCCAGGGCAGCGGCGGCGGTCATGGCAGGCGGCAGGCGATGGCCGTTTGACCCTGCCAGCATGCGCCCATGGCCAAGGACAACGCAGTGCCGGACGTGGTGGTGGTGGGGGCCGGCATCGCCGGCCTGACGGCGGCGGCCCTGTTGGCCCGCGAGGGTCTGGCGGTGACGCTGTTGGAGGCCCACTCCCAGAGCGGCGGCTGCGCCGGCAGCTTCCGCCGGGGCCCCTGGAACTTTGATGTGGGGGCCACCCAGGTGGCGGGGCTGGAGCCGGGCGGCATCCACGAGCGGCTGTTTCGCCATCTCGGCGTGGCGGCGCCGGCGGCGACGCCTTTGGATCCGGGTTGCGTGGTGGACCTGGGCGATGGCCAAGCGCCGGTGCGGCTGCACCGCGATCCCGCCGCCTGGGCCAGCGAACGCCAGCGCCAGTTTCCTGGCAGCGAGCGTTTTTGGCGGCTCTGCGCTGCCCTGCATCGATCCAGCTGGGCCTTTGCCGGCCGCGATCCGGTGCTGGCGCCCCGCTCTGCCTGGGACCTGGGCCAATTGCTGGGGGCCCTGGACCTTTCCACCCTGGCGGCGGGGCTGCTCACCGGGGCCACGGTGGCCGATCTGCAACGGCTGACGGGCTGCCAGGGCGGGCCGGAGGGGGCGCGACTGCGCCATTTCCTCGACCTGCAGCTGAAGCTCTATTCCCAGGAGCCCGCCGACCGCACCGCGGCTCTCTATGGCGCCACGGTGCTGCAGATGGCCCAGGAACCCCTGGGGCTGTGGCACCTGGAAGGCTCAATGCAGGTCCTCAGCACCGCCCTGGAACA
>JBKDVK010000071.1:0-36172 GCA_046338875.1 Cyanobacteriota bacterium | reverse complement strand
CGACCACGGTCTGGTGGTGCGGCGTTTCCACGGGGACCAACTGAGCCTGGAGCAGTTCCGCCAACTGTTGCGAGAGGGTCTCCGCGATCGCCGCGATCGTCTGGTGGTGAATTATCTGCGCAGTGGCATAGCCCAGAAAGGTAGCGGTCACATTTCACCGATCGCTGCCTACGACAGCCGTAGCGATCGCGTTCTGATTTTAGATGTGGCTCGCTATCGCTATCCTGCGGTGTGGGTTAAAGCCGAAGCGCTGTGGCGAGCCATGGGCGAAATTGACAAGGATTCCGGACAGAGCCGGGGGCTATTAATTCTGAGCTGGAATCAAACAAATTAATTTGCCATTCCTGTTGGCTATTCCTGCCTAAAAACCCCAAACTGGTTTTTCTCAGTAATGGTTAAACTTAGGCTACCGGCACCGGCGCAGCTGCCAGGCCGGCAGGCTCCAACATCAATTTACTGCCGCGCACTTCCTCATCCATTTCGATGGGGTATTGGCCATCAAAGCAGGCCGTACAGAACTGGCTGGAGGGGGCGTGGGCGGACTCCAACATGCCATCCTTACTGAGATAGGCGAGTGAATCAACGCCCAGATGGGCTTCGATTTCGGCCAGGTTGAGGCGGGCCGCAATCAAATGATCCTGGGTATCGGTGTCGATCCCATAAAAGCAGGGATGGGTTACCGGCGGTGAACTGATGCGCATGTGGACCTCGGTGGCCCCGGCATCGCGCAGAGCCTGAACCAACTTGCGGCTGGTGGTGCCCCGCACGATCGAATCATCAATCACCACAACCCGTTTACCAGCCAGCACATCGGGCAGGGGATTGAGCTTGACGCGAATACCGACTTCGCGCATCGCCTGGGTTGGCTGAATGAAAGTACGACCGACATAACGGTTCTTGATCAGGCCATCGGCAAAGGGAATGCCACTAAATTGGGAATAACCAATGGCCGCAGGGATACCAGAATCTGGAACACCAATAACAAGATCGGCCAGCACGGGTTTCTGACGCGCCAGGGCCTCACCGATACGGACGCGATAGCTGTAGAGCGACTCACCAAAGAATCGACTATCAGGACGGGCAAAATAAATCATCTCAAAGACACACAGTTTGGCAGGTTCTTCGCACCAAATCAGCCGCTTTGGCTCTAAATCACCGCTACGAAAATGTATTAACTCACCGGGATATACATCATCAACATACTTGGCACCAATAATGTCTAGTCCACAGGATTCACTACTGGCCACCCACTGCCCCTCCTCCTCTTCCCCCAAGCGACCAAACACGAGCGGCCTGATGCCATGACCATCCCGGACCGCAAACAGCCCCTCGGGGGTGCCGATCAGCAAGCTGAAGGCGCCGCGGCAACGGCCCACCGCCTGACGGATGGCTGCAACCCAGTCCAACCCGCCATCAACCGCCTGTTGCAAAGCAAAGGCGATCAACTCGGAATCGGTGGTGGAAGTGAATTCACCGGCGAGGTGATCAAGGGCCAAGCGCAGCTCGGCCGCATTCACCAAGTTGCCGTTGTGAGCCAGGGCTAAGGGCCCGAGGCGGGTCATGATCACCACCGGTTGGGCGTTGCAAACCTTGCTGCTACCAGTTGTGGAATAGCGGTTATGGCCGATCGCCAGCTCGCCGGTCATGCGCTCCAGGACGTCCTGATCAAAGACCTGGCTGACCAAACCCATGTCCTTGTGCAGCCGCACTTGGGGGCCATCGAAGACCGCCATGCCCGCCGATTCTTGGCCGCGGTGCTGCAGAGCGTAGAGACCGAAATAAGTGAGGTTGGCGACCGGTTGCCCAGGAGCCAGAACGGCGAACACACCGCAAGCTTCTTCGGGCTTGTCGGCGCGATCGGCTGGAATCTCAACCAGTGGGGACTCAACCATGGAAAAAGCCATGGGGAGGACGGGTTGGCACGGGGCAGACCACCTCCTGACTGCGTGCATCTTGACGCATCGACGCTGGGGCGGAGGTGGCGAAAGCCGCCGGACTCAAACCGTGGGCGGCAAATCGCCAAGGGGATTCGCCCCGAGGCGACGGGGAATACCACCCTCAAAACTGTCCCGCAAGGAGTCCAGGGACAGCTGCAGCAAGGTTTCAGCCCCGATGGTCACCCTCAGCTCGGCCTGGGCCACCACCTCACCCAGCAAAGTGGTGGGTACACCCACGGCAGCCGCCTCACTCAGCAACTGGCGCCAACCTGCAGCCGCCCCAACCGGCACGCTCACCAACACGCGCCCGGCGGACTCCGCAAACAACAGACGGTCGCGGCGCACCCCACTGGCGGGCAGATCCAGGAAGGCCCCCAGGCCGCCCGCCAGGCAGGCTTCAGCGGCGGCCACCGCCAAACCCCCATCACTCAGGTCGTGGGCACTGGCCACCAGATCGGCGGCGATGGCACGCCGCAGCAGCTCCTGGAGCCGAGCCTCCAGCTCCAGATCAATGCGGGGGGGGCGACCGGTGCAGAGGCCATGGATAACCGTCTGATAGCTGCTGCCCGCCAAGCTGATCCTGTCATCGGATCCAACAACACCGCTCTCAGGAGCCAGGCCCAGCAGCCAGATGGCATCGCCCGGCTGGCGCCAACCCATCCCCCGCACCCGGTTGAGATCGCTGACCAAGCCCACCATGCCCACCACCGGCGTCGGCTGTATCGGTTGGATGCGGCCATCGGGCAAGCGGGTTTCGTTATACAAAGAGACATTGCCCCCCGTGACGGGGGTGCCGAGGGCGATACAGGCCTGGGACAAGCCGCGACAGGCCTGGGCCAGCTGCCAATAGCCCGTGTCGGTGTCCGGTGAGGGAAAGTTGAGGTTGTCGGTGACCGCCAGCGGTTCGGCGCCGACGCAGCTGAGATTGCGGGCCGCCTCCGCCACGGCCGCCATGCCGCCCCGCTCCGGATCCAGGGCCACCCAGCGATTGGGACAATCCACCACCGCCGCCACCCCCCGGTGGCCAGCAACCATCGCCCCATCCCCTTGCTGGGGTCGCAGACGCAATACGGCGGCATCGGCGCCCCCCGGGGGCACGACGGTGTTGGCCTGCACCTGGTGGTCGTACTGGCGCCAAATCCAACGCTTGCTGGCAATCGTGGGGTCATCAAGCAGGCGTAGCAGCACCTCCCCCCAGGACAACTGGCCCGAAGGCAGAACCACACCTCCACTAGTTGGCACAGGCAGGGACGATTCCTGCCACCTCCAGTGCTCCTGAATCTCGGCAGGGGGAGACTCCAGGAGCACGTGATGGTTGATGGGGGTGTCGTCGGCCAGGGCACTGGCAGGGACCTCGGCGGCCACCTGCCCCGCCTGCAGCACCCGCACGACGTTCTCGGCCAATACCCTTCCCACCACAGCAGCTTGGAGGCCCCAGCGGCGAAAGCGTTCCATCAAGGCCTCCTCGCGGCCCGGTTTGACCACGAACAACATGCGTTCCTGGGATTCCGAGAGCAAAAACTCGTAGGCCGTCATGCCTTGCTCGCGGGCCGGCACCCGATCGAGATCCAGCTCGATCCCGACACCCCCCTTGGCGGCCATCTCCGAACAACTGCAGGTGAGGCCAGCGGCGCCCATGTCTTGGGCGGCGACCACATCGCCACTTTGGAACGCCTCCAAACAAGCCTCGATCAAGCCCTTCTCCAAAAAAGGGTCCCCCACCTGCACGGCGGGGCGATCGTCAAGGGAAGCCGCACTGAGTTCGGCACTGGCAAAGCTGGCGCCCCCCATGCCATCACGGCCGGTGGTACTGCCCACGTACACCACCGGATAGCCAATGCCGGCGGCACCAGAACGCACGATGCCCTCAGTTTCCATCAGGCCCAGGGCCATGGCGTTGACGAGGGGATTGCCTGAATAGCTGGGGTCAAAACCAACTTCGCCGCCCACGGTGGGCACGCCAACACAATTGCCGTAATGGGCGATGCCCGCCACCACCCCCTCCAACAGGCCGCAATTGCGGGGATCTTCGAGGGGCCCAAAGCGCAGGGCATTGAGCAGGGCGATCGGTCGGGCGCCCATGGTGAAGATGTCGCGCAGGATGCCGCCGACTCCGGTGGCAGCCCCCTGGAAAGGCTCGACGGCCGAGGGATGGTTATGACTCTCAATCTTGAAGGCGAGGCGCTGACCTTCGCCGAGATCCACCACGCCGGCGTTTTCGCCGGGCCCCACCAGGATGCGGGGACCGCTGGTGGGGAACTGGGCCAGCAGGGGTCTGGAGTTGCGATAGCAGCAGTGCTCTGACCACATGACGCCGAACATGCCCAACTCGGCCCGGTTGGGGGCGCGGCCCAGGCGCCGCACGATTTCGTCGTAATCGGCTTGGCTCAGGCCCTCCTTGCGCAGGGCATCGGGCACCGAAAAGGTCAGGGTGGGGTCCACCAAAGCGGCGCCAACAACGACAGCACCTGAGTCTCCAACAGCGCGTCACCCGAGGTGTCCAAGGGCATTACACCCAGGGGTCCCCCTCCTCCTCCGGCTCTGCCGATGCCCCCGGTCCGGGGGAACGACGGGAGCGGGGAATGGGGCTCTCGACTGGGCGACTGCGGCGACTGGAACCGCTGGACTCGACGGGGGGATCGGCCGGGGCTGATTGCCAAGGCTCCCCAGCGTCTTCATCCCAGTCCTCCAACGGGTCGGAGCCAGTGGCGCGACCACGGGCATCGGGATGTTGGTCTTCGCTTGGATCCCAACGCCCGCCGGGGCCATAGGAGAAAGGACCTTGCGGTTCTCCCCGACCCCGTTCGCCCTCCTCCCAAGGGGGTTCCTCAAGCCAACCCTCCAATTTGTCCTCAACCCGATCGCCAACCTGCTGAAACTGATCCCGCAGCCGGGAGGTCTCCTGGCCCACCTGATCGCGAAGGCGCCGGGATCGACGCAGGAATTCCTGACGCACACTGGCCCGGGCCAGGGGCAAATCATCCAACTCCCGCAGGGCGGTGATGACTCGACCGCTCTGCTGGTCGACGATGCGGTCGGGGCTGAGCCGCCAGCGGCTGCTGCCGGGAAGCCGGGGATCACTGCGGGAAACCAGGTAGTGGAGGATGCGACCGCTACGCAGTTCGACTGCGGCATCGGCCACATGGCCCAGGTTCTGGCCATCGGCTCCGATGAGGGTCGCGTCAAACAAGGTGGGCAAGCGCTCAAGGGTGGCGGGATCGGTATCGGCTGGGGACCCTTTGACAAAAGCCTCCTGCTCGCTGAGGCCCCTGAGCTGATTGAGGCGCCACACCTGGCGGCGCTGGCCAAAGGCGGAAGGGCGGCTGACCCAGCCGAGCAGGCGATGGACGGGGGGATGCATCCAGCCAAGGAGCCCCGCTCCATGGTCGGTACCCTGATCACAGCGCACGCGCCTGGCCAGCAGGTCACTCAGTAACAACTGCTCCGGAAGGGTCACGTCTTCAGGTTCGGATCTGCACCGGCATCACCAGATATACAAAAGTATCTGGCTCACCAACTGGCTCCAGGACCGCAGGGGTGGTGGGGGCGTTGCATTTGAGAACCACCTCGTTGCCCCCCATCACCTTCAGTCCATCCAGCAGATAGCGGACATTGAAGGCGATGTCGATGGGATCGCCTTCAATGCTGGCTGCCAGAGATTCCGAACCACTGCCCACGTCCTGGGCGTCGGCGCGGATCGTGACCTTGCCGGCGGCCGGATCGGCGCTGATCGTCACAACGTTGTTGTGCTGATCGGCCAGCACCGCCACGCGCTCCAAACCAGCGATGAAGCCTCGTCGATCAAGCCGCACTTGGCGATTGAAGCTGGCTGGAATCAGTTGGGCGTAATTGGGATAGACGCCATCGATATTGCGACTGGTCAGCACCTGATCAGCCCAAAGGACCACCACTTGCCCCTGGTCACAGAAGAGGCTGAGGGGCTCCTGGGAAGGCCGGCCGCTGAGCAACCGCTCCAGCTCCCTCAGGGAGCGGGCGGGCACGGTGACGTCAAAAGGCTCACCGTCACTGGCGGGGGCCGTAGCGCCGTGGGCCAGGTGGAGCACCGCAAGCCGGTGGCCATCGGTTGCGGCGCATTCAAGCCCTGCGCCATCAAGGCGCAGGTGCACCCCGGTAAGCACTTGCTTGGCCTCATCGCCACTGCTGGCGAAAAGGGTGGCCCGCAAGCCCCTGACCAGGGCATCGGCATCGAGACGGATTGAGGTGCCGGTCTGGTTGAGGGGAAGATCGGGGAAATCATCGGCGGGCATACCGCGCATGCGGTAGCTGCCGCCCGAGCTGGTCAGTTCCACCTGCTCGTCCCCTTCCAGGCAACTGAGGCTGAGGGGACTTTCCGCCGACAGGCGATTGACAATTTCGGCAAACAGGCGGGCCGGCAGGGTGATGGCCCCACTCGTTTCGACCGCTGCAGCAAGGCTGGTCTGGATGCCGAGGCTGAGATCGAAAGCGGTGAGGCTGAGTCGCCCGGTGGCGGCATCAGCGGTGAGCAACACGTTGGCCAGGACCGGATGGGTCGGTCGGGCCGCCACTGCCCGACCGACCAGCTGAAGGCTGGCATTGAGTTCGGCCTGGGAGCACACCAACTTCATGGCAAGGGGTGGACAGCGATGGCTGGCCGGAGGTTCTGAATGTTGGGCCCACGGTTTCACAGCCAGGGCCAAAGCGCAACGGTGCCGCACCCCAACGGTGCCGAACCGGCCGGCGAGCCCTCGACTACTCCATAGTTTTGATTTTTAAAAGATAAACAAAATAGCCGTAGTAGGGGCTGGGGAAACGGTGGAAAACCCCTTTACCGCTGTTTGGTTCTTGATTTTTTGTTCACAGCGGTTTGGGATGGCTGGCCCGAATCAGACCCCTTGATCATGTTTTCCTCAGTTTCCCGGTCCTGGGGAATGCCAGCCTTGGCAAAGGCTTGAATGTTCCCTTACCTTTTCCCCGCTTTCGCCTCTTTCTTCACCAGATTTTCCCTGGGACGCTTTGGCGATCGGATCAGGTTTGGCCCCCATATTCCCCGGCGGTTGACCCTGCCGATGGGCCAAAAAAAAAGGCCCCGCCAGCGCGGAAGCCTTGTTTTGGTGACTGGCTGGGTTTTGGTGACTGGCTGGGGCCAGGTTCTGGTCTGCAGTGCAGCCCTTTAGAAGCCCATCACCCTGGCCACCGTGTTGGTGTCGGCCTCAATGCCGGTGTGGAAGGTGGAATCGTTGTGTTCGATGGCGGTGGAGGGATCCTTGAGGCCATTGCCGGTGAGGACGCAGACCACCCGGGCCCCCGCAGGCACCTCACCATGGCGTTTGAGCAGGCCGGCTACAGATGCCGCACTGGCAGGTTCACAGAAGACGCCTTCGGCGCTGCCCAGCAACTTGTAGGCCTCGATGATCTCGGCGTCGGTGACGGCCATGAAGTCACCCTGGCTTTCCTCGCGGGCCCTGATGGCGTTATCGCGATTCACCGGGTTGCCGATGCGGATGGCGGTGGCGATGGTGTCTGGCTGTTCCACCGTCTCCCCCAGGACCAGGGGAGCTGCTCCGGCGGCCTGGAAACCCATCATGCGGGGCAGTTTCTGGCAGTTGCCGGCCTGCTGGTATTCCTTGAATCCCATCCAGTAGGCGCTGATGTTGCCGGCATTGCCCATGGGGATGCAAAGCCAGTCGGGGGCATCGCCCAGGGCGTCAATCACTTCGAAGGCCGCAGTCTTCTGACCCTGTAGGCGGTAGGGATTGAGGGAATTAACCAGGGTGATCGGATAGAGATCGGCCACTTCACGAACGATGGCCAGGGCCCGGTCGAAATTGCCTTTGACCGCTAGCACCTCGGCCCCATACAAAAGAGCCTGGGCCAGTTTTCCCTGGGCTACATAGCCGTCAGGGATCAGCACGAAGGCGCGCATGCCACCCCGGCGGGCATAGGCGGCGGCAGCGGCGGAGGTATTGCCTGTGCTGGCGCAGATCACAGCTTCAGAGCCTGCTTCCTTGGCTTTGCTGATCGCCATGGTCATGCCCCGGTCTTTGAAGGAGCCCGTGGGGTTGAGACCGTCGTACTTGAGAAACACCGAAACCCCCCGGCCGATGCGTTCAGAGATGGCCGGGGCTGGAATCAGCGGGGTGGCCCCTTCCCTGAGGGTGATCACCGGGGTGCTGGCGCTCACGGGCAACCAGGGGCGATAGGCCTCAATCAGCCCCGGCCAGTCCTGCATCGTGGGGCGCTGGCCCAGGCGACGCAGGGCTTGGAGCAGGGGCACGGTGGGGAGGGGGAGGAGCTTGGTTGAATCTACGTTGCCCGGCTTCAGGGGGCCTTGGTGGCCGGGGTGGTCAGAGGTGCCTCGGCTGCATTGGGGGCCGGTGCGGTCGCTGCAGGACCTCGCAGGCCGTCCAGGGGGGATTCTGAGAAGAAGCGCACCAGCTCGGCGATGGAGGAGGCTTTTTCCATTAACCCCAGCAGGGCTGGGATGCTGACGGCCATCTCCCGGGTGGGATAGGCCCGTAGAAAGCTGATGGCCGAGAGGGACTTTTGATCGTTGTTCAGACCCAGCACGATCGCCGAGCGCAGGGCGACCATTCCGTCTTCGCTGGCCCGCAGGGGATGAACGATAGTGCTAAAGCGATCAAGTATCGCTATGCCGATGCGGGTGTTCAGCAGCCGCGAAACCATACCGATCGGCAGGCTGACCGATTCTTTAAGCATTTTTTGCACGTCCTCCGGCTTCTGGTTGCTGAAGCGCAGCAGATCGCCCAGTAGGCCCTTGGCCTGGCCGCTGGCGGCCAGGCGCTCGAGATCAGCGACCGGAATCGAGCGACGGAAGGCGCCAGAAACGAAGACCACATTCTCGGCCGCCGGGGTAGGGCTGGTCGTTCCCCATAACGTCAGGCCGATGGCGATAGCCAGCAGCCTTTGCCGTTTCGCCACCACCATGGGCCGTTGTTCCGTCTAAAAATCAGGGGCAATCTATTCCCGCCTCTACCGCGCCGGAGCGACCAGCACGTCCCTCACCAGCCGCACAACGCCTTTTTCTGCCAGTCCTCGCGCCACTTCTACCCCCATGCGTCTCAGGTCTGGCTCGGCCAGCAGGCGGGGCAGGCGCCGCAAAAGCAGCCGGGGTTCGAAGTTGGGTAGGTCCCGCAGGATGGTCGCCAGTTGTCTTACTGGTTCGAGGTCGAGCAGGGGTTCGCTGGCCAGGGAGTCTGGAAGTTGCTGGCGTTGGCGCAGGCCCGGGGGCAACAGGCCTGCCGGCATGCGGCGGCCTAGCTGCAGGGTGGTGCGCCAGGCCAGTCCGTCCATCTGGGCGATCACGGCGTCGACGAGTTGGCGCCGCAGCATGCCGGCGTTGGCGGAAAAAAGAAACTCAATCACCTGATCGAGCAGGCCTTCGAGGTCGAGTTGTTGTTGCAATGAGGCACTGCTGAGCAGATTTTCAAGGCGCTGCCAGCGGAATTCATCGCCATCGAAGAGCATCTCCCGCAGGCTGCTGCGCAGTTGCGGATCCGGGTCTTCCATCAGACGCCTGGCAAAATAAGGGTAGGCCGCGCCCAAGATCTTGAAGTCGGGATCAACGCTGAGAGCGATGCCTTCGAGGGTCACAAGTGAGCGGATGATCAGGGCGTAGTAAGGCGGAACTTGGAAAGGAAAGCGATACATTACGCCCGAGAGATCGTCGGTGACGGCTTTGAAATCCATGCGGCTGACACCCATCTCTATGGCTTGACCAAATACGCTTTCAAAGGCCGGTACAATCGGCTCCAAATTCACCTCTTCCCCCAAAAATCCGAGGCTGACAAAGTCCTTGGAAAGGGCGCCGAAATTTCTGTTGACCAGATGGACCACCGCCTGGATTAGCCCCGTGCGAGCCTCGCGGCTGACCGTGCTCATCATGCCGAAATCGAGGTAGGCCAGGCGGCCATCGGCGAGGGCCAGCAGGTTGCCAGGGTGGGGATCGGCGTGGAAAAAGCCGTGTTCAAGTAATTGTTGCAGGCTGCAGTCGACGCCCACCTGCACCATGTCGTCTGGATCGATGCCGAGATTGCGCACGGCGTCGAGGTTGGTGAGTTTGACACCGTCGATCCATTCCATGGTCAGCACGCGCCGACTGGTGGCCTCGTGGTAGATGGCTGGAACGGCGATGCGGGGGTTGGCGGCATGCAATTCGGCGAAGCGTTCGGCATTGGCGGCTTCATTGAGATAATCCATCTCTTCAAACACACGGCGCCCCAATTCATCAATCAGCCCTACCAAATCGCTGCGGATAACCCGCACCCTGCGATTAAGCCAGGCGGCGATGTTGCGCACGATGTAGAGATCAAGGGTGATCTGCTCTCGCAGGCCGGGTCTTTGCACCTTGACGGCCACCTTCTGTCCATTGGGCAGGATGCCCCGATGCACTTGGCCGAGGGAGGCGGCTGAGATGGGATCGCGCTCCAGGTGGGCAAACAGGGTGGCCACCGGAGCACCGAGATCCTCTTCGATGCAGGCCATGGCCAGCTCGGGATCAAATCCTGGCAATTGATCCTGCAGTTGGGCCAGTTCTTCGAGCAGGAGCGGCGGCACGATGTCCGGCCGGGTGGAGAGGGCCTGGCCTGCCTTGATGAAGGCCGGTCCCAGGGCCGCCAGCAGCTCGGCGCATTCGCGGGCCCGGGCCCGGGCCCGTTCGGGCTGCTTGAGCTGGCCCGTGAGCTTGTCGCTGCCTACTCCCAGCAAAAAAAGGCCGATCGGGATCAAGGTCTGACGTAGCCGGCGGGCCAGGCGCTGGGGATGGCCGGCGTAGATGCGGCTGATCGCCTCAGGGTCGTACTCCAGCAGTCCCGCGGTTTCAAGGAAATCGCCGAGATCGGCGGGGTTTTTTGAGCCGTTGTGGGGGCTGGCATTCACCGGTGCCTTTGGAGCTGTCGGTGCCACGATGGAGGGACTCACGGGTGGGGCCGGTGCCATCGGATCGGTGCCGAAAACGGAGGCCCGCATGGCAGCAAGGGCGATTTCGGCTGCGGTGGTGCTGGCGTGGCCCGTTCGGTCCATGGGGAAAGGGGCCGGCGACGCCGGGCAGTGTTAGTTGGTTTTAGAGCACCTGGTGGATTCGTGACGAGGTGCGAGGCAACGATTATAGCCATTTATAAAGCTTACGTGATCAGTGATGACGTCGAACAGACTCAAATAAAATAACTAATTGTTATATTTTCTTTCATTTAAACAAAATTTCGATTTCGTTGATTCCTGTTCTGTTTTTCATTGTTAGTATTATCTTTACCTGCCACCACCAGGCCATTTCTATCCTTTCCCTGTTTTTGCCTCGCAAAGGGATGGCCGATTTTTTGCGTCGTTGTCGACCTGAAAAGACTCAGCTATTGCAGTCCTGTGTGCTGGCTGCTCTCTATTTTCTTTTTGGCCAGGCCTCCTTCCAGGTAAGTGTTCAGCATCAGGTGCTGACGCCCATTTTTTTTGTCCCAGAAGGCATTGCCCTGGCGGCGGTGATTCTTTTTGGTCCCGGCCTTTGGCCTGGAATCGTCGCGGGCCAATGCCTGTTGGGCCTCAGCGCCGGCTTGCCGTTCTGGATTGCCTTGGCGTTGGGTCTTTCCAATGGGTTTGAAGGTCTGGTGGGTGCCTTTAGTTTTGGATTTCTCAACCTGCGCTCCGACCTCAAGCGTCTTACAGACCTGTTGTGGTTGGTGGGCCTGGTCTTTCTGGTGCTGCAACCCTTGAGTGCAACCTTGGGGATGCTGGTCTTGCAGCCCGGCCAGGTTTCATCGGCACCATTTTTTGTCACTCAGGCATGGCTCAATTGGTGGTCTAGTAATGGCATTGCCCAGGCCCAGCTCACGCCCCTGTTATTGATTCTGTTCAGTCGACGTCGCGCCTGGCGCGACAACCTGGTAGATGCGGTGGTACCGGCCCTGATCATGGTGGAAGGGCTAAGCCTCTTTGTGGTTATGACCCTGGATGGTCTTTCCCTCATCAGTAACCTTGATCTCTATCGGCCCTTGGTGGTGATTCCGGGACTGGTGCGCGGCCGCTTAGCTGCTTGCTTTGCTTCCCTTTATCTTTCCATTGTTACCTTGTGGTCCACCAGTATCGGGGACGGGCCATTTAGACATTCTGGTGCCATAAACTATTACGCACTCAATTTATTTGTGATTACCACTGGTCTGGTTGCTATGATTGTGGCCACCTTGATAGAACAGATCAAAGAAAGCGAACAACAGGCGCTCAAGAGTGGTGCCGCCGCTCGCCATGCTCTTACTGAAAATCAGAATTTAATCAGTCGCATGAGCCACGAAATTCGCACACCCCTTGCGGCGATTCGCAACCACGCCGATCAGGCCATGGCCACCCAGGTTGATCAAGACGACCATTTCAGGTATGGCGCCATACTTTCGGCCAGTCAACACGCTTTGGATGTAGTCAATGATTTGCTTGACCCCGAGCGGCCAAAAGGCCAGCTAGCAAGAATTCGTTTGGAGCCGGTGGCGGTGAGAGAGACTACCAAAATCCTCTATCAAATTATGGCACCTCAGTTTGAGTCCAAAGGTCTCAATTTCCTAGTCGATATTGATGCTGATGTGCCCGAGCTTATTCTCACAGATTCGATGAAGCTCAAGCAGGTGATTCTAAACTTGCTTTCCAATGCCTGCAAGTTCACTAGCCAAGGAACGGTCCGTTTGCATTGGAGTCTTGTGCCGTCAGGCACCGCTGAAGCCCATACCCTGCGCATTGCTGTCGAAGATACGGGCCCTGGACTGGAAGCCAACGAGTGTGCCAGTCTTTTTCTTCCTTTTCAACGTCTTGATATCGTCAATACCAACGACGAGGGGGGTACGGGCCTGGGGTTATTTATTAGTCGCGATATTGTCCAGTCCCTTGGCGGCCAGTTGCTGGTGGATAGCCAAAAGGGTCGAGGTAGTTGTTTCTTCATCCTGTTACCCTTACGGCTACCCGAAAAGCAGGTGTCGGCCGAATCAGATTTTTATTCCGACTTTGACATGTCGACCCAGGTTTTTGGATTGTCTTCACCAGATCCTGAGGTTCCACGCTTAGCGGGATTGCACCTTCTTTTGGCCGAGGATTACCACAGCTTGCGCCATTGCCTGCAGGAGATCCTCGAATCTCATGGCGCTACGGTCTTCGCTGCCTCCAGTGGCGAAGAGGCGCTCGCGCTCATGGCCATCAATCCCATAGATATGGTGTTGATGGATATGTCCATGCCCGGTATCGGTGGTTTGGAGACGGCTCGGCGTATCCGCCAAGATCATCGCCCGGATCATCGCTATAACCAGCTGCCGATCATCGGCATGACTGGGGATGTCTTTCTCGAATCCGATAGGGCTTTTCTGGAGGCCGGCATCAACTTCTTGTTGATCAAGCCGGTTGATACCGATGAGCTGCTCGATACCCTTAGTCACTTCCGGCGCCTGCCTCCAGACCCCGGACCCATGCTGCCCCGGAATTCGCCTGTCTGAGTTGACCCCCATAGGGTCCCCTGCCATCCAAACAGGCGGCCCCACAGTGGCAGCCCAGGCTGATCGCTGCCGCCAGCGGCCATTGGGCTGCCAGTGCCGCCGTCACGCCGGCGGCAAAGGAATCGCCGGCACCGTAGGTGTCAGCCACGGGTCGCTTGCGTTGGGGGGCCAGGAAACGGCCCCCTGGACTGACCTGCCCGCCCCGGGCGCCTTCGGTACGAATCACCAGGGTGGGGGAAGGATTGAGATCACCGTCGCGATAGGTTTCGGCGGGATCAAGGGCGCTACCAATCAGGGCATCCAGCTGCACCCCCGCCTCCTGCAGCACATCGAGGCGGGTGCGGGGAGTCGCTGTCAGCACCTTGGCGCGCCGCGCTTGTCTCAGAGCTGCTGCGTCAGCCGCTGTCACAAACACCCCGTCGCAATCGGACAGTCCTTCCCATGGCAAAGCATCGCTGCCATGGGCCGCCAGCCGCTCCCCGATCACCGTGATCGTGCGCTCGCCATCACCATCAATGAAGGTGATGGCCTGGCGGGTCGGGGCCTGCCTCCAAGCCACATGCAGCTCCAGACCCATAGCGGTCAGTTCCCTGGCCGCCTGTTCGCCGATTGGATCGCACCCCAGGGCTGTGAAAAACCGCACCTTTTGGCCCGTGAGTCGCGCCAGCTGGACCGCAACCACCGCACCGCCGCCGGCTGGGCATTGGTGGAAGGCCTTGGCGGCCGTGATGCTGCCCGCTGAAGGTAGCTGGGCAACTTCAACGAAGCTCACCATTTCCACATGCCCCACAACCGCCAGATTGAGAGGGGGCAGGGGCGGCAAGTCCTCCAGGGGCAGGGGTATCGCAGTCAGCATCGTTGCCTTTGGTGCGGTGAAGTCAAGGCTTGGCTTGCTGGCTGATCAGGATTGCTGCTACCGCTGCGGGCGGGGCGCTGGCGGGGGACTGTTGCAAGAAGGTGGCCACCGCCAGGGGTCTGGCTTGGTCATAGCCCACGGGTAGCCAGAGGTCGCCGGCGACGGTGGGATAATGGACTTCCCAGTGGTACAGGCCGGTGTAGGCGGCAGGATCTTCCCTGATCAAGGAGGCGTAGGCGAGGACTGCGCGTCCGTATTGGTAACTGTTGTTATGCCCCCACAGCCCCTTGCGGATGTCCTTGAGGCCGCCGCGACGCACCAGATAGCGGGCAGCGGCGTGGATGGCGTCTTGGGGGTTGCGAATATCGCCTCCTTTACCGATGCCAGCTTCTGCCCAGGTGGAGGGCAGAAATTGCATCGGTCCACGGGCATCGGCAATCGACACCCCGTCGATTCGACCCATGCCGCTTTCCACCAGGTTCACCGCCGCCAGCACTTCCCAGGGAATGCCGGTTGCAGCGGCGGCGGCGCGGTAATAACCCAGCAGATTGGCGGCTGGCTCGGGGGGAATGATGCGCCAGGCAGGCACTTTCACGGCCGGGCTTTTGCCGCGGCGCATTTCCAGAAAGGCTCGCCGCGCCACCATGTGCTGATCCAGCACCAGTTGCCAGCGGGGCGCCAGGTAGGCACGCACCTGGTTGGCCAGGTCGGGCCGGTGCGACAGCACCCGATAGATCACCTGCTGTTGGTGGCCCAGTTGGGCCAAATCGGCAGCAGGGGTACTACCAGAGCGCAGTGCCACTTCCACAGTGGTCAATAACCCGGCGATGGCGGCCGGGTTGCTTGGCACAACCGGATAGGAGCGGCCGTCGGCGGCCCGGGGCAAACGGGGATCCGTGGGCAGGTTCACGACCCCGCGGCTGGGGGCGCCGGTGGCCTGGGCGGACCCGAGCGGGGGGGGCAGGCAGGCCACCAGGCCCAGGAGCAGGCTGGACGCACCTAAACCGGTAAGCACCTGGCGAGCTCGCCGGGCGGTGAGACAGCGGGGGTCAAGGGAGGAGGACATGGCTGGCAAGCAGGTCTGGGCCCATGGCATTGAGGGGCCAAATCATGCCGTTTCGATTGCTCTGAGTACTTCGGGGCGCCAAGGGGCCAAGGCGATGAGGTTAGTGGTATGGGATCGGGGCTGGCCGCTCTCCTTGCGCTGATAGTTGGTTGCCATTGCACCTTGTTGATGGGGAGCCAGGAAGGCCGAATCTTCTAGGTAATAGGCGGCGGCGCAGCCATGGGTTTTGGCCAGTCGGAAGAAATGCTCCGCACCCGCTTTGTCATCCAAGTTCAGGGCCGCCAGGCCCCACAAACTGGCAAGCCTTAATTGCCTAGGTTCCAAGCGGTGCGCTTCACTTACCAGGGATTGGGCCTGGGAGCGCTGCCCAGCCAAGGCCTGCACCGTGGCGGCGATGGCGTGCAGGCTGCCGAAAGGTTTGAACAAAATGCCAGAAGCGGACAAGGCGGTGAGTGCCGCTTCAAAGTCGCCTTGGCTGGCCAGGATCAGGGCTTCTGTTAGATGGTTGAGGGGCAAGGGAAAGGCCGGATTAATAGTTTGACGCTGTAGTTTCAAGGCCTCCAGTGCTTGTTGGAACTGGCCCAGATGGGCATGGGCCAGGGCCGCCAACAGCCAGCCATGGGGACGCTCCCGGTCCAATCCTTGCTCCAGCAGCTGCAGCGCCGACCGGGACTCACCCATACCCAGCAGCATCCTTGCCCAGGTGCGCTGGCCAGGGCCTGGTTCCTTGGCTTTTGCTTGGTGGGCGTTGAAGGACAGTGCGGCCTCATCGGGCTGGCGGTGCAGTTGCAGCAGTGCTTCGGCCCGCAGGGCCTCCAGCTCAACCGTCATGGTTTGCTGGGCCTCGGCTTGAGCAACCAAGATTTCAATTTCTTCCGACAGGCTGGTGGGATCTTCAGAACCGCAAGCTCGCTGCAGCAGCAGGGTTTCGGTCAGAGCCGTCAGGGCTGGCGTGAAATGGGGTTGAACCTTTAAACAGCGGCGCAGGATGGATTCCGAAAACGCCAGCTGGGTGGGATCTTGCTGCCTCAGGGCCAGGAGGGCATCAAGGTAATCATCCTGGGCCTGGGCTGGCATGAGCCCTGGGCTTGGGCTGGCAGGGGAGGCGCCGGGAGGGTCGATCTCCCGCACGGAAGCCTCAAGGATGTACCCGGTGCCGTAAACGGTGCGGATCAATTGGCTGCCAAGGGGACCTTGGGCGAACACCTGGCGCAGGCTGTGCACGGCCCGGGCCAGGCTGACTTCGCTGACATATTCATGACCCCAGACTTCACGCATCAACTGTTCCTTGCTCAACAGCGTGCGGTTATGTCGCACGAAGCATTGCAGCAAGCGCCTTTGCAAGGGGCTCAGCGAAACCAAGCTGTCTCCCAGCATGAGCATGCCGTCGTCCGACAGGGTGTAGGGCCCGAGACGCCAACCGGTTCCACTGGTTGGCTCGGAAATCTTGCAGGCTTGATCAGACAAAGTTTGCATGGTCGGTAGGTGAAATGCTATGGCGCTTAGCTTTTGTCTGGTCAAGGAAGGCCAGATTAAAGCTGGGGGCCCAAGGTCATTGCACCAATGTTGGTAATGGCTTTGCCGGGGTGGGTGTCAGATTGCGCAAGGTTTGCGAAGGCTTGAGGGCAATTTGCGAAGGAATTGCACGAAAGCCCCCTGTCCCCCTGGTTTGCACCCCTCAGGGCAGGGCTCCCCAGATGAGCGTCAGCAGCGAGACGGTGCCGATGGCCATCAGGGCCAGGGCGGTGCCGGTGCCGATTGAGGTCTGGGGCACGTAGGTGTAGTCAGCCCGACCCAGCATTATCAGGTTGCGTCGGTGTTGCCGGGTGGCGGCCGCCATGGCCACGATGCCGGTGATGATGAAGGACATGGCCACAAGCCGCACGGTCAGGTCGGCGTGACCGCTGGCGCCTAGGCGGGTGCGGTTGATCGCACCAACAATTTTGTCCAGGCCGAAGCCGAAGCTGATCAGCGATAGGCAGGTGCGGATCCAGGCCATCAAGGTGCGCTCCTCGGCCGCCCGATTGCGCTCCTTGGCCAGTTCGTTAGTGAGATTCATGGCATTGAGCTGGAGATCACGCAGCGAAAACCCATGTGACAAGTGCTTGTATCCACGCCCTGGGCCATGCGGGCAGCGGGACGGTAGCGCCTGCAGTAGCTCGGGGCGCAAAGAAAAGATCCCCCCTTGACGACCTTGCGGGGGATGCGAATGGCGCCCATGTCGGTGGCGATGCTGCGCTCCCTGGCACTGGCGCTGGCGGCGCAACAGCTGGAATCCAGCCGGGCTCCATGGTCGAGATACCAATCTTGCGTCCACTCCCAGACATTGCCGATCATGTCGACCAATCCATAACCATTGGCGGGATAGCTGCCCACGGGCGAGGTTCGCTCCCAGCCATCGAGTCGGCTGTTGGCGTAGGGAAAGTCGCCTTGGAACGTATTGGCCAGCATTTTGCCGCCAGGATGGAGTTCGTCGCCCCAGGCATAGTCCTTGCCCTCCAGGCCGCCGCGGGCCGCCCATTCCCACTCCGCCTCGGTGGGCAGGCGTTTGCCAGCCCAGTGGGCATAGGCCTCAGCATCTTCGAAGGCCACATGCACCACCGGATGGTGTTCCCGCCCCTTGATGGAGCTGCCAGGACCCTCAGGATGGCGCCAATCGGCTCCCGCAACATAGTTCCACCAGTTGTAATGATTGCCCAGATCCACCGAGGCAGCTGGCGCGGCAAACACGATCGAGGCTGGTGCCAATAGCTCGGGGCGAGCCCCCGGATACTGGCAGGCGTCGGCGGGTCGCTCGGCCAGGGTGCGGTGCCCGCTGGCTTTGATGAATTTCAGGAACTGGGCATTGGTGATCGGGGCCCGATCCATCCACAACCCACCCACCTCCAGTCGGTGCTGGGGTGCCTCCTCGGGGTAATGGTTGTTCGAGCCCATCAACAGGGAGCCTCCTGGAATCCAAACCATGTCCCTGGCGGGAGGACGGCCGGGGGGCCTGCGTTCCCCCAAGCGGGCCATGGCTGGGGCAGGTGATGTGTTCAATTACATCCCTGCACCGATATCCGATAGCTAAACCCCAGGGAACCTGGGTCGCTGCTGGCCCCCACCTTGAAGTTCATCTGCTTGGCCTGCTTGCCGGGAACGGCCTGGAAGGGCCCAAACATGCGACCGGTGCCGATGGGGGGATTCATGGTTTCTTTGATGACCTGCAGAGAGGATCCATCGCTGAATTTCATAAATCCTTCTACGGGATACTTGGCCTTGGTATCAGAAGAATTGGCGGTGAAGAAGAACTTGTAGCTTTGGAAGGGGCGATCCACCAAGAAGTCGGTGTTCCAGTTCGATTTGCCCAACAACTTGTCTGGGCCCACTGACTTGGCCACCACCGGACTGGCTCCATCGCCACCGATCGGCTGGAGGAACACACATTTTTCGGCGGCCGAAGCTGGCGAGAGACTGGTCGCTGTGAGCAGTAGGGCCGAGCTGATCAGGGCGGTTATTCGCTGGCTGCCTATGGCAGGAAGGGTGCGAGACATCATTGGCGGGATTGAACTCAGCAGCGAAGTCATTATCAGCGTTTCAGCCAATTTTCTCGTTGATTGCATTGATGTTGTCACGGGAGCCCTCCTTGAACCGATCACAGATTCACCTTAGCCAGCCACGATTCGTCAAATCGCCAATACCAGCTGCTGCCACTGCCGCCCGCGCCTGTCCAACGCTGCTAACTTTCGAATCCCTTTGCGGCACCTTTTTGAGTGGACCGCCGCCCGGCTCCCCTTCCCCTGCCTCCGAGAGATCCATCTCGGCAGTATCTGAGCGGGGATTGGCGTCGTCGTCGTCGTCTTTGCGCCAGTTGCTCGACAGCCTCAGCGGCGAACAACGTCGCAATCAAGAGGTGTTGGCTTCCCTCGCCTTTGCCCTGCGCAGCTTTACCAACCTGCAGCGCTTTCTAGAACTGGTGCCCCTGGCCGTCTCGCGGCTGGTGCAGGCAGACGGCAGCCTGCTGGTGGTCTTCCATGACGACGGCAGGCTGTGGCGAGACCATCTCAAGGCCACGGCCGGCGATCGTTGTGGCGAAGTGTTGCGGCAGATCGCCGCACTCCCCGATGGCCCGTTCACGGCCCAGGCAAGTGGGGAAGCAGCAGTGGCGACGCTGGACTCCCTGGTGCGTCGCCTGGTGGGCCCGGCCCAGGTGATGGCTACCTCCATCGTGGCGCGCAATCGCCAGCGGGGACGCCTGTATGTCTTCAGTGGCCGGCGGGGCTACTGCTGGAGCGAGGTGTATCGCCGCCACCTCCAGCTTGTGGCCGATCTCACCGGGGTGGCCTTGGAAAACGAGATTCTCCAAGAGGACAGGCGCAGACACGAACGCCTGGATCGCCAACTGAGCATCGGCGCGGAGATCCAAGCCCAATTGCTGCCGGACCGCTGCCCCGTGATCGAGGGCGTTGATCTGGCGGCCCGTTGTCGACCCGCTTTCCAAGTGGGTGGTGATTACTACGACTTCATTCCGGCCCGCCCCGAGTCCAACGGCAACCAGCGGGAACGGGAATGTTGGGGCCTGGTGATGGGGGATGTGATGGGTAAGGGGGTGCCGGCGGGTCTGCTGATGACTTTGTTACGGGGGATGCTGCGGGCGGAGGTGAGCCGGGGTCTGACCCCAGATCGCATCCTTGCTGACCTGAATCGATTGGCCCAGGACGATCTGGCCCACTCCCACCGCTTCGTCAGCCTCTTTTATTCGGATTACGACCCGCCCAGCCGCCGCTTGCGCTATGCCAATGCCGCCCACAATCCGCCCCTGCTCTGGCGTCGTCAAACAGCCCAGGTCGAGAGGCTGGATGCACCGGGAATGTTGATCGGGCTGCAGAGCGAAACCAGCTATGGCTGCGGCCAGACCCGCTTGGAACCCGGCGACGTGGTTCTTTATTACACCGATGGCGTTACGGAAGCCACGGGCTTGAGTGGCGGTCGGTTTGATGAGGATCGGCTGCTGCGGGCCTTTCAGGTGAGCTGTGGCCGCGGTAGTGGCGCCCAGGAAATCCTCGATCATCTTTTTGATCGCTTGGACCGGTTTGTGGGGGCGGATCGCGCCCTCGATGACGATGCCTCGATCGTTGTGTTCAAACTGCGGCAACAAGTGGTTTTGCCTCTTCTGCCAGAGGCTGATGTCGAGTCCCTGCGACGGGTGCCAAGCTGAATCCCCCTAAGCCTTGCCATGGTGGCTGACGCTTCGAACCGTTCCCAGGCCTCCGGTGTCACGGGTGGCACGGCGGCCGGCTGGAGCGACCGCTTTGAACAGGGACTCCATCCCGCCATCGAGCGGTTCAATGCCTCGATTGGCTTTGACCTGGCCCTGCTCCAGGAGGACCTGGACGGCTCCATCGCCCATGCCCGCATGCTGGGCAACAACGGTGTGATCACTCCGGAGGAGGCCAGCCGCCTCATTGAGGGTCTGGAAGCCATCCGGGCCGAGGCGGCAACCGCAGACTTCCGACCCGGCCTTGAGGCTGAGGATGTCCACTTTGCGGTGGAACGGCGCCTCATCGAACATCTGGGGGACCTCGGCAAGAAGCTGCATACCGGTCGCAGCCGCAATGATCAGGTGGGCACCGATGTGCGTTTGTGGTTGCGGCGCCGCAGTGACGAGCTGGACCAGGCCCTGGTGCGCCTGCAGCGGGCCTTGCTGGCTCAGGCCGAGGCCCATGCCGACACCTTGATTCCCGGTTACACCCACCTGCAGCGAGCCCAGCCCATCTGCCTGGCCCACCATTTGCTTGCCTACGTGGAAATGGCCGAAAGGGATCGCCAACGCCTGGCGGATGGACGCCGCCGCCTCAATGTCTGTCCCCTGGGGGCTGCGGCCCTGGCCGGTACCCCGGTGCCGATCGATCGCCGTGCAACCGCAGCCGAATTGGGGTTTGACGCGATCTATGCCAACAGTCTTGATGCCGTCAGCGATCGGGATTTCGCGGTGGAATTCATGGCCACCGCCAGCTTGGTGATGGTGCACCTCAGCCGTCTCAGCGAGGAGGTGATCCTTTGGGCCAGCGAGGAGTTTGGTTTTGTCAGCCTCACCGACCGCTGCGCCACCGGCAGCAGTCTGATGCCCCAGAAAAAAAATCCCGATGTGCCCGAATTGGTGCGGGGCAAGAGCGGCCGGGTTTTCGGCCATCTGATCGGGTTGCTGACCATGATCAAGGGCCTGCCCCTGGCCTACAACAAGGATTTTCAAGAAGACAAGGAGGCGCTTTTTGATGGCGTCAGCACCACCTTGGCCAGCTTGGAGGCGATGGCGATCTTGATGGAGGAGGGCCTGGAGTTCCGGCCGGCCCGGCTGGAGGCGGCGGTGGGTGCCGATTTCGCCAATGCCACCGATGTGGCGGATTACTTGGCCGTCCGCGGGGTTCCTTTTCGGCAGGCCTATCAATTGGTGGGTGCCCTGGTCAAGACCTGCCTTGCTGAGGGGATCCTGCTGCGGGACCTGTCTCTGGAGCGCTGGCAGGCTATCCATCCTGCTTTTGATGCCGACATCCATGCCACCATCGAGCCGAGACGGGTGGTGGCGGCCCGTTGCAGTGAGGGGGGTACCGGTTTTGCCTTGGTGCGCGGCCAGCTGGACCTTTGGCGCCGTCGCCTGGCCGGGGAGATCACAAGTTAGGCGCAGGTTCTGCTGATTCCAACAAGGAGGTGAATCCTTCCTGTTCGGAGGATTAACGTGGGTGAGTTGTTGGCCTTGGCGCCACATCCATTTTCCGCGTTGGTCCCCTCTGGTTCTTCCGTGAGCATTTTCGTAGGCAATCTCCCCTTCCGCGCTGAGCAGGAAGACGTCACTGAGCTTTTCGCCCCTTTTGGCGAGGTCTTGACCTGTTCCCTTCCCCTTGAGCGGGATACCGGACGCAAGCGGGGCTTCGCGTTTGTTGAAATGGCCGATCCCGAGGGCGAGAACCGCGCTATTGAGGCTCTCCAGGGAGTCGAGTTGATGGGACGACCTCTGCGCATCAATAAGGCTGAACCCCGGCCCGCGGGCGGCGGTGGTGGGGGCGGTGCCCGCCGTGGCGGCTATGGCGGCGGCGGCGGTTATGGCGGTGGTGGTTACGGCGGTGGCGGTGGCGGTGGTGGCTATGGCGGCGGCGGCGGTTATGGCCGCGGCGGTGATGCTGGGGTTGAGCGGGGCTCCGGAGCCCGCGGCTGGGAAGATCGCAGCCACGGCGGCGGAGAAAGCTTCGATCCCGGCCGTGCCCGTCGTCGCCGCAGCGGCGGTGGCGGTGATTATCCCGGCGCTGAAGGCTGACCCGGGGGGCCTAGAGCCCCCGGGCTTCCAGTTTTTCGGCAGCCGCTATCAACACTTCGGGTCCGGCGTCCCGACGGCAGGCCTCCTGGGTTATGGAGTTACGCCACTGGCGCGCTCCACCCACCCCTTGCACAAGGTGTACCAGGTGTCGGGCAATGGGCCAGAGGCGACCTCCCCTGGAGCACCATCGCTCGGCATGGGGCACCAAGCCCCTGACAACGGATGCGGCGTTGGCTTCCTTGCCGGTTTGGCCGAACACGGCCTGGTCTATGGCCTTCCAACGCAGTGGATGGCCGTAGACGGCGCGACCCACCATGACCCCGTCCATGAGCCCGTCCAGGTCTGCGGAGCCACAGTTGGCTTTGGAGCCAGGGGAACTTGCTAACACCGACAGGCAATCTTCCAAGGTTTCCAGGCCCCCATTGAGCTCGATCAGCAGGCCGGGCCTGGCTTGTTTGAGCTGCTGTACCAGGTCCCAGCGCAGGGGAGGCACGGTTCGGTTTTGATGGGGGTCCAGGCCCTTGAGCCAGGCCTTGCGGGCATGGACGCTGAATCGGCTGGCGCCGCCGCTGGCCACCGTGTCCACAAACTGGATCAGCTCAGCGAAGGAATCACGTTCGTCGATGCCGATGCGGTGTTTCACCGTGACGGGGAGGCCACTGGCCTGCACCATGGCCTGCACGCAATCGGCCACCTGCTCGGGTTCGGCCATCAGGCAGGCGCCGAACCGCCCTTGGACCACCTTGGCACTGGGACAACCCACGTTCAGGTTGACCTCGTCGTAGCCCCACTCGGCTGCCAGGGCGGCAGTTTGGGCCAGAATTTTTGGGTCGTCGCCCCCTAGCTGCAGGGCCAGGGGTCGCTCGATCGGATCACAGCCCAGCAACCTTTCCAGGCGGCGCTGCCGTTCGCTGCCATCGGCACTGGCCTCCTGAAGAATGTGATGGATGGCCCTGGCCACCACCATTTCGCTGTAAAGCAAGGCACGGCAGCTGATTTGGCGCATCAGCACCCGGAAATGCCGATCCGTGCAGTCGAGCATCGGCGCCACACTGAAGCGGTAAGCCTGTTCCATGCCCCCATGCTGCCCAACCAGACGTCGGTCCTCGTGGCCGGTGGCGGTCCGGCCGGATTCATGGCAGCAATCACGGCTGCCGAAGCCGGGGTCAAGGGGGTGTTGATCCTGGAGGCCACTGCCGAGCCCCTGCATAAGGTGTTGATCAGTGGCGGCGGTCGTTGCAACGTCACCCATGCCTGTTGGGAACCCCGGGTACTGGTGGGCCACTATCCCCGGGGCGGCAAGGCCCTGTTGGGTCCTTTTTCCCGTTTCGCCACCGCAGACGCGGTGGCTTGGTTTGCCGCCCGGGGGCTGACCTTGGTGGAAGAGGCCGATGGACGGCTGTTCCCTGCCACCAATCGCTCCGCCTCCGTCGTCGCCGCATTGCGGCGCCTGGCCAGTGCCGCTGGTGTCAACCTTCAGTCAGCCCAGGCTTTGCAGACAGCCGAAATCCAAGATGGCGTTTTTCGGCTTGGCTTGCGCGATGGCGGGGTTGTGATGGCGGATCGATTGGTGTTGGCGACCGGCAGCCACCCCAGTGGTCACCGTATTGCCCGCGCCATGGGACACACAATTGTGCCGCCTGTTCCCTCGCTGTTCAGTCTCAGCCTTGATGCGCCTTGGCTGCGCCAATTGGCAGGGGTGACTATGGATCCGGTGGGATTGCGGCTTTTTCCCCCCAGCGATCAAGGCAGCCTCCCCAATCGCGGCCAGGAGTCTGGGGAAATGCGGCAGCGGGGTGCTGTGCTCATTACCCATTGGGGGCTGAGTGGTCCGGCCAGCTTGCGGTTGACCGCCTTCGCGGCCCGTCGATTGAGGCAATGGGGCTATAAGGCCACCCTTGAGGTGGATTGGACCGGCGGGTTGTCCCAGGTTGAACTGGAGAACCTCTTCAGCGAGGCTCGCCGCCAGCAGGCTCGCCGGCAACTGGGCAGCTGGCGTCCCTGGAGCGCCCTTAGCAGGCGGCTCTGGTGGTCCCTTTTGGAGAGGCAGGGCGTGGCCCTGGAGCTGCGCTGGGCCGATCTTTCCGGTCTAAACCAGCGGCAATTAATTCAGTCCCTGCGAGCCAGCCGTTACCCTGTCGTTGGACGGGGACCCTTCGGCGAAGAGTTCGTGACCGCCGGCGGTGTGCCCCTGGCTGAACTTCAGTCGCCCACCTTTGAAAGTCGATCCCAGAAGGGTCTTTATTTTGCCGGCGAGGTGCTCGATGTGGATGGGGTGACCGGCGGTTTCAATTTTCAGCATTGCTGGACTAGCGGCTGGTTGGTGGGTGGTGCTTTAGCGGCTGATGTGCAGCAGGATTGAGCTAGCGAATTTTTTCGAACACTGAGAACATAGGTAGGTACATTGCCAGTAGAATGGCCGCCACGATTCCGCCAACCAAGATAATCATGGCGGGTTCGATCAGGGAGGTAATCAGCTTGATTTTGGTGCTGATTTCGTCCTCATAAAAGTCGGCCACTTTAGAGAGCATGGCATCCATGTTCCCGGTTTCCTCCCCCACCCCAAGCATGCCGATGGCAAGCTCTGGGAATAGATTTTTACTGCCTAATGCGACGCTCAGCGGCACCCCTTCACTGACGTCCTGTCGGCTGGCTTTGATGGCATCACTCATGACACTATTACTCGTGGTTTCAAAGAGAAGATCCAGAGCCATCAAAATAGGCACGCCGGCTTTAGAAAGGGAAGCCAAAGTTCGGCAGAACTGGGCAGTAACTGTTTTTCGAATCAGGTCGCCAAATAGTGGAATTCTGAGCATCAGTCGATCAATTTGTCGACGCCCGAAAGGTGTCTGGTAGAAGCGAGCAAGCAAGACGAAGGCCAGGATTAGGGCTGCAACGAGCAGCAGGGCGCCGGCAGAGCGAAGAAATTCACTAAGGGTGACCATGAAAAGAGTAAAAGCGGGAAGTTCTGCATTGAGCATGCTGAAGGTATTGGCAAAGCTTGGAATTAGGAATATCGTCATGCCAAGAAATACTAGAATGGCCACTACAAAAACTGTAATGGGGTAGCCAAGGGCCCCTTTGACTTGGTTCTGAAGTTTAGAGTTCTGCTCTAGTAGCAAGGCCAGCCGACGTAGGGTTTCATCGAGGACACCACCGGCCTCACCGGCTTCGACCATGGCAATAGTGAGATTGTCGAACACCCGTGGCCAATTCCGCATAGCCTTTGCCAGGCTTTCACCTTGATTCACATCTTGAATCATACTTTTAAGAGCTCTGCGAAATAGAGGCGGTTTTTGCTCTTTTTGAAGCATATAGAGACTGCTAAGAATCGGTACCCCTGCATTAACCATCGCTGCCAATTTGTTGGCAAAAATCGCCTTGTCGCTGATGGTGACTGGTTTTTCCAGCCAACGTTTCCAGCCTTCTGGGTCCCTTGGCTTTTGCTCAACAGGGATCAGGCTGCGAGAGCGACTGAGGGTTGTGTACGTAACCCCTCGGCGCCGCAGGACCCGCCGGGCTGCCGCCGGATTCTCGGCTTCCAGCCTGAACTCGCGCTGCTGACCAGATTTGGTTTTGTAAGTTGCCGTAAAGTTGGGCATGGTCGGATACTTGGTATTCAGTGGCAGGGTTAGTTGACGGTCACTTATTCAGCCAATTGGAATAGCCGTTCCAGTTCGTCGGATCGCCCAGACTTGGCCAGTGCTTCCGCTCTGCTGATACGTCCTTCCTGTGCCAGTGTTGCCAGCGCCCTTTCCAAGGTTTGCATTCCTTGATTAGCACCTGTTTGGATTTGTGAATAAATCTGAGCTGTCTTGGCTTCGCGGATCAGGTTGGCGATGGCAGGGGTATTAACCATGATTTCCTGGGCCATTACACGCCCGAAACAACCTTTGACGATTGTAGTATTATTGCATAGGGTTTGACTAAACACAGCCAACAAGCTGCTGCTCAACTGTACCCGGATTTGGGCTTGCTGGCCCGTGGGGAAAACGTCAACCATCCTGTCGACGGTCTGGGATGCGGAACTGGTGTGCAAAGTGCCAAGCACTAAGTGGCCAGTTTCGGCTGCGGTAATGGCAAGTTGAATGGTTTCAAGGTCCCGCATTTCACCGACCAAAATCACGTCGGGATCTTCCCGTAAGGCGGCACGCAGGGCGTTGCCAAAGCTGCGGGTATCTTCGTTGACTTCGCGTTGGTGGATGATCGATTTGGCATTTGTATAAGTAAACTCGATCGGGTCTTCAATGGTAATGATGTGTTCTGATCGCGTCTGGTTGATTTGATTCAGCACCGAAGCAAGCGTTGTTGATTTGCCTGAACCAGTCGGGCCCGTGACCAACACCAGCCCTCGCGGCGAACGGCAAACCTGCTCAAGGATCGGGGAGGAGCCCAGCTCGGCAAGGCTGGGGATGTGGCTGCCCAGAGCACGCAAACAGGCAGCGTAAGTGCCACGTTGACGATAAACATTAATCCGAAAGCGCCCAACTCCGCGGAGCCCGTAGGAGCAATCTAGTTCCCAATTCTGTTCCAGGTGCTTGCGCTGGGCGTTGCTGAGCAGCGAAAAAATCAACCGACTGCAATTTTCATCTGTCAGAGACTCCTCTTGGATCGGACGCAACTTGCCGTTGAAACGGCCATAGGGGGGTTGACCTGCGGCCAAATGGAGATCACTACCACCAGCTTTGACTAGGTCGACCATCAGATCTTCGATCATCACTTCATTCATCGACCTAACTCCGTGTTGCGAGACAGTAGGGGCATTCCAACCACTCGTCTTGGAGACCTGCTCCGCAACCTTTGCAGGTGAGGGTGCTGAGGGCCCTGGCTTGGCGTTCGGATTCCAGGCCCGTATCGGTGAGCAGCATGCGTTCAACTTCTTCAAGACTGGTCAAGCCCACCCGAACCAGCTCGAGGCCGTAACCCAGCAGGGTTTTCATGCCGCTTTCGATGGCGAGTCGACGCAGTTCATTGGTGCTGGCCCTTCTGGAAACAGCGGTCGCCAGAGACTCCGTCATGGTGAGTACCTCGTACACGCCCACCCGACCAGAATAGCCTCGGCCATTGCATCGCGGGCAGGCTCCCTCGGACCCAGCAGCCACGGTGCAGGCACGAAAGAAATGGGGGATGCTTTCGTTGGTTCCCATCAGGCCGAAGTGGGCCAACTCATTTTCGCCAGGCTGGTGTGGAATACGGCAATCGCTGCAAAGTTTGCGTACCAGCCGCTGGGAGACAACCCCAAGCAAGGAAGCGCTGACAAGAAAGGGTTCAACACCCATCTCGTCTAGTCGTGCGAAGGCACTGACCGAGTCATTGCAGTGAAGGGTGGTGAGCACCAGGTGACCGGTCAGGGCGGCTTCGATGGCGGTCTTGGCCGTTTCGATATCACGGGTTTCGCCGACCAGGAGCACATCCGGGTCTTGACGCATGAACGCCCGAAGGGCAACGCTGAAGTCGTAGCCCTTTTCACGATTAACTTGAGTTTGGGTGATGCCCCGTAAGCTGTATTCAATCGGGTCTTCCACGGTGCAGATATTGATTGCCGGATCGTTGCGTTCAGCAATTAGGGCATAGAGGGTCGTGGATTTTCCTGACCCTGTCGGGCCCGTCACCAGGATCATCCCGAAGGGTTTGTTGCCCATGTTGCGCACAAGTTGCCTGACCCGTTCATCGGTGATCAGGCCATTGAGGCCTTCCTGGGTGGCTATGTTGTCAAGCAGTCGCATCACTACCTTTTCCCCATGGCGTCCGGGCAGGGTGCTGATGCGGAAATCGGTACTGCGGCCGCGGTAGCTGCGCCGAATCCTGCCGTCCTGCGGAAGACGACGCTCCGAAATATCAAGATCCGCCATGATCTTGACCCTAGATGTAACTGCTGGCGTCATTTTTTTAGGCAGGCTTTCTATGTCACGCAATACTCCATCCATGCGGAAGCGAATTAGTAATCTGTCATCTTGTGGCTCCATATGGATATCGCTTGCCTTCATCATTAAGGCTTCAATGAGAATGCGATCAACCAGATTCAGAATAAGAGAATTGTTTTCTTCGCGGCCACTGGCCTCCAGGTCTTCGCCTGCATCGTTCGCATTTTCAGCGTTGGCCGTCGCGACTGCTTTGCCGAAATCTAAGTCGCTAAAAAGAGATGTGCGATTTGCATCTTCTGGTCGCGTAGAAAGGGTGTCGTGATTCATGGCGGACTCATCCACTCGGCGGAGGCGACAGGGTGGAGCGTAGGGCTATCGTTCACAAAATACTTGACTATTGAGGATAATTAAAAACCGTTCTACTTCGCCAATTCTAGGTCGATGCTTGGGAATCTGACGGAGGTGCGGGCTTCCGCAGCTTGTGGCCTGGCGCCTCTGGCCTTCAACATGGTTTCATCCGACATTTCGTGCCCAGGCAGTATGAGCGGCGATTTCCCAAGCGTTGGCGACTCCCATCAAGAGCAGCCAACCATCCCCAAGGGCCACGAAGCCGATTCTGGCTGGGATCCGGCCCCTGGCTCGCCCCAGCAGGGTGGCGGCGAGCCGGCTATATCAGAGACTTCGCCCAGCGAGCGATCGGCGGCGGGCCAGGGTTCCGAGGCTGCAAGCGCCGGCTCAGAGCCAGGGGGTGGGGAAGCGGCCCAGGTGGTTGGCGGCGGTGCCACCTTGGATGCGCGATTGGAGGCCCTGCAGGCCGAAAACGAGAGCCTCAAGGGCCAGTACATGCGCATTGCCGCAGACTTCGACAACTTCCGTAAACGCCAGAGCCGCGACCAGGACGATCTGCGCCTCAAGATCACCTGCTCCACCCTCAGCGAAATTCTGCCTGTGGTCGACAACTTCGACCGGGCCCGCCAGCAGCTCAATCCCCAGAGCGAAGAAGCCCAGGGTTTGCATCGCAGCTATCAGAATCTCTACAAGCAACTGGTGGATGTGTTCAAGCAGTTGGGCGTTTCGCCGATGCGGGTCGAAGGCGAGCCTTTCGACCCCACCCTGCACGAAGCCGTGCTGAGGGAGCCCAGCCAGGAGCATCCGGAGGATGTGGTCATTGAGGAGCTGCAGCGGGGTTACCACCTCAACGGCCGCGTACTGCGCCATGCCTTGGTAAAAGTTTCCATGGGACCAGGCCCAGGTGGCGCGCCCCTGAATGGCGCCGATCTGGGGCCTGCCGAGCAGGCCGGCTGATGGCGGATTACTACGAGCTGCTGGGGGTTCGGCGAGATGCCGATCCGGACACCCTCAAGCGGGCCTATCGGCGGCTGGCGCGCCAATACCACCCTGATGTCAACAAGGATCCGGCGGCCGAGGAAAAATTCAAGGAGGTCGGCCAGGCCTATGAGGTGCTGAGCAATCCTCAGACGCGGGCCCGTTACGACCAGTTCGGGGAGGCCGGCCTGGGAGGAGCTGGCATGCCCGATATGGGGGACATGGGAGGTTTCGCCGACCTTTTCGAAACTTTTTTCAGCGGGTTTGGCGGCGCAGCTGGCGCTGGGGCAGGTGGCGGCCCCCGCCGCCGCAGTCCTCGCCAAGGCAACGATTTGCGGCTTGATCTCTCGATCAGCTTCAGCGAGGCCATTGCCGGCATCGAGAAGGAGGTGCAGGTACGCCATCTGGAAACCTGCAGCACTTGCAAGGGCTCAGGTGCCACAGAGGGCAGTGCCCCCACCGCTTGCACCAGCTGCGACGGAGCTGGTCAGGTGCGCCGTGCCACCCGCACTCCTTTCGGTACTTTCACCCAGGTGGCCGACTGCCCCACCTGCGAGGGCACGGGCGAAATGATTGCCGATCCCTGTGGTAGCTGCAGGGGGCAGGGCCTCAGAGAAGTCGTCAAGACATTGCGTCTCAATATTCCCGCCGGCGTTGATACCGGAACCAGGCTGCGGGTGGCCAATGAGGGCGATGCCGGCCAAAGGGGCGGTGCCTCGGGGGATTTGTACGTGTTTCTTGGGGTCAAACCCCACCCCCAGTTGCGGCGAGAAGGAATCACCATCCTGTCGGAAGCCCCGCTGAGCTACCTGCAGGCCATTCTGGGCGACACCATCGAGGTTGAGACGGTCGATGGCATCGACAAGCTTGAGATCCCAGCTGGGACCCAGCCCGGCACGGTGATCACCATGAAGGGCAAAGGGGTGCCCAAGCTGGGTAATCCGGTGGCCCGTGGCAACCACCAGGTCACCGTGAAGGTTCAGCTACCCACCAAGCTCAGCGGTGAAGAACGGGACCTGCTGGAACAACTGGCAGGTCACCACCGAAGCAAAGGACAGCGACCGCCCCACAAGAGCGGCTTGTTCGGCGGATTGTTTGGCTGACCGTGACCCCTGAACCGCTGCAATGCCTCGATCTGCGCGGCACCCCCTGCCCGTTGAACTACGTGCGGACTCGGCTTGCCCTTGAAAACCTTCCCCCTCAGGGTTGGCTGCAGGTCGATCTAGATGCCGGCGAACCCGAGTCTTCCGTGGCTGAGGCATTGCGGGGCGAGGGTCATTGGGTTCAGGTGGAGCATCTGGACCCAGATGGTGCGCGACTGCTGATCCAACGCGCTCCATGAGGGCAAATGATCCAGCAGGCTCCGAGCCCCCAGGGACCGGCGCCAGTGCTGCGGGCGTCAAGGGCCGGGTTGTGGCCTTGGAAGCCAATTATTGCCGGGTTCATCTTGATCAGCCCGGTCCCCATGGGGTCGTCCGGCTGCTGTGCACACGGCGGACTCGCTTGGCCAAGATCGGCCTGCAGGTGTCAGTAGGCGATCGGGTCGGCCTTGATGGCGTGGACTGGGCGGCCGGCCGTGCGGCGGTGGCCTCGCTTGAACCCCGCAGCAGCCTGCTGGAGCGGCCGGCCGTGGCGAATGTCACCCAGGTGCTTGTGGTGGTGGCCTTGGTCGAACCGGAGTTGGACCCCTTGCAATTAACTCGTTTTCTGGTCACTGCCGAGGCGTCCGGTGTGCCCTTGCAGCTGATCCTGAGCAAGGCGGATCGGCTGGAGCCGGAGGAGCTGGCGGCTTGGGTCGAGCGCCTTGGCCCATGGGGGTACGACCCTTTGCCGGTGTCCTCGCTCAGCGGGCAAGGAATCGCTGCATTGCGCTCCCGTCTGGCTAAGGATTCTTGCGGCGGTGGGATCGCCGTGTTGTGCGGCCCATCCGGGGTAGGCAAAAGCAGCCTGCTCAACGCCCTGGTTCCCGGCCTGGCTCTACGGGTGGCCGCCGTTTCCGGTCGCCTGCAGCGGGGGCGCCACACCACTCGCCACGTTGAACTGCATGCTTTGGAGCAAGGGGGCGGTCTGATGGTGGCGGATACGCCTGGGTTCAACCGGCCCGCCCTGCCTCCGGACCCGCTGCAGTTGGCCGCTGCTTTCCCCGAAATCCGTCAGCGTCTGCAGCAGGGAGGCTGTCGCTTTGCCAATTGCCGCCATCTGGATGATCCAGGCTGTCGGGTGGGAATCGACTGGTGGCGGCATTCGCTTTATCGCCGTTGCCTGGATGAGATCGAAAGCAGCTCTCAGCTAACCCGCAGGTCCCAGGGCGGCACCCGCCAAAGGGGTGGCCGCGAAGAACCCTTGCTGCAGGCCCAGTGGCGCCAGGCTTCTCGCCGGCTCGGCCGGCAGGAGCTGGCGGGGGAACTCAGCCCCCCAAACCCGGAAGATTCAACTCCAGGCCCCCCGTGAGGTCATCCATGCGTTCGCGCATGGTGCTGGTGGAAGCCTGATAAGCATTCTGAAGCGACTCAAGGATGGCCGCTTCGACGGCACCAGGCTCTTCAGCGAGCAAGGCGGGATCCACCCGCACTTTCAGGGGTTGCTGGTTACCGGAAAGCCAGATGCTGACCCTGCCATCGGCACTTTGGCCCTCAAGTTCCATTGCCTCCAGTTCTTGCTGAAGCTTTTGGGCGTCTTGCTGGATCTGCTGGGCCTTGCGGAAGGCTTCGGTGAGCTGACCGAAATTGGGAAGTCCGAAGCCGGCCATGGAGAGGGGGAGACAAAGGTTGAATTTACAGACCGGTGTCTTAAAAGCCGAGGCGTTTGACCTCTGGATGGAGCAGGATTCCGTACTCTTCGAGCACCTTGTCCTGGACCAGGCGTAACAAGGTGTCTATGTCTGCCGCCGTGGCGCTGCCGGTGTTGACGATGAAATTGGCGTGCAGGGGGGAAACCTGGGCTCCGCCAACGCTCAAGCCCTTGAGGCCCAGCTCCTCGATCAGTTGGCCGGCTTTGCGTGGTTCTGGATTACGAAACACACTGCCGCAACTGGGCTGCTGGTAAGGCTGGCTCTTGGTGCGTGACTGCAGGTTGGCGCTGGTCTGGGCCGTAATGGCGGCGGGATCATGGCCGGGGCTGAGCCGAAAACGGGCTGACAGCACCAGCAGCGCTTCGTCTTGCAGGCGGCTGTGGCGGTAGGCGAAAGCCAGGTCCCGGGCTTGAAGTACGAATGGTTGGTCGGGCCGCTCAGGATCGATTACTTGAATGGAATGCAGCCATTCGGCTGTACAGCCCCCCTGGGCGCCTGCATTCATCACAACGGCCCCGCCAACGGTGCCCGGGATCCCCACCGCCCATTCGAGGCCATGCAGCCCCTGGCGAGCCACTTTGCGGGCCAGGGTTGGAATCGGTTCTCCCGCCCAGGCTTCCACCCAGCCCTCCCGGGGATCCAGCTGGCTGCCCTGGAGGCGCCGCTGGCAAAGGGTGAGGCCTGGCAGGCCCCCATCACTGACCAATAGGTTTGATCCGGCGCCGATGCAACCAATGGGCAAGCTTCTTTCCTGAGCCCAGCGCACCAGGGCCACAAGGGAGTCCTGATCTGACGGTTCGGCAAACCATTGGGCCGGGCCGCCGACGCGCCAGGTGGTGAAGTCTTTCAGATCCACCGCCGCATGCAGGTCGGCAGGGGGGGGCTCAGTCGGCAACTCAGGCCACCAGGGCGGGGGCCGCGCCGGGGTCTCCCTGGGCTGCCAATCGGTCCCAGAGGCTGTTCACATCACCTGCCCCCATGGCCAGTAAAAGATCGCCGGGGCGGGTGCGGTGAACCACCTGTTCGGTCAGTTGGTCGAGGCTGTCGGCTACCAGCACCTCCAATTGAGGCGCGAGCCGCCGCACCGCCGCACCCATGGCCTGGCTGGAAATGCCGAGGATTGGATCTTCGCCGGCGGCGTAAAGCGGGGCCACAACCACGAGATCGGCGCTGCAGAGAGCGATCGAAAATTCTTCGAGAAACTGGGCCGTGCGGCTATAGCGGTGTGGTTGAAAAATGGCGACCAACCGTTGCGGTGGTGCGGGCAGGGGGCTGCGACCGCTGTTCACCATCAGTCGAGCCATCGCCAGGGTGGCGCTTACTTCGCTGGGATGGTGGGCGTAATCATCGACCACGATTCGCTCTTGCCACAGCCCGCGGCAATCAAAACGACGACCGGGGGGTCGCACCTGGGCGATGGCCTGTTGCAATTCGGCAAAGGGCACCCCTTCCAAACGGCAAGCAGCCAGGGCGGCGGTGGCGTTATTGAGGTTGTGGCGACCTGGTAGCGGTAGCTCAAAGAGGCCAACGGGCTGGCCGTTCTCATAAAACTGGGCCACGGTGCCATCCCCGTGTTCTTCAACGGCAATGGCGGCAAACGAGGTCTGCTCTTGACTTTGGGTTGACCACCAGTGATCAGCTTCGAAGTGTTCCCTCAGGATCGGGCAGTCCTTGTTGGCTAAAACCTGCTCCGATCCCGCCGCGAAATGCTTGAGGGTTTCGATAAGGGCGTTGAGATCGGGGTAGTGGTCGGTGTGATCAAGTTCCAGGTTGGTGATCACACCCAGATGGGCCTTGAATTTGACGAGAGAGCCATCGGATTCGTCGGCTTCGGCCACCAGCAGCCGACCTTCTCCATGGCGGGCATTGCTGCCAAAGGCGGGCACGATGCCGCCGATCACGGCGGTGGGGTCCCGCTGGGTGGCGGCCAACAGGGTGGCGATCAAGGTGCTGGTGGTGGTCTTGCCGTGGCTACCAGCCACGGCGATCGAGGGTTGACTGCTGATCAACGCCGCCAGCACATCGGATCGGTGCACGACCGTCCAGCCTCGTTGGCGGGCTTCCAGTAATTCGGGGTTGCTTTTGGGAACTGCTGAACTGATGACCACCACCGGATTGGCTGTGTCGGCTTGCTGCAGCGCGGTGATCGTTTCAGCCGACTGGCTGAGGAAGATCTGAACGCCGCACTGGCGCAAGCCTTCTATCACCGGCGAGCAGCGGCGATCGGAGCCACTGACCTGGAAGCCCCGCTTGGCCAGGATGCCGGCGAGAGCAGACATGCCGATGCCTCCGACTCCAATGAAGTGGAGAGGCTGTTGGCGATCGAGCAGCAGGGCCAAGTGCACCTCCGGGTCGAGCCGAAAATAAGCTGGCGACGACACCCTTCCTTTTACTGGTTGCTTCTCTTTCTGGCCAGCCTTGCCCCGCGGTTGATGGCGCGGCGGCGGGCTGAGCCGGGGCTGCCGATCGGTTTGAGAGGAAGTGCGGAGATCCGGTCTGTAGGATCTGCTCCCGAAACGCCCTAGCCAGCGGTTTTTCCGCCCCCTCAGCCATGACCCTGCGCGTAGCTATCAACGGATTCGGCCGCATTGGCCGCAACTTCATGCGTTGCTGGCTCAGCCGAGGCCTGGATACGGGCATCGAGGTGGTGGGTCTGAACGACACCTCCGATCCGAGGACGAACTCCCACCTGCTCCAGTACGACACCATGTTGGGCCACATCCGCAATGCGGAAGTGAGCTATACCGATGACACGATTGTTGTCAATGGCAAGCACATCAAGTGCTTCTCGGATCGCAATCCCCTCAACCTGCCTTGGAAGGAGTGGGGCGTTGATCTTGTCATCGAGGCTACTGGTGTTTTTATCGATCAAAAGGGTGCCGGCAAGCACATTGAGGCGGGCGCTAAAAAAGTGTTGATCACAGCTCCCGGCAAGGGCGAGGGCGTTGGCACCTTCGTCGTCGGCGTCAATGCTGATCAATATCGACATGAAGATTTCGATATCATCAGCAACGCCAGCTGCACCACCAATTGCATGGCGCCCCTTGTCAAGGTGTTGGATCAATCCCTGGGCATCGTCAAGGGCATGATGACCACCACCCACAGCTATACGGGTGATCAGCGCATTCTGGATGCCTCCCACCGCGACCTGCGCCGGGCCCGCGCCGCCGCTGTCAACATTGTGCCAACCAGTACCGGTGCCGCCACCGCCGTGGCGCTCGTCTATCCGCCGATGAAGGGCAAGCTCAATGGCATCGCCCTGCGGGTGCCCACCCCCAACGTTTCGGTGGTGGATATGGTGCTGGAAGTGAGCCGCCCCACCACCAAGGAGGAGGTGAACAACATTTTTAAAGAGTCCTCCCAAAACGGCATGAAGGGCATCATTAAGTATTGTGACCTTCCCCTCGTGTCGACCGACCACGCCGGCACCGATGAATCCACGATTGTCGATGCCGACCTCACCTTGGTGATGGATGGCACCATGGTCAAGGTGATCTCCTGGTACGACAACGAATGGGGCTATAGCCAGCGGGTTGTCGATCTCGCCGAAGTAGTCGCCAAGAACTGGAAGTGAACTAAGGGGGC
>JBKDVK010000070.1:0-12895 GCA_046338875.1 Cyanobacteriota bacterium | reverse complement strand
CTACCAGGTCGCCTTGCTGCCCAGGTTGCCTGTCTTAAGGCTGACCCCCAAGCGGCATTGTGCTCCACTTATGTGCGTCTGCTGGTGCCCGAAGGTGCCACGCTTACAGTCAACGCACCCGATGAGGCTTCCCTGGCCGATGGTTTGACTGGTCCTGCTCACCACGGTGCAGTGATGATGCTCCGAAGTGCCTACGAGCAAGTAGGGGGGTATCGTCTTGCTTTTCATTATGCTCAAGACATTGATTTATGGACCAGACTTGTCGAGTTGGGCCCCCATAGAATTGTGCCACTTATCCTCTATGAAGCTACTGTGGCTCCTACTTCAATTAGCGGTACCCGCCGTAAAGAGCAAGAGCAATTTCATTCTTATATTGTCAATCTAACCCGTGCTCGTCGCCAGGGTTTATCGGAATCCTTGTGGTTGGCTAATGCTGAGTCTCTTTCTGTCAAATGCAAGAGTTCGCCCGCTAAAGGGCGTCGCCAAGGAGCGGCAAATGGCGCTTATTTTATAGCAGCTTGCCTTGAGAAAGACCATCCCCAGTTAGCCGCCAAGTATTTCAGGCAAGCTCTCGATCTCAATCCACTGCATATGAAGGCCCGTTTAAAACTTTTTAGATTACGATGAATCTCACTGTCGCCATTCCAAGTTACGGCCGCGATCAGGTCTTAGTGGAGACGATTGAGGCTCTTTTGGCCCTCGATCCTCCAACTTTTGATCTCCTTTTGGTCGACCAGACTCCGAAGCACGACGCTCCTACTGAGGCGGCATTAAGCAATTGGCAGCGGCAGGGACGTTTGCGTTGGTTAAGGCTACAGCGGCCCTCCATCACCATGGCCATGAATGTGGCCCTTGAACAGGCCATAGGAGAGCGGGTGTTATTTCTTGATGATGATATTATTCCTGATCCTTGTGTTCTAAAGGCTCATGTCAATGCTGGTCTGCTCACTCCAAATGCTTTATTAGCTGGCAGAGTTATTCAGCCTTGGCATACGGATGAACCGGAGCCTGAAGATAAACAGCCCTTTACTTTCAATACACTTCAGCCGCGTGAGTGCCTTGATTTTATTGGCTGCAATTTTTCTTTGCCACGAAAGCTGGCATTATCATTGGGTGGTTTTGACGATAACTTCGTACGTGTCGCTTATCGTTATGAGGCAGAATTTGCTTTCCGTTGGCGTCAAGCAGGCTTTCCGGTTCGGTACGAGCCCTCGGCCCTGATTCGCCATCTCAAGACAGAACGGGGTGGAACGCGCAGTTATGGCGAACATCTTTCAACGATTAAGCCTGATCATGCCGTCGGTCGTTACTACTATCGCTTTCGCACCGAATCTTTTGTCCAGGCCTTGGCAGGTTCATTGGCTGATCTGGGGCGCTCGATTCGGACTCGCTACCATCTCCGTCATCCCTGGTGGATCCCGCTGACCCTATTGGCCGAGATCCGCGGACTTTGCTGGGCACTAAATCTTTATTCCAGGGGTCCGGCCCTGTTGCCTTCAGAGCGTACCCGTCTTTTGATAGCCAGCAGCCATCCGATCCAATATCATTCACCCCTGTTCCGGCAGCTCAGTGACGATCCCGTCATCGATGCCGATGTGCTTTATCTCACCTTGCCATCGGCCGAAACCCAAGGCTTAGGTTTTGGCAAAGCCTTTACCTGGGATGTGCCTCTGCTGGACGGCTATCGCTGGCATCAAGCCACCAGTGGGCGTGGTCTCGGCATTACCAGTGGATACCGCGGCGTTTGGCTGCGTCATCCGGGCAGAGAACTCGGCTGGGGACCTCATGGTGACCGTCCTAAGGTATTGCTATTGACAGGCTGGCATTTTTTAGGATTAGTTCAGTTATATCTAGCGGCAAAACTAAGACGAATACCAGTCTTGCTACGGATGGATTCCAATGATTTTCGTCCTCGATCCTGGATTCTGAATTCTATTTACGGCGTACTCTTCAAGGGTGTTGATGTGGTGCTTACGGTGGGCTCTGCCAATGCTCGCTGGTGCCGACTTAATGGCATTCCGTCTTCACGAATGGTGTTCTCTCCCCATTTTGTGGATAACGATTATTTTAAAGATAAGGCTGCCACATCTCGTCTCCAAATTCAAGAATTACGCCGTCGATGGCAGATCCCATCGGACGCATTCTGTTTCCTGTTTGCGGGTAAGTTTCAGTCCAAGAAGCGACCTCAGGATCTCCTTGATGCATTTGCTTTGCTCCAGGCTCAGGGTAATACCTCGGGCCGACCCTTGCATCTCCTAATGGTTGGCACTGGTGAGATGGAGGCTATGTGTCGCAGTCGTGCTGAAGCTTTAAAACTACCGATTACCTTCGTGGGCTTCCTTAACCAATCCGAGATTCCTAGTGCTTATGCCGTTTGTGATTGCCTTGTGCTCCCGTCTGATCATGGTGAAAGCTGGGGGCTTGTTGTGAATGAGGCAATGGCTTGTGGGCTTCCTGCCATTGTCAGTGATCAAGTCGGCTGCGCCGAGGATCTGGTCCATCCCGGAGTTACGGGTGATGTCGTGCCTTGTGCCAATCCGCAAGCCCTTGCCCAAAGTCTGACCGCCATGGCGGCAAACCCTGAACGGGCTGCGCGTATGGGAGATAATGCCCGTGAATTGGTGCTTACCAAATACACTACTGAAGCGGCTGCAGAGGGCATTCGCAATGGACTGTTGCTGCTGCGATGCCGTCGATGACCTTGGCATCCTTTGGCCCCGAGGCCCTGAAAGTCCTACATGTGATTCCTTCCATCAGCCCTCGCCGTGGTGGACCAAGTCAGGCTGCCATTGAGATGGTGACCGCCCTGAGATTGCGACAAGTCGACGCTTCCATCTTGACTACTAATGACGATTGTGACTCACTTTTGACCGATTTACCAATTGGGGGTTGGACAAATTACGCTGGCGTGCCAGTTCTTGCTTTTCCGCGTTGGAATCCGCCAATTGGAGTTTTGAAAGAATACATTATTAGTTCTCACTTGAATCGATGGCTTCCAGCTCACATACGTAACTTTGATATCATCCATGTTCATGCGTTGTTTTCTTATCCTTCTACTGTTGCGATGATGCACGCTCGTCGAGCTCGTATCCCCTATCTTTTGAGGACTATCGGTCAGCTCAGTCCTTGGAGCCTAGCTCAAAGCAAATTGCGCAAACAGTTGATGCTAAAATTGGTAGAGAGGCGTAATCTAGATGCAGCAAGGCTTTTGCATTTTACTACCACTCGCGAGCGGGATGAATGTTTTACTGCATTTGGCCAGTCCTTTCCATCTCTAGTCCTTCCCCTCGGCGTACGCCTGCCTTCACTTTTACCGGCAACTAAGTCTAAAAGAGATGGCCTTCGCCTTTTATTCTTGTCTCGTCTCCATCCAAAGAAGCAACTGGAAGTCCTTTTGAAGGGGCTTGCTTTTTTTCAGTCAGATTACCCTCAAGCCATTTGGCAGCTTGATATCGCCGGTGCTGGTGAGCCCGCATACTTAGCAAGTCTTCAGAAATTGGCAGTTCAGCTTAATCTTTCTCATCGATGTCGTTGGTTGGGCCATGTCCAAGGTGATGCCAAGACTTCTTTACTGCAGCAGGCCGATTGGTTTTTGTTACCGTCAGCAGCAGAAAATTTCGGCATCGCTGTCGTAGAGGCAATGGCGGCTGGTACTCCTGTAATTGTCTCCCCCCAGGTTGCTGTTGCAGATTTGATTGTGAGCGCCGGAGCTGGCTTAGTCTGTCCAAGCGACCCTGCTTCGATCTCTAAGATTTTACTTACGCACTACCAGGGCCCCACTTCAGCCATGAGAATCGCAGCTAGATCCTTAGCGGAATCAACTTTTTCTTGGAATTCAGTCGCGGATCAACTGGAATCTAGCTATCGGCAAATTCTTCACCCTCTCGCAATTCAATGACGATACTTTTATTGCTGATCCTTTTTTCGGGACTTCTTTTGTCTCTGTTAAGCGATGATTGGAAAACCGGAATTGTATGGATGATTGTCATTGGTTTTTGTCAAGATCCTATTCGTAAGTTGACCCCGGGCCAGCCCAGTTTGATGGTCGGTTTAGTGCTAATTGCTTTTTTGTTATGTGTTTTATTTATTTATCAACAGCGTGGTCAGCTTGATCTTAGATATCTTTTCTGGACTTCCCCCCAGCTTTTGGATCTTGTTCCACTTTTTGTGCTTCTATTGTTTGCTCAGGCCGCAAACTCATTCGCTCGATTTGGCAGTCCTAGTCTCGTCGCTATTGGGCTATCTTTCTATGTTGCTCCTGCGATTGCGTTGTGGGTTGGATTTCACATTGGACGTGACTTGCCCTTTTTGCGACGAATCATTATTATTTATCTAATTTTGAGCTCCATTTTTGCTCTTACTGTTCTACTAGATTTCCGCGGAGTTGATATCCCGGCTTTCGAAGAGGTGGGCGAGGGTATTCTGATTACATTTGAAGGTGCTTCTAAATCTGGTGCTTCAGGGTTGTGGCGAACCAGCGAAATTGCTTCTTGGCACTTGGCGACGGCAGCTTGTTTCTGCATTATTTTAACATTTTCCGATCGCAACGCTGGTTGGCAAATACTTTATATATCTACGGCCGTTGTTTTTGCCGTACTTTCTGTTACCACAGGTCGCCGTAAGTCCCAGGTATTAATTGTTGCATTTCTTGGAATATATCTTTTGATTTTCAGCCGTCAAGCAAGTTCTGCATCGCGAGAGAGAATCATTATGTCAGTTTTGGGAGGGGCTGGAATTTCCTTTGCGATCGTTTCTATGCTGCTAATAGACATGCTAGGCTCAAATTTTGACCTATTTCTCGATCGTGCAACCACCTCTGCAGATGGAATTGGAGAACGGGTTCAGTCTCAGGGCCTGTCTGCTTTGCTGAGAGGATTCGAGGTGGGTGGTGGACTTGGTTTGGGCTTGGGGGCAGGAACAAACTTAGGTAATTTCGATGCTGGTGCTGACCGTTCTGCCATACGAAGTTTAGGATTTGTCTCAGAAGGTGGTGGGGGAAGATTAGTTGTAGAGCTTGGTATTCCTGGAATCCTGATTCTAGGTTGGATTCTTATTGTTGCGTTGCAAATGCTGTGGCGCAACTTTAAACTGCTTAGTTTTCTGCCTTCCGAAGACATCGCCATAATCACTGGTACTCTTTCATTTGGGCTTGCCAACATAGTTTTCTTCTTTTCTGCAGCTCAGTTATATACTGATCCCTTTGTGCTGATTGTTTTGGGCATTTCAGTTGGCTCGATATTGTCGGTTCCCGTTCTTGTTTATAGTAGAATCCAGCAGCAAAAGTCAAATCCCATTTTGGCTAGGGGGTTGCCTTGAGCGATTATTCTAATTCAATTCAGTCAGAAGCTACTCCAAGCCTTACTGCTTTGTTGCTTACTTACAATGAAGAGGCTAATATCGAGCGTACATTGGCTGCTCTCCAATGGGTTCCAAGCATTTTCGTTATCGATAGCGGCAGCACCGATCGTACCCTAGACGTACTGGCATCTGATCCAAAGGTAGTTATCCAGCACCGCCCCTTTGACAGTTTTGCGGAGCAGTGCAACTTCGGACTTGATCTAATCAAGTCTGAATGGGTGCTTAGTCTTGATGCTGATTATGTTGTGACCCCTGCCCTCGCCGAGGAGATCTGTGCCTACTTTTATGCATCCGAGCCTTTTCAGTATGCTGGTTTCGCAATACCCTTTCGTTATTGTATTGCCGGAAAACCATTGCGGGGAACTTTGTTGCCGCCTCGCATTTGTCTGTATCGAACCGCTGGGGCCAGATATCGCAATGACGGCCATGGTCATCGGGTCGATGTGCCTGGCAAGGTTGGGCGCTTGCGCAACCCCATCCTTCACGATGACCGTAAGCCCCTTGAAAGGTGGCTGGCTTCCCAATTACGCTATCTAACCATTGAGTCGCGAAAACTTCAGACCACCCCCTTGAGCCAACTGTCCACCGCGGACCGTTTGCGGTTGAAAACGCCACTCGCTCCTCTGGCCGCCTTGGTGCTGTGTCTTTTCGTGAATGGAGGCATTCTGGATGGCTGGCAAGGCTGGACCTATGCCTTCCAACGGTGCTACGCCGAAATTCTGCTCAAGCTGATGTTGTTGGAGACCAGGGCCAGACGCCGAGATCCAGATCCCAAGGTCTTCGATCAACCCAAGCGTTTACGCTCTCCTTGATTCCACGATCAGGGTGTCACTCCTGATCCTGTCCAGTTCTCCTTCTCCCCCGTCCTTCGTAACTGATCGATGCCTTCGATCCTGATCACTGGCGGCGCCGGCTTCATCGGTGTCAACTCTGCCCTCCATTTTGCTGCCCTGGGTTGGGATGTGACCGTCCTCGATAATCTCTCCCGCCGAGGCACGGACCAGAACCTGCAATGGCTTCTCGCCCAACACCCCGCCATATGCTTCCAACGCGTTGACATTCGCGATTCAGAGGCTCTCGCCACTGTGGTCAGGGAGATGCAGCCATCCATGCTTCTGCATCTAGCCGCCCAGGTTGCGGTGACCACGTCCTATACCGATCCGCGCGAAGATTTTGAGATTAATGCCCTCGGCAGTTTTAACGTCATGGAGGCTATCCGTCTGCATGCGCCAGAGTGCTTTGTTCTGTATGCCTCTACCAATAAGGTTTATGGGGGCATGGAGTCAGTACCCGTCCAACTCGGAGAGCATGGCTATGCATTTAGGGACCTGCCCCTAGGAGTTCCAGAGACTCAGCCTCTTGATTTTCATTCTCCTTATGGTTGTTCGAAGGGCGTTGCTGATCAATACACCATTGATTACGCCCGCATCTACGACCTACGAACTTGTGCATTTCGCCAGTCGTGCATTTACGGGCAACGCCAGTTCGGAATTGAGGATCAGGGTTGGGTGGCATGGTTCAGTATTGCCTCCCTATTGGATCGTCCGATCACGCTTTATGGTGATGGTTGGCAGACCCGGGACGTTCTCAACGTCAGGGATCTTGCTCGAGCTTATGAGGCCGCTTGGGATCATCAAGCGGAGGTCAGCGGTCAGGCTTTCAATATAGGTGGTGGACCATCCAACACCCTTTGTCTTCGTGATTTGCTGAGCTTTTTGGAAGATGAACTCAAAATAAGCATCAAGCCCCTTTCCGGTGCTTCCCGTCCTGGCGACCAGCCAGTCTTTGTTTGTGACATCCGCAAGGCCCAGGCCCAGCTCCATTGGAGTCCCCAAATCGGTGTCAATGACGGCGTTCGTGATTTGATTCGCTGGGTGCGTGACAACCGTGAGCTGTTTTCCTGGCTGAAACCGTGATGCCCATCCTGGAGTCACATGCAGTGCAGACCAGCCCGAGAGAGCAGGAAATCCGCCCCCCTGGTCGCCCCAAGGCCCTGATCAGCACCATCGAGCCCATTGATGGCGGGGTTCCCACCATGACCCTGTGCATGGCCCATATTTTGATGGACCTTGGCATCGAGCCAGTTTTCGCCTGGTACGAACCCTGGAGCCGTCAACCGTCCCTTTCTGTTCCCCTCCATGGCCTGCCTAGCGGTCGCCAGCCCAGCCTGGTGCGCCGCTTGGTTTATGAAGGCCATCAGGGCCACGGACTCGGGGCCTGGTTGCCAGAGCTCGAATTCACTCACTATCTGCCTCGACGCCATTGGCGTTCCTTGATCGACGGTTGCCGTTTTCATCTCAGTGTCACCGGCAACCCTCTCTGCGCAGCCCCTTATGCCCGTCTGGGGTTGCCCTTTCTGGCTTGGGTGGCGACGCCCTGGGAGGCGGACCGGAACCAAAGGGTGCGAGGGTTTTCTTTGCCGCGGCGCCTTCTTGATCGGGGGCTTAACGGTCCGGTTTTACGGCGGCTTGAACGCCAGATTCTCAGGGCCCCCGAGGGTCGCATCCTGGCCCTAAGTCCATACACCTCCCGGGCCCTTGAAGCCATTGCCGGCCGTCCGATGGCTGGGGTTCTTTTGATGCCCGTCGACCGCTCCATCTTTTCCCCGGCACCGGACTCCGTTCAGCCTTGGAAGGTTGGTTTCGCGGGCCGCTATGCCGACCCCCGCAAGAACATCGAACTCCTCCTCGATGCTGTCCAGATTTTGGTGGCTGCCGGGCGTCCCGTTCAACTCGATTTAGTTGGTGAGATGGACACGACCGTCCTGAAGATGCAGCTTCAACAAAGAGGTCTTGCCGATATCACCCGTTGTCTGCCCACGTTGAATCGCCACGATTTGGCGCAAGTGATGCAGGGCTTTGATGTGTTTGTCATTCCCTCACATCAGGAGGGGCTCTGCATCGCTGCCCTTGAAGCCATGGCCTGTGGCGTTCCCGTGATCAGCACCCGCTGCGGCGGTCCAGAGGATTATGTGAGTCCTGGAGTTAATGGAGATCTGGTGGACAGTGACCCGGACTCTATGGCGGCGGCGATCACCTCAATGTGTATAGATCGTGCCCATCGCCAGGCCTGTGGAGCGGCGGCGGCTGTTTGGATTGAAACCAACGCCAGCTTGAATGCTGCACGTCAAATTGTGCGTGAGCAGTTAGCCGCCATGGACCCTAGTTTTTTCTCCGCCTCGGGGGCCGCCTAAATGTGCGGCATAGCCGGATTATTAGGCCGTTCTGCCGATGGCTTTGTCGAACGGGTCCGTCCACACCTCGACCATCGAGGTCCCGATGACTCTGGACTTTGGCGCGACGATTCCGCCTGTTTAGTCCACACCCGACTAGCCATTCTTGACCTCTCTGCGGCCGGTCACCAGCCGATGGTGTCCACCTGCGGCCGATGGTGCTTGGTCTTCAACGGCGAGATCTACAACCATCAAGAGCTGCGCCAGCAACTCTTGAAAGCGGGTGAGCGTTTCCATGGCAATGGAGATACGGAGGTCCTGTTGGCCTGGATGATTCGCTACGGAATCGAGGGTCTGCGCGATCTGAGGGGCATGTATGCCTTTTGTCTCTACGACACCGTGGAGCGCCGTGCTCTGCTGGCTCGGGATCCCCATGGCATCAAGCCTCTCTATTACTGGCATGGGGCTGCGGGCGAACTGGTTTTTGCCTCAGAACTCCGGGCCCTTCTGGCCAGTGATTTGATGCCCTGCCGCCTTGATCAAGCGGCCCTGGCCGGGTTCCTTAGTGCTGGTTCTGTCGCGGAACCTGCCACCCTGGTGGAGCGGGTTTTTCGTCTGCCCGCCGGTGCCGTGGCCCAATGGGACGCCGGTTCCCTGCGGATCCATTCCTTCGGCCCATTGCCAGAAAGCCTGCCGGCGCCGAGTGGGGACTGGACCCCGGCTAGGGCTGGGGCACTGGCCCGGTCCGCTTTGGAGGATTCCGTCGCCGCCCACATGGTCAGCGATGTCCGTGTTGGGCTTTTTCTCAGTGGGGGGCTTGATTCTGCTGCCATACTTGCCCTTGCCCCCCGCGGACTGCATACCTTCACGATCGGATTTGACGATGTCGGCGCCGCCGGTTTCGATGAATCCGAGCCTGCGGCGCGCATTTCTGCCCATTTCGGCGGTGTCCACACGCTTCTTAAGCTTTCTTCCAGTCAGGCGAGGGATTGGTTGCCCGAATTCTTGGCCAGTCAGGATCAACCTTCTCTCGATGGCTACAACACCTGGTGTGTTTCCCGTCTCGCCCATGAGCAGGGTTTGAAGGTTGCCCTATCCGGCCTTGGTGGCGATGAATTGTTTGGGGGATATCCCAGTTTTCGAATGGTTCCCCGCCTGCGGCGTTGGCGCCGTCGCCTCGGTCCTGCGGGTCCGGTGGGGGCGGCGGTGATGCGGCGCGGGCCTGGCGGCCATCAACACCGACGTCAACGCCTGGCGGACTTGCTGGAGTCACCTGCGTCGATGGCTCGCGCCTATCGCTGTGTGCGGTCCCTTTTCACTTCGCGGGAAGTCAACCAGTTATTGACCCATTGGGGTCTCCAGTCTGAGAGTGCCGGTGCGGGGACTGCTCTGCAGGAGCCTCCACCAGGTTCCGATCGTGATGAAGTGGCCTGGCTTGAGGGCACTCGCTACCTCCGCAACCAGCTTCTTCCCGACAGCGATGTCATGGCGATGGCAGCGGCCCTGGAACTACGACTTCCCTTTGTCGATGCCCGTCTTCAGACTGCCCTTGCTCCCATTCCCGCTTCGCTGCGGTTAGCCCCCGGCAAGGGCCTCCTGCAGCAAGCCGTACCGGAATTGCCCGAGTGGTTCAGGCAGCGACCCAAACAGGGTTTCCGCTTCCCGTTTCAATTATGGCTCGATGACCCTTCATCCCGGCTTACTCTGCGCCTGCCAGGTACCCCGGCCGGTCTGGACCTTGCGCCCTGGTACCGCCGCTGGAGCCTGATGGTGCTCGAGCAGTGGCTCCGCCAACACCTTGCGATCGAACTGCCCTTGTCATGACCCTGATTCTCGGCATCAATGCTTTCCACGCCGATGCAGCCGCTGCTTTGATCCGTGATGGAGAGATCCTTGGCGCTGCTGAGGAGGAGCGCTTTCGTCGTATCAAACATTGGGCGGGCTTTCCCAGTGAGGCCATCCGTTGGTGTTTGGAGGATGGGGGCGTGCGCTTTGAAGATTTAGATCACATCGCCATCAATTCCTTCCCTGGTGCCCATCGTTGGCGCAAGATCGCTTACACGTTGGCCAGCCGTCCCGATCCTCGGTTTCTCTGGAGCCGCTGGCGCAATAAACGGGAGCGGTCGGGTCTGGCCCAGCAACTTGCCACCGCATTTCCTGGTCAGCCATTGCGAGCCGAGCTCCATTTTGTCGAACATCACCGAGCCCATCTGGCATCTGCCTTTTACGCCTCCTCTTTTCAGGAGGCCGCTGTGGTGTCTGTAGACGGTTTCGGAGATTTCGCCAGCGGAGCCTGGGGTTATGGCAAAGGAAGGGAGTTGACCATCGACGGTCAGATTTATTTCCCCCATTCTTTGGGTGCTTTCTATACGGCAATCACCCAGTTTCTAGGCTTTCCTCACTATGGTGATGAATACAAAGTGATGGGCCTTGCGCCCTATGGCCAGCCCAGTTGGCTTCCTCAAATGAGGAAGTTGGTGAGGTTGCAGGAAGATGGTACCTATAACCTCGATCTGACTTATTTTCAGCATGCTGGCCAGAATTTACCCCACCAATGGAGCCACGGCATCCCCGAAGTGGGCCGCCATTGGAGTTCTGCCTTGGAGAACCTGCTGGGACCGGCCCGTAGATCGGACGAGCCCCTCGATCAACGCCATAAGGACATCGCCCGTTCGGCGCAAGCGATGTACGAAGAAGCGTTTTTCCACCTCCTGCGTTCACTGCATCGACTGCATCCCAGCGACAACCTCTGCATAGCCGGTGGTTGTGGGGCCAATTCGGTGGCCAATGGCAAGGTGACCGTGGCCACCCCGTTTCGCCATGTCTACGTGCAGGCAGCTGCCGGGGACGCAGGCGGCGCCTTGGGGGCAGCTCTTGAAGTATGGAATCGCCAGGGCCAAGTCTCCCGCAGTCGCCCTATGGCCACGGCCTACCTGGGCAGTCGCCCTACCCCAGGTGCCATCGAGACACTGCTTGCGGAACCCGCCTCAAATTCGGCCCTGGCAGCGGCGGGTTGTTCCATCCAGACTCTCTCGGATGGGGAGATTTGCTCAGCAGTGGCTGGCGCCATCAGTGAGGGACTCGTGATCGGCTGGTTCCAAGGCAGGATGGAATGGGGCCCAAGGGCCCTTGGTCACCGCTCGATCCTGGGGGATCCGCGCAGGGCCGACATGAAGGACATCCTCAATCTCAAGATCAAACGACGCGAGTCATTTCGCCCCTTTGCCCCCTCGGTTCTTCGGGAAGCTGTTTCGGAATGGTTCAGTCTTGATGGCGATGTGCCGTTCATGATGCAGGTGTATCCGATTCGGGAGGACAAGCGTTCCCTAATCCCGGCTGTCACCCATGTCGATGGCACGGGCCGCTTGCAAACGGTGACCGAGGTTGATAACGGCCGTTATTACCGCTTGATTCGTGCCTTCCGTGATCTCACTGGAGTACCGATGGTTCTGAATACTTCATTTAATGAAAATGAACCGATTGTCTGTACCCCGTCCCAGGCTCTCGATTGTTTTTTGCGCACCAAAATGGATCTTCTCGTCCTCGATGATGTGTTGATTCGCCGGCGCGGCTAATGGCTTCGTCTGCAGGATTTACCTTCACGTCGATTGTTGTCGTTGTACCCACACTCGATTCCTATCTTTTGCTGCCGCGGCTGGTTGCCTCTCTGCAGCAACAAACATGGCCTCACTGGAGCGTCATGTTCATTGATGGTCCCAGTAAGCCTGCACACCGCCGCTGGATCGAGGACCTTTGTGCCCTTGATCCCCGCTTTCAATGGCGGCCTCAGGATCCAACCCAGCCTGGCATCTTCGGTGCGATGAATCTGGGTTTCGCCCTGGCGACCCATCCGCAGACCTGGCTGTTGTTTTGGGGGAGTGATGACTGGGCCGCCTCTCCCCAGGTCTTCGAGAAACTGGTAGCAGCACTGCAGGCGGCCTGGAGTCGGGGCGGCGATCCTGATCTCTTGGTCGCGACAGGTCGCTATGTCAAGCCCACCGATGCTGACGCTGTAACCACGTCAACCCTGGGGCGTCGCAGTGTCTTCCGCTGGAATCACTCCTTTCGCCGCTCCCTATTTCTCGGCTCTACCCCACCCCATCAAGCCAGCCTCATCGGTCCTGGGGCCCGTCATCAGCTTGCACGTTATGCGGACGGCTTCCGGCTTTCCGCCGACCTTGATTACTTTCTTCAGCTTTCACGTTGGCCCGATCTTGAGGTCGAATGCATCGACCTGGAACTAGTACATATGCAGTCGGGTGGGGTCAGCGGGCGCGAATCGCGAAGGCGTTTTCAGGAGGTACGTCTTGCATATACCAGGGCATTTGGTTGGCTATGGTGGTTGCCTTACGGATTGCGCTATGT
>JBKDVK010000069.1:0-12757 GCA_046338875.1 Cyanobacteriota bacterium | reverse complement strand
ACGGCCACCGGTGAGCGCAGGCCGAAGGCTTCTTGAAGGGCCCTGGCGGCCTTCATCTCGTTGTCACTCAGACGGATGCGCAGCCCGCCTGGCTCTTTGGGGCCGGTTTGACGAACCCCCCGCCCGGGATTCTCCCGGCCTTCGCGGTTGTCACCAGCATGGGTGCCATAGGAAGGGGTGCTGTCTTCGGCCATGACCAGGGTCTCAATCAGGCGCAAGTGTGCCGCATCGGTCGATTGCTATCGCTGACTTCCGGACGCAGCCAGAACAGCCCATGGTTTTCGCCACGGCGGCCCCCGTCTGCCCGGGCGAGCACGAGCAGCGGCAGGGGCCGAGGGCTGTCGTGAAAGCGTTGGCGGTAATCGGCCAGGAGCTGGAGATAACGGGCAAAAGTCCAGCCGTTGTTGCCGCGATCCTTGGCTGCCCAGAAGCGGCGCAGGGCCTGCTGGCAGGCCTCGGCGCCAAATTCCTGCCAGCAACACTGCTGGGCGTCCCAACTCGGGTACCCCGCCTCGATCAGCTGGCTGTAGCGGCTCAATTCAGGGGCTTCGCGACTGGTGTCCGGCGGCAAGCGGTTGGCCAGCTCTTCCACCGCAATGGCCTCCAGCCGCAACCAGCAGCGGTCCAGAACCAGCACCGGCAGGCCACCATGCCAATGGTCGCTGGATTGGAGCAGCGCCATCGGGGCTTCGATCCGTTGCTTCTGGCGTGGGGTCAACAGGGGCGGCATTGGGGTCATGGCTCCACCCCCAAGTCAAGGCCCTGGCAGCAAATTTGCTGCCGCCGCCCGACCTTGGCAATCAGGAGGGGGAAGGGGGGGAGGGGGGTCAGGGTGGGCACCGTCGCAGGTGACACGGCGATCAACGGATCTAACTTATGGGGCTTTTCGATCAGGTTCGGTGTTCTGGATGGCAACGGTGAGGGTGTAGACGCTGGCAGCTGAGCTAAACATCATGGGGCGGGTTCATCCGCTTCGTCGTTTTGCCAGCCGACTGTTTGTGACCGCTTCGGATTCTGCTCTGCCCCCTGCCGCTGAGACCTCCAGGTTGCCCCGATCGGTGGCTCCAACCCTCCGGGCCGTACTCGGTGGATTGCCTCTGAAATTGCCAGGGGCCCCCTGGTTGCCGCCTGTGTTGCTGTTGGGCGGGGGGATGGTGCTCAGTGAGGGAATCTCCCATTGGCTGCCCATCGAAGGGGGGAGTCTCTTCACCCTTGGAACCCTGGCGGCAGGCTGGTGGTGGTTGTCCCGGGACCGTCCAGGCGGGCTTTCCCGTTTGCCCTCCAGCCTTGATGGTTGGCAGCAGCGCTGTGAGCAGCTGATCAATCAGTTCGAACGTCTTCAAGGAGGGGAGGCCAGTCTGATCGAGCCCCGTCGCCAGGAGTTGCAGGCCTTGATGGCGGCGCGGCAGCGCCCGGAACTGCGGCTGACCCTCACGGGCACCCGTCCACCGGAGCTGGCGGCCCAATCCCTGGCGGCAGCAGCCCTGCGCAGCCCCTTGCCATTGCAACTGGACTGGGGTTTGCCCCTGCCCCTGATCAGTTCCGCCTGGCAATGGCCCCAGGCTTTTGCCCAGGCCGATGTGCTGCTTTATCACCTGCGCCTGCCGCTTCTGGCGGTCGATCTGCGCTGGCTTGAGGCCCTCGATCCGGACCAACCCCATTGGTTGCTGGTGGAGTGCCAAGACGCCAAGGGGTCAGAGCCCCTGTTGTTGGAACTGGCGAGCCAGTGGCCGTCCCTGCAGCCCGAACGACTGCTGCTTTGGGACGGTGCCTTGAACACCCTGCAGGAGGTTCTGGGACCCCTGGCGCTTTGGTTGAACCGGGAAGGGCGTTGCTTGCGTCAAGCCACATCCTTGCGATCGATTCAGGGCCTCCACAGCCGCTGGCAGGCCGATCTGGAGCGGCTGCGCCGCCAGGAATGGCGTCGCTTGCTGCAGAGGACCCAGTGGATTGTGGCAACGGGGGTGGCCATCACACCGGTTCCCAGTATGGATTTACTGGTATTAGCGGTCGGCAACGGACTGATGCTTCAGGAGATGGCCCGCCTCTGGGATTGCCCGTGGACCCTGGATCAGTTGCGGGGGGCTGCCTTGGAACTGGCCAAGGCCACCGTTGCCCTTGGATTGGTCGAGTGGAGTAGCCAGGCCTTGCTCACGGCGGTCCGCTTGCATGGAGCCACCTGGTTGGTGGGGGGTGCCATGCAGGCCCTCAGCGCCGCCTATCTCACCCGTGTGGTCGGCCACGCCATGGCGGACTTACTGGCCCTGTCCGCCGGGGTGAGTGCCCCTGATCTGGCCATGATCCAACGGGAAGCCCCGCTGCTGGTAGCCCGGGCCGCTGAGGCCGAAAGGCTGGATTGGTCGAAATTTTTACAAGAGGCGAGGGGATGGATCCAGGGCGGTGGCAAGGGGGGGGTGGCCGCTTCGGCTTAAGCAAGTTTTTGGAAGTTTGGGTAACAAAGTTGTCCTGGGTTCAACTACTTCATCTCCCTAGGGACAATTGTTTTGCCTGAGTTCATCCTCCCCGTGGAAGCCGCTTTTTCGGGTCTGGATAGTTCCGCTGACATTGCCTCGGTGTTGCACACCCGGACAGATCTGAACGTTATCCAGTAAATGCAGACCTGACATGTACGACGCCGAGCAACCCTCCTCTACTGATACTCGCTTGCAGCGCTGGGCCTGGTGGCCCCTGCTGCCGCTTTACCCCTATGGCCGTCGAGTCAGCCTCCTGCGTGAGGTGATTGCGGGGCGGGTCTGGTGTTTTGAGCAGCTCCACGGTGTCTGGTATGTCGCGGTGCCTATCCGAATGACCGTTCTGAAGGTGGAGGGGGGGCTGCTTCTGTATGCGCCTGTCCCACCAACTGCTGAACTGCTGACAGGTTTAAGGGAGCTGGAAGAACAGCACGGACAGGTACTTTCGATCGTCTTGCCCACATCCTCGGGGCTGGAACACAAACTCCCGGTGGCGGCCCTGGCCAGGGCTTTCCCCAAGGCCACAGTCTGGGTGAGTGATAAGCAATGGAGTTTTCCAGTTCCCCTACCCTCCAGCTGGCTTGGTTTTCCCGCAGGCCGCACCAAGGTGCTGTTTCGCGATGGGTTGCCCCATCAAGAGCAGCTGGTCTGGATTCCCCTCGGGCCGATCGACCTGGGGCTTGGTACTTTCCATGAAATTGCCTGTGTCGATCTCGTCACGGGATCACTGCTGGTAACCGATGCACTTGTAAGCATCTCAGCCACTCCTCCAACAATATTTGATCTTGACCCTGCCCCCCTGCTGTTTCATGGCAGGGAAAAGGGATCTGAAGCAATGATCGACACTCCAGATCTTAGACTTAAGGGCTGGAAAAGAATTGTGATGTTTGCAAACTTTTTCCGACCTGAATCTGTGAACATCGCATCATTAGCCGATCTTTTCTCGGATGCCATGGCAGCAGATCAAGCAAATCCTCGAAATCACTTCGCCCTATATCCTTTCAGATGGACCCCACTCTGGGAGGAGAAAGCTGATGAATTTATCAATCATGGTCATCAAATTGCGCCCGGTAGGCTGGCACCTGTTTTGGAGAGGTTGGTATTTGTTCGTGCCAAACAGTTCTATCTCGACTGGCTACGCACCTTGGCAAAGCAGACGGCAATCAAGAGTCTAATTTCAGCACATTATTCAGGCCAGCAATCAATTTGTTGCAGCAATCTCGATTGCTATGCAGATTATATTGATGCGACGGATTGGGCGCCATCCCAGGGGTCCTGGCAATTGCTTGCAGATATTGACAAGGTGCTGATTCGTTTTCGTGTCGTGCCTGGATAAGCCTGGATAAGTTTGATTTAACCATTCTGATCATAAACATCAGTTGTTTCTAAGGACATTATGACGCACGAAGCATTTAATTTGGAAAATAGCTTTGTCTATCGTAACTAGCAAAGGATGTGGGGGTATATCTTCAAGGGGGATATTTGCCCATGGAGTGGCTGCTTTTGCTGTAAGATAGTGACCTTTGAAGTCATGCTTGCATCGAGCATTCCAAGGCTTAATTGGACCAGGACCGGCAAAATGCACGATAGCTGGGTTGGATCTAGCTTCTTTTTCGTCCTCTGTAAATACATAATCACTATAGTTGTACTCTAGTGTGAGTCCAAACAGATGTGGACAGGCGTTCCAGCGATCAGGAATGGCAAGCCAATCATTCTTGAAAACATGATTTAATACATCCTGGTCCCAATGTCTCATGCGATCCGGATGTGCGTTCGCAAAGAGACGTCCTCGCTCAAGTAAATCAGATTGACGCCATTTCTGTATATCAATCAACATAATACCAGCATTAAAATAGCCGCCGAAATCATAGCCGTGATCCTTGCAAGACATGCGATGTTCAGGGACAGCAGCTAATGCCTTTCCTTGCAAGGGTAAGTTCCATAAGGGCGCTAGACTATCAGTAACAACAGTATCAGCATCAATAAAAATTACACGATTTACTGTCATAGGTAGCAACTCTGGTAGAAGTAAGCGAAAGTATGTTGCTACTGTTGCATGTCCATTTACCGGAAATCCATCTAAGGGCTTCAGCGATGCTTGCAACAGACTGAAGCCGGGTAGAAATTTGCGAAGATGGCTGACGGCCAAGCTCAATTCCTGCGAATTGGCATTATCAAAAATAAGGTAGACATGTAGGTCAGGATCTTGATTGTGATCCCAAAGAGAAGTTAGCATTGCAACGCAGTGGCGTAAATAGTTTCCATCTGTTGCGCAGACGATGTTCATCTGAGTTGACATCAATAGAAAAAATTCTAGCAGATGCTGAATCAACCCCAAATGTTAAAAAAAGAGTCAAAAGTTTTGACAAATTAAAGTATAATTATTGTTGTTGACTTTAATTGAAGACTTGCTGAATTAATTGTCGCTTCTGAAGCCCTTCGCATAACGAACAAGTTTGCAAACATAGGAGCGGGGAATTTCAATAAACGGAGTCTTAAAGAAACTTGATAATAAATATCCTTGAGTGAAGTAATTGTTTCGCTAAACTCCCTGTGATGTAGAATAATAGTATTGCGCTTAATTGGCTTCACTTTGTAATGGATGTCTTTAAGGTAATCTGAATAAGGTAGCATACCTAATCTGTGTGCAACAATGCCAGCTGCTGACTGATCGTGTCTATGGCCTCTTACCCTTTGGTCACTAGATATTCGCTTATTTTTGTTCCAGGAGATTGCTTGATAATTATCCCAATCCTTAACAATATTAGTTGTTCCTTTCGCGGTAATGCCATCTCCCATGATTAAAGCCCATTGATCCAAGAATTTAAGCGCCAGCTCTGATCTCATATCTAAGCCCAAGACTATTTCGCATCTTCAATATATTCTGTCATTACGACAGCCTGATTGCAAGCTTGCCCCTTGGTTGAGGCAAGACTTGCATGGAGCGGCATTATCCTGTACAGTCGAATGGAAAAATTTATGTAGCAAAAGGAAAAATCCACAAATATACTTAAAAACTTAATACGTTTATAAAAACTAACTTTCGAAATTTTGACGCTTTTATTCAATGAAAATCATCCGCATGGGCATGGCTAAAGATCTCAACAAGCGATGTGTCATCAGTCTAGGGTTGGGACGGAAAGGCTATGTTGAATCTCTTAAAAGATTAGAAGAAAGTCTTAGAAGAACACACTTTAATGGTGATTTTCTGGTTTGGGATGATGTTCTCCCAGAGGGTTCCCCAACACAGCTTGAGTCCCCGATGGCATTTAAGACATTTTGTTTTCTTGAAGCACAAAAGCTTGGATATGATCAAGTGCTCTGGATAGACTCACAGATTGTAGCGTTGCGCTCTCTCGAACCAATTTTCGAAATGATTAAAACCAAAAATTATGTTACTTTTTCAAATAACTATGGTCAATCAGTCGGTCAGTGGTCTAGTGATGAGGTCTTAAACTTTCACCGCATTAGCAGAGAAGAGGCGATGATGATTCCAGAAACGCCCACCTCCGTAATTGGTTTAGATCTAGGCAGTGAGGTAGGAAAACAATTTTTAATGCGCTGGCATGCAATGTCATTAGATGGCTTGACTTTTAGAGGAGTTAGTTCCTCAGTTAACAGTATTGATGATTATTATGCTATCGCCTGGAATAAAAAAAACTGCATATCTAATGATCCACGTGTCGGTGGCCATCGGCATGATCAGACTGGCGCAGGCATTATCGCCTATCAGCTTGGATTGCCTGCTTACGCTGATAATCTGCGAGACGTTCATTTTAAAGAAAATCGGGTTAATAAGCATACCATTCTTCTTCATCATCGTGAATTTGGCGAAAGCATAACATCAGTTGACAAGATATATTATAATGTGTTTATAGATCAAGTTTATTTTGAAAAGCCAAGAGAAAAAGTTAAACAGCTACTTCGTAGTCTAAAAAAATTTGTTAAGATCAGTTTCAGGTTACCGTAAAAAATCTACAGATTTGCTTGGATTTTATACTCTTTTTGTATTTTAATTTGCGAAACGCATTGACAGCAATACATTCGCAAACTTGTTCTTGAGAATAAGATCTGGGAAAGCATAAAAAGTTGTTTAAAACACACCATAATAAGCTGCTCGAACGGCGCCGAGCAGGGCAGCGTGGGTTTGGCAAGTTTGCAGATGCTTGAGCGTTGATAGGTTAGCCAAGGAAGATAAGCATTCATAAACACTGTCGATTGGATTCGAGTCAGAGTCTCAATCAGTGATTCAAGGAAATATTCCAACCGACAATCGCTCCAGGGACCGAATGTCAGCATTCTGGAAAGATGTTTCTTATCTGATACCAAGTGAGCGATGCATACTTGCCACGGTTTTCTTCATCTCTTCGTCGGTGATCAGACCATCATCAAGCAACTGCTTGGCCAAGGCCAGTTTGGCGCGGTTCATTTGCAGTTGCAGTAAGGCACTGCAACTGTTTTTGTAGCCAGTGCCGCCTAGTGGCACCAGCAGAGCAACGCCTCCACCCATTCCACCTGAGGTATTGGTTATGTTAGGAACATCTGGCCCTGTGTTTGAGGCTTCATTCCCCTTGCGCCAGCGGCCATAGACGACAAGCGCAGGGGGAGAACGGTCCGTCACCGAGCATGTGCTGCCATCGTCCATGTCAACCTGAAGCCTTGGTTGGGGGGCATAGGTTGCATCGTTGTTAACAGACACACTGTCTGCTGCCATCAGGGGATGACCCAGAAGCGCGAGCAAGATTCCGTAGCCAAAAGTGCGGAGCCACTCGTGACTCCTCCTGGCCCTTCTTTGCGTTCGACAGGTGGGATGTAGAGAGCGCATAAAAAGTAAGGGGTCTTTTGGGTGGCATTAGTGGTTAGAGTAAGTGTTAATTTCTTCATTTTGTTTGGAGCTAATTTGAAACTGCTTGGTGATATTTCAACTCCCTCCTTTAACACTTCACCCGCCTTGGTGGGGTCACTGGTTGGACCCTTGACCCGAACCGTTAGGGTGACCGGCTCGGAACGGGCATGGGAGACTTGGAGTTTGACCCGTGCGGTTTGATTGCGCACGGCAAACTCTTTCTTATCAAGAAAAACAGTCTGGGCAGAAACTTGCCCAGACCATAATACTGCTAAAAGCAGAAAACAACGCTTCATGAATCAGAGTGCGGTGCAGGTGGCAGTGGTCGCCAGTGAATAAGACCCAGCGGAAAGCAGTTCGCTGGAGTTGCTTTGGATGATTTCAGTGGTGATTGCGCCGTTGATTTTGTTCACTCCCGTTTTAGGAGCACCATCCACAGCCTGGGTCGAGGAAGTGCTTGACACCAAGTTGGCGAGGTTGACCGACTGAGTGAAGCCAGCTGCCCCTTGGGGTGCAGTTGGGGTCAGGGCACTGAGGGAAACAGTGGCATCACCGTTGGCCGTAAACAAGTAGGCGCCTGTACCGGTCAGCTTGTCCTTGTTGGCTGAAATTGACATGGAAATAGGACCACCAGTGTTGGAAATGTCGCAGAAAGAGCTGGCCGTTCCAGAGGCATTGATGTCTGCGGATGTGCCAGCAAAGCTAGCCGCAGGAGCGCAGACAAGGGCCAGAACAGCTGCAAATGCAAACTTGTTGTTCATGGGGAGAAAGTGAATGAAAAGCTGCCTTTTGAGGGGCTCTTGCTTTCTACCCCAGGTCAATCTGTCGGGTCAAGTGAGATTTTAGTGTTTCACTTAATTCGGACCACTATCATCGTTAATGTTCTGGCTTGGCATACTCTCGGTATGACTTAATCAAAAGAGCAATGGGATCAAAGCGTCGGAATCATTCCCCTGAGTTCAAGACCCAGGTTGCATTGCAAGCCCTTAATGGGCAAAAGACATTGGCTGAAATCGCAGATATCTACGAAGTACATCCAGTACAGGTTTGCCAATGGAAGCAAATACTTGTAAAACGTTTACCAGAGCTTTACTGTCAGGCAAGCGCGGTCAGCGCCCAGGAAGAGTTATTCCAAATAAAACAGAACTTAGCCAAGCTTGAAGTCACTAATAGCAAGTTGAATCACGAAATTGATTGGTTAAAAAAAAACTTCTACAACTTCAATCAGAACACCTTGAGATCAGTTATAGAGCCAGACAATCCACTTATCTCATTGCGTCGTCAATGTGAACTACTTGGTATTACAAGGTCAGGTTATTATTATCGCCAGCGGCCAACCAGGCACAAAACATTAGAAGTTATGCATTTAATTGATGCATTCTGTGATGACCATAAAGACGCTAGTTATCTAGCTTTGATGCAATATTTGCGAGATAATAACCATGTAGTTTCTAAAAGTAGTCTTCATAATCAATTGTGTAGTATGGGTTTTGCTGCGTTTGAACGAAAATTAATAAAATCAGCTTGTAGTGGCTTGGTTCAGATCCCTTTGTTTCCATTGCGGCAAGAGGAAGCCGAAAAGATGGAAGAGCAGTGGATCTTTGACATTGCCTTTTGGCCCTGCCAGAACGTGGTGCGTTTTGCTGCTTTGTTGCTAGATGGCAAGTCGCAGAGATGTTTGGCTTGGGGCCTCTCCGACAGTCCCACACCCAAACTTGCAATTGAGCTCTTAAAGATTGCTATGACCAAGCATTCGTTGCCATTGATTCTTCGCAGTGAATCTTACCTACCCTTGTTCAATGAATACTTTATACGTCTGTTGGAATCTAAAGCTATCAGTTTTATGGAACCCCGCTGGATTTCCCAACACAAAGGTCCTGGCCGGTCAACTTTGCTGTCTCCCCTGTGGAAATTTTTGAAGGTACAGGCGAGAGGGTTGCAACAATTATATCCAGACGCAACATCAGAATGGCTTTTTAACAAAGTAATTGAAGATAGTTTTGCGTAAAGTTGAACATGGATCCTGTCGGCTATCGACAATCTTGATAAGATGCGAGCCGAGTTAAGCCCATGACTTAATCATCGCGCCCCCATTTCGGCCAGAATTTGGGGTTCCAATCATTAAATTCTGCTACACTAGTTGGAAAGATATCGTACAAATTAATCTCCTGACCACCTCCATTCTCTTATCTACGCCACCTCATTAAGAGAATAGGAAGCAAAATTGAAGCGAGCAAGTAGATCAGAACCGTTCCGATGACGGTTGATTGCTGCTGGGGGAAAGCGCCGGAGGCCAGTAGCAGCGCGATGGCTGGATGCCGAGACACCGTCGCCGAGGCCAGGGCGCCGCGGATGCCCCGATCCGGCCCGCCCAGCAATTCACCAAACAAAAGTCCAAAGACGATCACCACCAGGATGGCCAGCACAGTTCCCTCGCCGATCACCGCCAGCATCTTGGGGCCATTGACAGCGATCAGCACCACCGCACCGAGTAGCAGCACCACACTGCCCAGCCGATCGGCAACGGCAGCAAGCCGTGGGGCGGTGCGGGGAAAGCAGCGGGCGATGCCGATGCCGAGCCCGATAGGGAGCACCACGGTGATCAGTAGCACAGTCACCATGGCCCTGGGTTCAAAGTCGGTGGCCACGCCGAACAGCCGCTCGGCAATCGTTATCGTCAGCGGCACCACCAGCAGGGAGACGACGGTTGAGAGCAGCTCCAAACCGATGACGTAATCCCCCCTGGCACCCAGCGCGGTTCCCTTTTTTGCCCAGGGCGGCAGAACGGGCGAGACCGCAAAGCCCAACAACACCGCGCCCACCCCCTGGCGCAGGGGCAGCAGCCAAACCAACAGCAACACCAGGGCGGGAAACAACCCATACATCGCCAGCAGAGAGCGCAGGGTCAGCGTTGGCCGGCGCAGCAACAACAGGGGCTCCTGCATGGGTACCCGGGCGCCAATGCCGACCACCAGCAGCACTACTCCTAGTAGCAACACCAGCTTGAGCACGGTGGTGGGATCCACAGGATTTCTTCTCTGTTGTAGGGACGTGACCGCCGGCCAGGAGTTGCCGACTCAGTGGCTGCTGACGATGCCAGTGCTCAGCTTTTCCATCACCCGTTGTAACGAGAAGCTGGCCGCCTTCTGCCGCGGTGGATAGGCCTGGAAGGTTTGCAGGAATTCCGCCACGTAGCTCTGGGCTGGCACGAGCAGGAAGGCATGATCCAAAATCCAATCCCAATAGGTGTTGGAAGTGATATCGGCGCGTTCGTAGGGATCGGTGAGCAGGTTGAAGATCTTCGGCACCCGTAACTCGGTGAATGGTTCGGCCCAAACCTGCAGGGTGCCTTGCTCGCGTTGCTCCATAAAGACGAACTTCCAGTTGTCGTAGCGCAGGCCGACTAGGTCGCCGTCGTCGGAGAAGTAGAAGAACTCCCGCCGGGGGCTCTGGTTGGTTTTGCCTTGCCAGTAGTCGAGCTGGTTGTAACCATCCAGGTGGATATGGAAGTTTTTGTTACCCACTTGGTGCCCCTGCAACAACTTTTCCTTGATTGCCGGTTCACCGGCGGCGGCCAGCAGCGTCGGCAGCCAATCGAGGTGGCTGACCAGCCCTGTGAGATTGACGCCGGCAGGAATATGACCCGGCCAACGCACCAGCGCCGGTACCCGAAAAGCCCCTTCCCAATTGGTATTTTTCTCACTGCGGAAGGGGGTTGTACCGGCATCGGGCCAGCTGTTGACGTGGGGGCCGTTGTCGGTGCTGTACATCACGATCGTGTCGTTGCTGATGCCCAGCTCATCAATCAGATCGAGCAGTTCGCCGATGCACTCGTCGTGATAGATCATTACATCGTGGTATTCCGACTGCCAGCGGCCGCTGCGGCCGATGTCCTGGGGCCGGGCATAAGTGCGGAAGTGCATGTGGGTGGTGTTGAACCACACGAAAAACGGCTCGCCGGAGGCCACCGCATCACGGATAAAGCGTTTTGCCTCCACCAAAAACTCATCATCGGCGGTTTCCATCCGCTTGCGGGTCAGGGGGCCGGTGTTTTCGATGCGCTGGCTGCCATCGGCATTGGCCCAGCTGTGCAGCACACCGCGGGGAGCAAAGCGTTTACGGAAATTGGGAAACTCTGGGTCGTCTTCTTTGGGGTAATCGCGTTGTTCGGGTTCTTCTTCGGCATTTAGATGATATAAATTACCGAAAAATTCGTCGAAGCCATGCCTTGTCGGCAGGTGTTCGTCGCGATCGCCGAAGTGATTCTTGCCGAATTGGCCGGTGCGATAGCCCAATGGCTTGAGCAATTCAGGAATTGTGGGATCTTCGTCGCGGTAGCCCAGTTCCGATCCAGGTAGCCCCACCTTGGAGAGGCCAGTACGGAAGACGCTTTGGCCAGATATGAAGGCGGCGCGGCCGGCGGTGCAACTTTGCTCGGCGTAATAGTGGATAAATTTCGCCCCCTCGTTGGCGACCCTGTCAATGTTGGGGGTTGCGTAGCCCATCAAGCCATGGCTGTAGCAGCTGAGGTTGCTCTGGCCGATGTCATCGCCCCAGAGAATCAACATGTTGGGTTGGCCGTTGGGCATGGCAGCAGGTCCTGGCAGGGGGAATGGAGGACCACGCCAGCTTAGTCATTGGTCTCCAAATTGACCATGGTTCGGGGCGACACCATGTTGTTCCGCATTGTTGTTCCGTATCTACCCGCATCGGCCGGGCCCTTCAGATCATGGAGATAACATGTCTCGCCCCTAATTTCGCCGATGGCGCCGCTGCTGGGCCCGCTGGCTCTCTTCTTGGTTATCAGCGCACGCTATGGGGCGGGGTTGAATCTTTGGGGCGATGAGGCCTATTCCCTGAACGTCGCGGCCAAATCGGTGAGCGATATTCTCGCTGCTGATCCCTTTCACCTGCCAACCTATTACTTGCTATTGCAGCCGATTGTTGGCTTTTTTCCCCCGGGAAACGAGTTGGCCCTGCGGCTGATCCACGCCTTGATCTTCAGCATTGGGCTTGGCTTTTGCTGTCGCATTGCCCGGTCGTTGCTGGGCCGTGGCCGGGCGCTGTGGGGGGTGATGATTCTCACAATTCTGCTGCCAAATTATATATTTTATGCCACTAATATCCGTATGTATGCGTTGCTGTTTTCGGCCTCCCTGGCGTTTCTGTGGACCGCTTTTCGCCTGCTGACGCCCGGCGTCCCCAAAGGGCGCGCCATGGCCTGGCACCTGCTGGCGGCCCTGCTGTGTGCGCTGGTGGATTGGCCGGGCCTGCTGGTGGTGGGCATCACCTGGCTGGCGTTGATTTTGTTGCAGCGCCGCTGGCTGCTGGCCCGGGGCTGGTGGAATGGCAGGACGCTGGCCGTGCTGGGCGCCCTGGCTGCGACTGGCGTCCTGGTGCTCAGGGAGCCGCTATGGCGTTTGATCGTCGCCTGGCCCTC
>JBKDVK010000068.1:0-4687 GCA_046338875.1 Cyanobacteriota bacterium | reverse complement strand
GTGGTCAGGGCGCAGGGTCCAGGCACGCAAACGACGTCGTGGCCCGCCTGGCGGGCGGCGGCCACCAGCTCCTCGCCGGGGTCGGCCACCCCGGGCAGACCGGCATCGCTGATCAAGGCGATGCTCTGGCCCGCCGCCAGGGCCTGCAGCAGCTGGGGCTGGCGGGCCAGGCGGTTGTGCTCGTGAAAACTCAGCAACCGGTTGCGCAGTCCCAGGCCATGCAGCAACAAACCGCTGCGGCGCGTGTCCTCACAAGCCACCAGGTCCACCGCTCCCAGCACCCGGCGGGCGCGGGGCGAGAGATCCTCCAGGTTGCCGATCGGGGTGCCCACCAGATACAGCACGCCGCCGGTGGGTTCGGGCACAGCCATCGGCAAGCCGGATCGGCAAAATGCATGTTTGCTTCTCCATGATGCCCACGGCCCTGTCCCTGCCCGGTGGCATCGACCAGGAGGAGCTGCTGGCCCAGCTGCGACCCCTGTGCTGGGGGGCGGCCGACATCCTGCGGGCCTACGCCCGGGGCGAGCAGCCCCCCCATGGCTTTGCGGCCGCGCTGACGGTGGCCGACGGCGGCAGCGGCCCTGTCACAGCAGCCGATCTGGCCGTCAATGAATGGTTGTTGCAGGGCCTGAAGGCGTCCTTTCCCGACGCCCCCTGGACCTTGCTGAGTGAGGAAACCGCCGCTGAGGCGCTGCAGCTGGGATTGCCATTGCCCGGTGAGTGGCTGTGGCTGCTGGATCCCCTCGATGGCACCAAGGATTTCCTGCTGGGCACCGGCGAATACGCGGTGCATCTGGCCCTGGTGCAGCGGGGCAAGCCGGTGCTGGGGGTGGTGCTGCTGCCCGAAAGCGAAGAGCTTTGGTTTGGTCTGTTGCCCCAGGCCAGCACCGCGGCCCCAGCTGGTTGGGCCGGTGCTGGCACCCCCGCCCAGCCAGCTGGGGGTAGCGCCTGGCGCGAGAACCGCAGCGGCGAGCGCTTCGCTCCCCAGCTCAGCGCTCGCCGCTGCACGGGCGAGCTGGTGCTGGTGGCCAGCCGCAGCCATCGAGACAGCCGTTTGGAGCAGCTGCTGGCGGCCCTCGAACTGGGGGAAACCCGGGTGATGGGCAGCGTCGGCGGCAAAGTGGCCACGATCCTGCGGGGCGAAAGCGATCTCTACATCTCCCTTTCCGGGAGCTCGGCCCCCAAGGACTGGGACATGGCCGCCCCTGAAGCGGTGCTGCGGGCCGCCGGCGGTGCCTTCAGCCACGCCGATGGCCAGGGCCTCTCCTACAACAAAGGCGACGGCCTGCAGGCTGGTTGCCTGGTGGCCAGCCATGGCCCCAACCACGCCGAGCTATGCCAAAAAGCGGCCGCCGCCATGAGCCGTATCGATCCCACTTTTGTGCTCTAACGTCCGCCGCAAGCACTTGGGCCGAGCCACCAACTCCTGGCTGAATCCCCCGCAACCCAAAAACCCCCTTGGCCCAGCGAAGGACCCAGGGGGTTGGCTTAGGCAGTTGCCGGGGGCCTTGCTAAAACCCCGGCAGATCGAATCGCTCAGACCGCCGGGGCGGGTTCCTGTTGGGCGACGCCGCGCAGGGTGAGGTTGATGCGGCCGCGATTGTCGATTTCGCGGACCCGAACGGTCACCTGGTCGCCCACATTGACCACGTCTTCCACTTTTTCCACCCGGGCTTCCGAGAGCTGGGAGATGTGGATCATGCCTTCCTTGCCGGGCAGGATTTCGACGAAGGCCCCGATCGGGATCACCCTGGTCACGGCGCCACAGAACACTTCCCCCTCACTGACGCGGCGGGTAAGGCCTTCGATGATGCGCTGGGCCTCTTCGGCGGCGGCGCCATCGTGGCTGGCGATCGTGACGATGCCACCATCCTCAATGTCGATCTTGGTGTTGGTGCGCTCGGTGATGCCCTTGATGGTGCGACCGCCGGGGCCAATCACGGTACCGATCAGTTCCGGATCGATGCGGAAGCTGAGCAGGCGGGGGGCATGGGGGGAGAGGGTGTCGCGGGGCTTGTCGATCGCCTCCAGCATCTTCTCGAGGATATGGAGCCGGGCCGGCCGGGCCTGGTTGATCGCTTCTGCCACCGTTGTCAGGGGCAGGCCGCTGATCTTCATGTCCATCTGCAGGGCGGTGATGCCCTTCTCGGTGCCCGCCACCTTGAAATCCATATCGCCGAGGAAATCCTCAATGCCCTGGATGTCGGTAAGGATGCGCACCTCCTTGCCCTCCTTGATCAGGCCCATGGCGGCGCCGCTGACGGGGGCCTTGAGGGGCACGCCGGCATCCATCAGGGCCAGGGTGCTGCCGCACACCGAGCCCATCGAAGTGGAGCCATTGGAGCTGAGCACTTCACTCACCACCCGCAGCACATAAGGAAAGCTTTCCTTGGGGGGAAGCACGGGAATCAGGGCCCGCTCGGCCAGGGCGCCATGGCCGATCTCCCGGCGACCGGGGGAACGCATCGGCCGAGTTTCGCCAACCGAATAGGGGGGGAAGTTGTAGTGATGCAGGTAGGTCTTCTCGTTGGCTGGATTCAGATCATCCATCTCTTGGGCATCGCTGGGGGTGCCCAAGGTGGCGGTGGAGAGCACCTGGGTGAGCCCCCGCTGGAAGAGACCCGAGCCATGCACCCGTCGGGGCAACACGCCAACGGCGGAGCTGATCGGACGCACCTCATCGAGGCTGCGGCCATCGACGCGTTTGCCGTCCTTGACGATCTGCTGACGCATCAGCTTCTTGGTGAGGCCCTTGAAGCTGTTTGGCAGGGCCTTACCACTGCCGCTCACCAATACCTTCACCGGATCGGTGTCCTTGAGACCGGCAATTTTCTCGGCCACTTCATTCTTGATTGCATCCAGCTTGCTGTCCCGTTCGGGCTTGGTCTGGCTGAACTGCTTGAGCACGGCGCCAATCGCCTTGCTGCATTCTTTTTCGAGATATGTGGGCAGGGTGGCGTCTTCTTCATGGGCCTCTGGCTTGACCTGCTCGATGCCCAGGTCCTTGAGCAGGCCTTGCTGGGCCTTGATCAATTCACCAACGGCCTCGTAACCGAAGTCGATGGCCTCAATCACATCCTGTTCCGGCAATTGGCTGGCGCCGGCTTCCACCATCACCACACCATCAGGCGTGCCAGCCACCACCAAGTCGAGATCACTGCGCTCAATCTCGCGGTAACTGGGATTGAGCACAAAGTCATCGCCCAGCAGGCCTACCCGCACGGCCGCCATCGGACCCTCGAAGGGAATGCGGGCCAACAGGGTGGCCAAGGAGGCGCCGGTGACCGCCAACACGTCGGGCGGCACCCGTTCGTCGAGGGAGAGGCAAGTGGCGACGATCTGCAGGTCGTCGCGCATCCAGGCCGGGAACAGGGGACGCATCGGCCGATCGATCAGCCGGGCGATCAGGGTGGCCCGTTCGGGGGGGCGGGATTCGCGGCGCATGAAGCTGCCGGGGATGCGACCGGCGGCATACAGCCGCTCTTCGTAATCGCAAATCAGGGGCAGAAAATCAATGCCTTCACGGGGCGTAGAGCGGGTCGCCGTCACCAGGATTGACGTATCTCCGCATTCGACCAAGACCGAACCCCCAGCCTGGGGGGCGTAACGACCGGTGGTCAGCCGGATCTCCCGACCATCGAAGGAGATCGACTGAGTTTGTCCTTGCACTTGACGGTATGTTTCTTTGTTGTCGTGCGGCATTCTCGCATCTGACCCGCCCGATGGGCTGCCCCCTGGGGCGGATTGCCGCCGTCAGCCGTTTCCAGCCGTGGCCATTCACCCCAGGGCTCAACGGCAGGGCTGCCCTTCAGCAACCATTGTAGAAAAAAGGTGAAAAAAAAGCGCCCATTGGACGCTTTCGCAAAAGTGAGATAAGTGGGGAAAAGCCTGATCACCAGCTGGACTTGACCACACCAGGCAGTTCGCCTTTGTGGGCCCGTTCGCGCAGCTGGTTGCGGCAAAGGCCGAAATCGCGATAGACACCACGGGGCTTGCCGGTGGCCCAGCAGCGGTTACGGCGGCGGCTGGGGGCGCTATTGCGGGGCAGGGCCTGCAGCTTGCGGTGGATTTCCAGCCGTTCCATCGGATCGGCAGCGGCAGCCATGGCTTCCTTGAAGGCGGCGCGCTTGGCAGCGAAGCGCTCGGTCATTTTGCTGCGCTTGACGTCGCGCGCGATCATTGATTTTTTTGCCATGCGGCAGGCCAGGTGTTGAGCAGCGTGAATTAAGCCTACCTCCCGGGGTGACTGGAGCAAAGAACGGCCAGGGGGCAGGTGGGACAGGCCGGCTGGCGGGTTTGGCAAATCGCCCGGCCGTGGAAGAGCAAGCGAATCGAGAGGTTTTCCCGTTCCTGCTGCGGCACCAGGCCGATCAGGTCGGGTTTGATGCGGCGGGGATCGGCTGGGATCCTGGTGGCGGCCCAGGCCCAGGCTGCCTGCCAATCGCTTGACATCGGTGTCGACCGTTATGCCGGCACGGATAAAGCAGGTGTGGGCCAGCACCACATTGGCGGTTTTGCGGGTCTTGTTGCGATAAGAGCCCGTGGCTTGCGCAAAAGACCGCTGATTCGCTAGTTGCTTAGTTAGTGGCTGAATTCAGGGGCCTAGTCAGTGGCCCAGCAATTGCTGGATGGCCGGCAGCTGACTGGTGTCCTTGACGATGAGCAGCAGGCTGAGGCCCACCAAAAA
>JBKDVK010000067.1:0-2823 GCA_046338875.1 Cyanobacteriota bacterium | reverse complement strand
GCATGGCCCCCGCGCTGCCGATCGGCTCAGCCAAGTTCTCGGAGAACTTGTTGTCGCTCAGTTGCAGACCACTATCGCCGACCTGGAGGCCCCCCAGTGAAGCGCCACCATGCCGGCAGGGGTGGTGGTGCACCGGTCTGGTGCCTGTCATTTGCATGACAGGAAAATGTTTGAAAGTAGACATTTTTACGTCTTACAGAATCATCATCGCCAAGCTCTTAGACCTGAAACTTATGTGGATGGGCGGAAGACTCTACGAGCCTCTGCTTATTAACTACTACCCCCGTCTCAGGTAAATCATGACAATCCTTAACACTGGCAAGGGCTCACCCGCCAATCAGATGACTGCAGTTACATGTTCTGAAGTCGGCCGACAGGCAATTTTTTTTAAAATGATTACTGAGAAGCAACGCAGAGTAAAGTTTAGGAAACTTACTTCCCATCTGAGGTGGTCTGGCTTTTCTGGACAGCCCCCATCGTTAACCTCTGAGGCGGGGCACCGCCCCTGAAAGGGGCTCCCACCGATGAGCAAGCGCCGCACCCACAGTCCCGAGTTCAAAGCCAGGGTCGCCATGGAGGCGATCAGTGGCCGCAAGACAATGCAGGAGATCGCCGCCGATCACGCCATTCACCCGATACAGGTGAGCCAGTGGAAGCGGCAGCTGCTCGATGGTGCCAGCGAGCTGTTCACCAGGGGCAAACAAACTAAGGACAAAGAGGAGGGGCAGCCCAAGGAGGCTGAGCTGTTCCAGCAGATCGGCCGGCTGCAGATGGAGCTGGAGTGGCTCAAAAAAAAGTCTCAGCTGCTCTGATGCCCGTGAACTGCGCAAGCTGGTCGATCACGACCACCCCGATCTCAGCGTCAGCCGCCAATGCGTGCTGCTGGGTCTGGCTCGATCCACGCTGTACTACCGGCCCATACCGGTGCGGGAATCGACCCTGCGGATCATGGCCAGGATCGATGTTCTCTACCTGGAGGATCCCTGCAGCGGCAGCCGCCGGATGGTGGACTACCTGGCTAGAGATGGGATCCCGATCAGCCGTGACCGGGTGCGAAACCTCATGCGGCGCATGGGTTTACGGGCGATCTACCAGAAACCGCGCACCACGGTCCCTGGTCATCCATCCGAGCGATTCACCTGCCTGGTGGATCTCAGCATGGTCACTGCTGTGGATCAGGTGTGGGCTACCGATATCACCTACATCCCGATGCGGAAAGGTTTCCTTTACCTGGTTGCGATTGTTGATCTTTTCTCCAGAAATATACTCAGCTGGAAGCTGTCCAACAGCCTTGACACGGAGTTCTGTCTGGATGCCCTGGAGATGGCGCTGGAGGGCGGCCGCAAGCCAGAGATCTTCCACTCCGACCAAGGCTGTCAGTTCACCTCATCAGACTTCGTGGCCAGGCTGCAGGCCGATAAGATCAAGATCAGCTGGTCAGGCAGGAAACGTTGCTACGACAACATCCTGGTGGAGAGGCTGTGGCGAACGGTCAAGTACGAGGAGGTGTACCTGCGTGCCTATAGCGATGGCTGGGAAGCTGAAATCAGCCTGGCCCGCTTCCTTTGGAGGTACTGCCATGTAAGACCACACAGCTCCCTGGGAGGCAGAACTCCCCATGAGGTCTATACTGAGAATGAACCCTGTTCCTCCCGCCCAGGATTAACGATGTCAGGGGCCAGAACTGTCCAATAAAAGACATCCACCTCAATCTGTTGCCAAGCGCATTTGTGCTGACAGGAGCTCTTGGTTGTGCTGCATATTCTCAGGCCAATCCCGCTGCGATTGCAGAAGCTATAGGCACGGGCGTGAAGGCATTTGGGGATGTTGTAAAGATATACAATGAAATCAATCCCCCGCAAGCGGGATTTACCACTGTCATTAACAGCTCAAGAGACTTCATTACTGTAAGATCATACAACAATAATGACTGGGCGATGGTTATTGCGGCTGGGCAGCTCAATCTAAAGCCTGGTGCTTCAGGGATGATTACCGCAAAAACTGATCCACTTAAACTTGTATGGAAGAGAGGAAATTTCCGAACTACCCAACCTTTTGGAACTGTAAATCTAAGCCAGTCTATCGCCCCAAAAGGCACTAATTACGTATTTGTCATAGGCAAGCAAAATACAAATTGATTGAGTAGTTACCTATACGAAGCATCCTCCGGTTGTCGGCCTATTCGGCAACCGGTTTTCGGCACTGGCACTCTGGATGCAACTGGCTGAAAAGGCCGTGCTGGGGCCTCAGACAGTCGCCCCACTTTCAGCCACCGGCACTCTCCTCCTCCATCTACTTAGAGTTACAGGGTTTAACGGCGCCTCAATGCCGATCTTCCGCTACGCCGATCCCAATGATGCCGTACACCACGGTCTGTTGCACCCGGATGGCAGCCGCGAGCGCTTGCAGGGCAGCCTCTTTGAGCAACAAAGCCCCACGGGTGAGCAGGCTGCGGTGGCCCGGCTGCTCGCCCCACTGGAACCCCGCGCCCTGATATGCATCGGCCTCAACTACCGCCGCCATGCGGCGGAAACCGGTGCCACCATTCCGCAGCGGCCGGTGGTGTTCATGAAATCACCGGGGGCGGTGCAGGATCCTGGTGCCCCGATTGAGTTGCCCACCACCCTGGCCAGCCACCAGGTGGATTACGAGGCCGAGCTGGCGGTGGTGATTGGCCGCCGCTGCAAAAATGTGGGGGTGGAAGAGGCTTTGGGCGCGGTGCTGGGTTACACCTGCGCCAATGATGTCAGCGCCCGCGATTGGCAGAAGCGCCCCGAATTGGGCGGCGGCCAGTGGTGCCGCGGCAAAAGCTTCGACAGCTTC
>JBKDVK010000066.1:0-4857 GCA_046338875.1 Cyanobacteriota bacterium | reverse complement strand
GCCTGTTCAATCTCATCAAGCCAGATATCCCCCGGTTGGATGCGTGAATCATCCCAGCGCTGCAACCCATAGAGCGTTTCCAGTGGACTGAGATGGGTCCAGAACCGCTCCAAAAAAGCTCGATCCTTGCGGCTGTAGCTGATGAATAGCTCCGTCCGCTGCAGCCTGCCGCCATCGCCCGCCGCTGGCTTGCTGCCGCCCCTGCCCACTAGCCCCGCTTTCGCCGCTGCCCAGACGATAAGGCAGCCGGCCGGCAGTCATCTGGCTGATGCCAGGAAGCGGGTCAGCGATAGTGATTGGGCACGAAAAACTGTTCGTTGATGGGGGGGCGCTGGTAGTCACCGCTGCCTTTGCGGGGGGGCAACTCAATCGCCGCCGGTGTCATGTCCTCATAGGGAACCTTGCTGAGCAGGTGGCGGATGCAGTTGAGGCGCGCCCGGCGCTTGTCGTTGGCCTCCACGGTGAACCAAGGCGCCTCGGGGATGTTGGTATGGGCAAACATCTCATCCTTGGCCCGCGAGAAGTCGACCCAGCGATCGCGGGATTCAAGATCCATGGGGCTCAGCTTCCAGCGTCTGGCAGGATCCTTAAGCCGTGAGCGGAAACGAGCCTCCTGCTCGTTGTCACTCACAGAGAACCAGTACTTGAGCAACGTGATGCCGCTGCGGACCAGCATTCGCTCGAACTCCGGCGCCGAGAGCATGAACTCCTCTACTTGGGCGGGGCTGCAGAACCCCAACACCTTTTCGACACCGGCCCGGTTATACCAGCTGCGATCGAACAGCACGATCTCACCAGCTGAGGGGAAATGCTCCACATAGCGCTGAAAGTACCACTGGCTTTTCTGCTGATCGGAAGGGGTTCCGAGGGCAACCACGTTGCAGCCGCGGGGATTGAGGGGTTCGGTGATGCGCTTGATCGTGCCCCCTTTGCCGGCCGCATCGCGTCCCTCGAATAGAATGATCAGCTTATAGCCAACATGCTTGATCCAGTACTGCATCTTAACCAACTCAACCTGCACTTCCTTGAGCTCGCTTTCGTAAAATTTGCGATCCACTTTGATCTTTGCCCCCTCCGGATGCTCTGCGAAATCATCGAGGATCGGCGAGGGTCGGTAGGAATCGTCGGCATCAAGGCCCACACTGCCTTTGGCAGCGTGATCTGTGGCTTTATCGGTCTGCTTGGTTTTGCTTTTGTGTTTGCCCATGGCGGCATTGCCAATAAAGGTAATGTCTGTAAAGCCAAAACCACTCTTGCCGCTGCAGTGAATCACACCAGCGGCTCGTCGATCTGGTGCTCTTCCGCGACTGCAGGATACCTACCCTGCGCCAGACCATCCTCCGGGAGGGTGTGGCTGAGCAGATCGCCGTGGCGCTGCCTGGCCTGCGTGAATTCGTCTGGGTGATGGACCGCCGTTGAGGCGGGGCTGTCAGCCTGGTTTGCTCTTCCCGCGGAGCACCAGGTCGCTGCGCACCCTTCTGCTCTAGTAGCCCCCAGTTCTAGTAGCGCCCAGGGATTTAATGAAGACTCGCTGGATCGGGGCCCTGCTCACTATCCCGATCGCCGTGCTGGGGAGTGAGGCCGCCTACCGGATCGCCCAGCCGCCAGCTCAGGCCTACCCCTCCGGGAATTGCCTGGTCCTGGCCCTGGGGGCGCCGTCGCACGCCGATGGCACCGCTTCCGCCCTCCAGCGCTTCCGGGTGGAGGCCGCCGTAGACACCATGCGGCAGCGGCGCTGCCGTGGCCTGCTGCTCTCAGGCGGAGCGGTTCGCAACGAGCGGATCGAGGCGGTGACGATGGCCAACCTGGCGCAGACCCTTGGGGTGCCTGCCGACCAGCTGGTGATCGAGCCCACGGCCCGCAACACCTGGCAAAACGTGGGCTGTCTCCACTCCCGACTGCTCAAGGCTGAGCGGGTGTTCGTGGTGTCCGACAGCCTGCATGCCCAACGCGCTGTGCGCTATGCCTGCCGCCAGGATGGGCGTCTGTGCGGCCGGGTGCTGAACGCCGGAGTGGTGCCGCCGATCGACCAGCTCTGGTGGAGCCTTCCCGCCGCCGCCTGGCAGGGGGCCGTCTTGCTGCGGGATCGGCTGCAATTTGAGCGCAATGCAGGCGCGAATGGCCCCATGTGCGGGCAGCGCCCGCCGATGAGCAGCAGCCAGCAGCCAAGTCGTCATCGCCTGGTGGATCACCACAGCCACCCCCACCTTGAGAAGATGAGCAGGTCAATTTGTTGAACCACTACGCAGAACTGGACCTTGCCAAAAAATGGATAGCGCATCAGCCGATGTTTATCGCTGAACTGCGCACGGCGCTGCAGGGGCGTAGCCGCATCCGGCAGCACCCATGGACGTATCCAAAGGGACTTGACGGAACAGGACTATCGCAATTCTGTTGGCTGTAATGCTATCGGCAGACGGCAGCACTGACCCGGGAATTCACCAAAGTTTGTAACGCCATGGCGATCTGATTCCCTCGCAGCGCTGCAATGAATGCAACCAATCCGGGATTTTCCATGACCCCCGCCGAGGCCTTCGCCGCCATTCCCCTGGCTGCCGTGTGCTGCGACAGCAACTTCGACCGGGAGGAGGCGCATGAACTCAAAGAACAGTTGATCGGCCGTGCCCCATACCGCAGCATGACGCCTTTGGCCCTCGCTGAGCTGATCGATGGCCTCCTGCGCCTCTTCCGGCGCGATCACTGGCAGGAGCTGGTGCGCCAGGCCGTGCCAGCACTCACCGCCGCCCAGCAGGAAGTGGCCTATGTGCTGGCCGTCAAGTTGGTGTTCTGCGATCGGGTGGTCAAACCGGAGGAGGAGGCCTTCCTCACCAAGCTCGGAAGTGAGCTTTCCCTGCCACCGGAACGGACAACCCAGATCCAGGAGGTGTTTGCGCTGCTGCAGCGCGATGTTCTGGCCTCTGAAGCCGCTTAGTGATTCCGCCCCTCCAGGAGTCGAAGGCTGAGCACGACAAAGCCCGGTGACGAGGCCACCGGGCAGGGAAGTCCAGATATCCGATGAGAGTGTTGGAGCAGGGGCCGGATCGTCAGCGCGCTCCTGACACCTGACCCGGGGGAGTGTCATCCATCGTTGGGCCTCCGAATCCATTCTTGTAATGATCGTACGGCCATAGGGCGAGGGCAATAGGGGTTTGTTCCTTAGCTTGAGGGGGTGTAGCCAGCCTACGCAGCTCTGGGCTTTTCGCTGATCCAGAACCACCCCTTCGTTGACGGGGAACAAGCGCATCGGCCATGCCGCCATCGAGACCACCTTGGTGCTCAATGGATTTGAGCTTTCCGCCAGCGTGGAGGCTGCCGAGGCGGCTGTGCTGGCCGTTGCCAGTGGTCAACTGAACCGTGATGCTCTCAGCCGCTGGGTGAGGGCCAACCAACAATCCCTTGACTCGCTGTAAGCAGAGCGTTCGAGATCTTCGACTAGGCAACGCTGGCCCTGCCTGATCTCGACGAGCAGGCCTGCCTGCAGTTGATTCAGCTGTGCACCACCACCACGGGTGTAAGCAGCTGGCACTGAGGAGGCACTACCGCCGAGGTCTCCTTACAGCGCGTCGGGTTACCCATGAGTAGAATGATGGTGATCTATGCATTCATGGGTAACAAAGAATGACAATTTCCCAGAAAACCATAGACATAGTCAAAGCAACCGCTCCTGCGGTTAAGGAACACGGCGAGAAGATAACCTCCCGAATGTATGAAATTGCATTTGCGGAGCGGCCCGATTATAAGCTTGGCTTCGAAAATACCTGGATGGTTGACGCCCATGGCAATGGCCAGGCCAAGAAGCTGGCTGCATCTGTTTATGCTTACGCCACTCACATTGACCGTCTTGAGGAACTTGCTAAAGCGGTTGAAAGTATTGCTCACAAGCATGTGGAAGCCCGTATCCTTCCTGAGCAATACTCTCTGATTGGCGCAAAGCTCTTGGAGGCCATGAAAGACGTGCTTGGAGAAGCCGCCACAGAAGAAGTCATTGATGCCTGGAGTGAGGCGTACAACGCACTTGCCAATATCTTTATCGATATAGAGGCCAAGCTGTACAAGAAAAACGATGAAATTCTCGTCGAAAAGCTCAAAAATAAGGCAGGCTAATCAATCGGGAGAATAGTTTTCACTACCCATTACCGCGATCACGATCAACGGCTCGTCTGCCTTCAGCAGCAAGGCGGATTTAAATCGCGAAATACGTGCGCATTACCTCTACCCTCCGTGGTAATAGCGGACCAGCACCTCGTAGCCATTACCTTTCGCCTCCTGCTTGAGACTTACCAGCCAGCCGCCATTGGAGTCAAGGGCCACCGCCATCTGCCTGGCTTTTCTCCACCCCGTAGACCTGCAGGCGGATCAAACCGAAACGCAGCTTGAGCAGCTCCAAGTCCAGCTGCCGCAAGCATTTTACGCGATGGGGGCAGGGAGACTTGAACTCCCACAGTCTTGCGACCTGCGGATTTTAAGTCCGCTGCTATGTCTTGGCATAATCCAGTTATAGCAGATGTTTATCAAGCCTATCGGCCATTGACCTGCCCTAAAACTTGCCTAGATTTGGTCAGGTTTGGCCCACTTCGGCAAAATTTGTGAGACAGGTTTTCACCACACCTCATACACCCCCATCTCATTTTCCGCCTTCTGTACGGCCACCAAGACCTCCCCTAGGTGCCGTCTGACCAAGGGGGGCCATCTCTGGACGCTTATGCACTCCAAGGGCGATTACAGCGAGCGCAGTGCATTTCTGTTCTTGTGTCAACAGCACTTCTACGAGGAGTTCGTTGGCGATCCGGTCTGGCGTGAGGGTGGGTAGCAGCGTCCCGTGGTGTGGTGTAACTCAGGAGGAGCAGCCCCGGATTA
>JBKDVK010000065.1:0-3333 GCA_046338875.1 Cyanobacteriota bacterium | reverse complement strand
CACGCCGGCCTGCTGGCAGAGCTGTTTCAGGTCGATGCGGGCCGATTCCAGGGTCGCCAGGCCGGCCACCACCGCCGGCACCAGGCCGGAATACAGGCTGGTGGGGTAGCGGCTCACCAGGGTGACCGAGCCGCTGGCCGGTCGGCTTTGGGGCCGCAGGGCCCATTGGCGCAACACCAAAACATGGCTGTGACCTCCGCCCGCCAACAGCAGCTGGGGTTGGCGGACGGCGCCGTTCAAGGCTGGAGGCCGAGCCGTTGAACCACTTGCTGCCGAGCCTTCAGGCCCTCCGCCCCAATCCCGGGCTCATCGAGGGTGAGCAATTGGCGATTGCGCATGATCGGCCGGCCTTCGACGATCAGGTCGCGCACGTCGCTGGCTTTGGTGTCGTAGACGAGGGCGGAATAGATGCTCGCGAGCGGTGTTTGGTTGATCGGATCCATGGCGACGATGGCGATGTCGGCCCGTTTGCCCACCTCCAGCGAACCGATCTCGTTCTCCAGGTGCAACGAGGCGGCCCCTCGAATGGTGGCCATCTCGAAGGACTCCCGTGCCGACACCACCTTGGGGTCCTCGTTGATCACCTTGTGCAGCTTGGCGGCGCTGTTCATTTCGTCCCAGATGCTCAGGGCGTTGTTGGAAGCAGAGCCATCTGTGCCAAGACCCACGGGCAGATTGAGGCTGAGCATGGCCGGCAGCGGCGCGATGCCCGAGGCCAGCTTCATGTTCGATTGGGGGTTGTGCACCAGGCCGACACCGTGCTGGCGCAGCAATTCGAGGTCGTCTGCGTCGCTCCACACCATGTGGGCGGCGATCAGGCGCTCGCTGAGCAGGCCGATGCCCTGCAGGTGCTCAACCGGGGAGCAGCCGTGCTGCCGCAGGCATTCGTCCCGCTCGTGGCGGGTTTCGGCCACATGCATCACCACCGGACAGGAGCGCCGTTCGGCCAGGGCCTGCACCTCCCGCAGGTGGGCGTCGCAGACGGTGTAGGGGGCGTGGGGAGCGATGGCGGGTGTGATGAGGCGATGGCCCTGCCAGCTGCCCACAAAGCGGTCCACGCAGGTCATCGCCTCGCTCTGGCTGGCATTGTCAGGCGCTGGAAAATCGATCACCACCTGCCCCAGCACCGCCCGCAGGCCGGCCCGGGCAGTTTCAGCGGCGACGGCGGATTCGAAGTAATACATGTCAGCGAAGCAGCTGATGCCACCCCGGATCATTTCGGCCAGGGCCAGCCGCATGCCCGTGCGCACAAAGGCTTCATCGACGTTGAGAGCCTCGGCCGGAAAGATGGTGTGCTGTAGCCAGTCATCCAGCAGCTCGTCATCGGCCAGGCCCCGAAACAGTTCCATCGGGCCATGGGTATGGCCATTGATCAGGCCTGGATGAACCACCTGGCCACTGGCGTCAATCTGCTCAGCGGCGCTGTAGGCCGCCAGCACGCTGGCGGTGTCATCAACGGCGACGATGCGGCCATCGCTGACGGCAATGGCGCCATCGGCCAGCACCCGCCGCTGCTGGTCCATGGTGACGACGATGCCGTGGCAGACAATCAAATCAACGGGCAAACCAACGGGCAAATCAACGGGCCGGGGCGTGGTCACCAAGCTGCTGGCGGGGTTGGGTCAGTTAAAGCCAAAGAATGGCTGAAGCCCTTTCATGCCCCTGACGAGTTCAATGGTGTGCCGGGGGAAACTGGCCCAGATTCCCCTTTGGTTGTTGGTCCATGTTATGGGCTTGATTACCATTTGACGATGCCCAAAGTCACCTTAATGCTTCCAACAAGTGTTGAGCCCCCATAGTCTTTGGCAAGTCGCAGCAATGTTGCGTGGAAGCCAAAGTTTGGGAACGCATTTTCGACTTTTTGAATTTGCTCTCTAGCCATGCCCTTGCGAAGAATTCCCTTTGAGGCATCGATCCAGTCAGCTTTGCGGCAGGCCTCAATGACTTCTCTGTGAGGGCCGGTGTAGGGAAATATCTTGTGGTGCCAATGGATGGCTGCACGCAACAAGCTTGGATCCAATCCCAGTCCGTACTTGTCGTTGTCGGCTATCGCTACTGCCTCGGATGGCTCCAGATAGGCCAATTCATGGTCGGTCCAGAGACCAATGTCATGGTAAACGAATGCAGCCTCGACCAGTTTTTCATGCTCTTCGGCATTGCCTAGAAAATGCATTGCATAGGTGATCGTGCGATAAACGTGGTTTCGATAGCCGGGGTAGTCTTTGCCGATCAGGGTTTCGTATCTTCCCAGCAGTTCTTCCACAAAAGGGCGTTCCAGCTTGATCATGATGTCTGACATCGGGCATGTATCCATATAGTCTTGACCACACTATATATGGTGTGGTGTTCTGGATCGGCGGCTACTGAACTGTCGATTCCTGTAGCGCTTCCACTCCCCGCCGGTGCAGCTCGCGGGCGTAATCGGTCCAGGTGCCTTGGCCCCAGTAGCGGAAACAGCTGGTTTCCAGCAACAACAGGTGTAGCAGCGCCCTTTGGTAGGGCTTGGTTTGGGTGACGGTTGGATCCTGGGCCACCTGGGCATCAAAGCGCTGGTGGAATTGGGCGCTGAGGCTGTTGATCGGCTCCAGCACATTGGCGTAGCCCTCCACCCAGCTCAGGTTGTTGGTCCAGGAGGCGCCCGCCATCGAGAGGGGGGGATCCTGCCCCTGCAGTTCGGCGATCGCGGCGACCACGCTTTCAGGCGTCGGGGGGCCATCCAGGTGTTGCCACAGCCTGTATTGCTGCACCGCCTGAATCACTGGCAAATCGCCTTCTTGCACCCCGGCGGCCTCCAGCAAGTCCAGATATTCGCTGCCGTTGATTGCCACCGTTTCCCTTGGGCCGTTCTCCGGCCGGGCGATCTTGTGGTGCGCCTGCAGGAAGGCCGGCGGGAATTCATTCATCATCACGCCGCCATTTTCACCGTCGGCGATCTGGGTGACGATCGCTGGCACCGCTATGCCCCCCAGCTCCTGGCGGCCCAGCCCCAGGGCTTCGTAGTAGGGCTGCATCTGGCCCACCAGCTTGGTATCGGAGCCCTGGGTTTTGATCAACGCCACGATCGAGACCGCTTCGCCTTTGGAGTTGCGGGCCTGCAGCCGGTTGGGGATCAGCTTTTGGTTTTGGCTCAGGCTGGTGCCATCGAGGTTTTCGACGCTGTGTTCCTGCACCAGCAGCCAGCGGTAGCCGCATTCCTTGAGGGCCCTCACCAATTCGTAGAGGGTGTCGGGATGGTTGGGCAGGTGCATCTCCGGTGGCGAGAATCCCTTCACTCGCTGCAGGGCTTCGCTGCCAAACAGGGCGGCGAAATGCTGCTGCCAGGCCAAGATCTGC
>JBKDVK010000064.1:0-11763 GCA_046338875.1 Cyanobacteriota bacterium | reverse complement strand
AAGGGATTGACGGCTCTAAAGGTGAGATAGGCCGCAAACAACCCGGCAAAGGTCATCCCATCGCCGACCAGAAAAAGGACCAAACCAAACATCCGGAAATCGCCGTGATGCTCTTCGTGATCGCCTAACTGGTGCTGGTCGCTGGAGGACTGCAGCTCTGGAGTCGATTCAATCGCCTGGGCAGTCATTGAGGTAGTGGCACTGGAAGCGGACGAAAGACTGGTCATTGGGTGGCCTCTAAAAGCCCATAGCCGTAGGGATGTTCAACATGGGGTGCAGCTCCAGCCCAGTTTTCTACCGGTGGCGGTGAACTGGTGAGCCACTCCGGTGTCAGAGCGCGCCAAGGATTGTTACCGGCCAGCCGACCATGCCAGGCGCTGTGGATGACGTTGATGAGAAACGGCAAAGTGCTTAAGGCCATCAATAAGGCCCCCACACTGCTGATTTGATTCATCAGGGTGAATTGGGGGTCATACTCGGAAACTCGGCGAGGCATGCCGTTCATTCCCAGCCAGTGCTGGGGCCCAAAACAAAGATTGAAACCAACAAATGTCAGTATAAAATGGAGGATGCCTAAAGGCTCATTAAGCATCCGACCCGTAAATTTTGGATACCAATGGTAAACGGCGCTGAAGATAATAAATACAGTTCCTCCATAAACAATGTAATGGAAATGGGCAACAACAAAATAAGTATCATGCACATGAATATCGAATGGCACTTGGGCAAGAGCTACACCAGTAATACCTCCAAGCACGAAGTTTACTATGAAAGCACATGCAAATAAGATTGTACTATTGAGTGCAATCTTCCCACCCCACAAAGTAGCGAGCCAATTAAAGAATTTGATACCTGTCGGAACCGCAATGAAGGAAGTGGCAATTGTGAAAAACAGACGCATCCATGGGGGCGTACCACTAGTGAACATGTGATGGGCCCATACGATTAGCCCCAGAAAAACAATCGCTAAAATCGAATAGACCATAGTGGTATATCCAAACAGGGGCTTGCGGGCATGGACAGGCAGGATTTCACTGACGAGGCCAAATGCAGGCAAAACCATGATATAAACAGCAGGATGGGAGTAGAACCAGAAAAGATGTTGATAAACGACCGCATTTCCCCCAATGGTTGGATTAAAGAATCCGGTGTGGGCAACAATATCGAACGCCAACATCACCAAAGTTCCGGCCAGAACTGGGGTGGATAGCACCACCAAAACACTGGTACCCAACATAGCCCAACAATACATAGGTAACTGCATCATCTTCAACCCGGGGCGCCGGAGTTTCAAGATGGTTACAATAAAGTTAATACCACCTAAAATAGAACTTCCGCCCAAGAGCAATACGCTGAAGATCCAGATCAACTGGCCTAGGGCAGGGGTTTTCAGGCTAAGGGGGGGATAGGCAGTCCAACCAGACTGGGAAGCCCCACCTATAAAAAAGCTAGCAATCAGTAGGAGGCCAGCGGGTGGAATCATCCAAAAGGCAACGGCATTGAGCCGGGGGAAAGCCATGTCTCGGGCGCCCACATAAAAAGGGATCAGATAATTGCCAAAGGCGCCATTGACTACGGGCACAATCCAGAGAAATATCATAATCGTGCCATGCATAGTCAAAACTTCGTTATAAACTTCACGGCTCAGATAATCAGATATGGGCGTGGCCAATTCAGTGCGGATCATCCCCGCCAACACACCGCCAATCAAATAAAACAAAAATCCGGTCACAAGATACTGAATACCTACGACCTTATGATCAAGACTGAAACTCAAATAACGCAGCCAACTTCCATGATTAGGAAGCAGAGAGACGGGCAGTTCTGTGGTGGATTCCATGGCCAAATGATTGGTGGTTTAGGCGACAGGAGGGGTGTTTTTAGTCAGCCATTGATCAAAGTCCCCGCGATCGTGGACCACAACGGAGGTGCGCATGCCACCGTGATAAGGTCCACATAATTCTGCGCAAATAATAGGGTAAGTACCTGGACGGTTGGCGGTAAAGGTGAGAACCGTTGGCTGGCCAGGGATGATGTCTTGTTTAATACGGAACTGGGGGACCCAGAAGGCATGGATGACATCATTTGCTTTCATCCGCAGCTCCACCTTCTCACCTTCAGGTACATGTAATTCTCCTGTGGTTATGTTGCCAATGGGATAGTGGAAAATGAAAGCGAACTGGAGGGCAGTTACATCTACTGTCAAATCAGCACTTTCACCTGAGACAGTGCTGATTCCACCCCAGACGCGATCGCCGGAGCCGGGATCGCTCGCAGGCATTGCATGCATTGCGCTGTGGTCGGCCAAGGGAGCCATGCCACCCATCCGCTCATAGATGTTATAACTATATAAACCTACAAACAAAACTACAACTGCGGGAATGGCAGTCCAGACAATCTCTAGGGGTAAATTACCTTCAATTGCCGCTCCGTCGCCGAAGTCCCCAGCCTGGCGACGAAAACGCACCAAGCTGTAAAGCAACAATCCACAAATCCCTAAGAACAGCATCGTACCGATGCTAAACAAAACCTGAAACAGTTCGTCATAAACTGGAGCATTCACGCTGGCCTGCAGGGGCAGCATGTCAACCTTTTGGCCGACAACGAGACCAATCAATATCAGGCCAACGGAGACCAAAAAAGTGATCACCGAGGCGCGCAAGGTCAAGGTTTTCAACCCATTCGACTCTCACCCTATGCAGACGTGAACCAGAACGCAGGCCTGGCAGCTCAATATGTGGAAAAGCTGATCAAAGGGACTGCCCAGCAGGCCTTCAGCCGCCTGCGGCAAAGGTGAACAACAGGACGACCGAGAGGACCATGCCCGGCAAGAGCAAAAGAACCAATTGGCCCAAGTCGTGGGGAGTCATGTCCAGGAGGCACGGGGACTCAAGCCTAATCAAGTCGCCGTCTTAAGAATAGATGTTGATTTCTTGGCCCAAGGCGACCGAATTTTCCTTAGCTAGGGGAGTTCCCCTGCCAATCCGCCATGGTGCTCCCGCAGCCCTATCAGTTCCGTTGCACCCTCACCTTTGGGGACATCTACGCCCAGATCATCGTCTGGCTGCTGGTGATCTTCGTCAGCCTGGCCGCCGGGCTGGCCTTGATGGGGGCCCACAACCCCATTTTCGCCCTGGTGGTGGTCGGCATGATCTTCGTACTGTCACTGCCCTTCCTGCTCTTCGCCTTCATCACCACCCTGCTGAACCACATCGCCCTGGACCCTGCCCCAAACCAGGAGCAGCCCTCCTGATCTCTCGCCGGCCCCCTCGGCAGCCGGCCGAGCTGACCCGTTCGCAGCTAAACGGAAAGCTGTCCGGAAGCTGGACCTTCAAATCTTGCTGCCAGGGCCGAGGCTGGTGCAAGTCCGCCCCCCACCCAATGCATGCCATCGTCGCCACCCGCGCCCTGCCCAGCAGCAATCCCCTCGCCTTTGAACCGCGGGAGCTGCCCGATCCCACCCCAGATGACCATGACCTGCTGATCCGCGTTGAGGCCGTTGGGATCAACCCCGTCGATACCAAAGTGCGAGCCTCCCTGCCCCAGGAGCCTGGCCCAGCAAGGATTTTGGGATGGGATGGGGCCGGGGTGGTCGAGGCTGTGGGTGGGGCGGTCCGTGGTTTCTCCCCTGGTGACGCAGTCTTTTTTGCCGGTGACATCACCCGTCCCGGCTGTTACGCCGAAAAGGTGCTGGTGGATGGGCGCCTTTGTGGCGCCAAACCGGCCAGCATCTCCTTTGGCGAAGCCGCCGCCCTACCCCTGACCAGCCTCACCGCCTGGGAGGCCCTATTTGAGCGCATCGGTCTGGACAGCGAAGGCGCGGATGCCGGTCGCAGTCTGTTGATTCTCGGTGGCGCCGGCGGCGTCGGCTCGATTGCAATCCAGCTGGCCCGTCGCGCCGGCTTGGTGGTTATCGCCACGGCATCGCGGCCCGAAAGCCGCGCCTGGTGCCTTCAACTGGGGGCGAGCCACGTGGTCGACCACAGCCAACCCTTGGCGCCCCAGTTAGCGGCCCTGGGCTACAGCGAAGTCGACGCGATCGCCAATTTCAGCAACACCGACGCCTATTGGAACGTGATGGCGGAGTTGATCAAACCCCAGGGGGCGATCGTATGCATTGTGGGCAACCTGAAGCCCATCAATCTCAACGTGCTCAAAAGCAAAAGCGTGCGCTTCGCCTGGGAATTCATGTTCACCCGCCCCCAATACCGCACCGCTGACATGGCCCAGCAGGGCGTGATCCTGGGCATCATCAGCCAGTTGGTCGACAGCGGCATCCTGCGCAGCACCTGCCACGATCGCCTCAGCCCCATCAACGCCGACACCCTGGGCCAGGCCCATGCCCACCTGGAAAGCGGCCAGGCCATCGGCAAGCTGGTTTTGGAGGGGTGGAGCAAATAAGCTCGATCACAACCACCCTGGCTGGGGATATCGGTGTAACCACACAAGAGATCTCCATACACCAAATCATGACAATAAAAGCAGGAAAAATTTAGCTTAAATGCACTGCGATGGAGGCCTTGGGCGTTATCGTGCAAAAAATTGACTAGATTGAGCTTCTTTTGTGGATTAGGACTGCTCTCGCGGCTAGCTCACGTACGTTTTTGATGCGTCCCTGCCTGCGCAAAGGTGCCAAATTCGGCAGCGCCGCTAAGGACAGCCATTTGACTGATTTTTGGCACAATCATCAGCAGACTGTTAACGTCCAAGGCAGCCAATTCCTGAACCCCCAAGCCTTTGCGAGGGACCTCCATCTTCGGGATAATGCTCGAGGAGCAGCAAATCTGGTTGGCGCTCCCCAAAAACTATTGATTGATTAACTCATTGGCGAAGGGGGATTAAAGACCTTTTCAAACCAAGTGAATCTTGCCGCAAATAACTACCTATTAAGCGAACAATACCGCTTAAGCTCTAGGCAACAATTTGTTTGGAACATGATGAATATCTGTCTTGCCGTAGACATCATTCAAGGATTTACAACCGTGGCTAAATTGGCATCGGCCCCAAGACCGACTTAAGCTTTTCTTACCAACCCTCGTCTACTAACGCCATGGCTGCCAATCCCTTCACCTGGGTGGAGATCTATGTGCAGGATCTTGAGCGGGCCAAAACGTTCTACGAAGCGGTCTTCGATTTCAAGCTCGAGAAACTGCAAACCGAAATCCCCATGTGGGCCTTCCCCGCTGATCCCGGCCAGTGGGGTGCCGGCGGCGCCCTGGTCAAGATGGAGGGTGTGCCCTCAGGGGGGGGCGGCACCCTGGCCTACTTCAGCAGCAGCGACACCAACATCCAAGAGAGCCGGACTGTTGCTGCCGGCGGCCAGGTCTACGCCGCCAAGAAATCGATTGGCCAATTTGGCTTCATCTCCCTGCTGATCGACACAGAAGGGAACCTGATCGGGGTGCATTCAATGGCCTGAAGCCCCCCTGAGTTAGCCCCCGCCAACGGCCACCCATGGCTTCTCTCCACCCCCACCCACCCATGCCAAGCCTCAACTTCCGCCATGGCGACGCCATGCCGGCCCTGGGCCTGGGCACCTGGCGGCTGCCGCCCGAGCAGACCACCGCCACGGTGCGCATCGCCCTGGATCTGGGTTACCGCCACATTGACGCCGCCGCGATCTATGGCAATGAGCCCCAGATCGGCGAAGCCCTCAAGGGAGCCATTGACGCGGGCACCGTGGAGCGCCAGGAGCTGTGGATCACCTCCAAGCTATGGAATGACTGCCATGAACCCCAGGAGGTGCGGCCGGCCCTGGAGCGGACCCTGGGGGATCTGGGCCTGGAGCAGCTGGATCTCTATCTGATCCATTGGCCCGTAGCCCAGCGCCGTGGCGTGGCCATGCCCTCTAGCGCAGCGGACCAATTCGATCTTGCCCAGGTGCCCCTGGCCGCCACCTGGGCCGCCATGGAGGATCTGGTGGCAGCCGGCCTGACCCGCCACATCGGTGTGTCCAATTTCAGCCGCACCAAATTGATGGCCCTGGCCGCTTCGGCCCGGATCCAGCCGGAGGTGTTGCAGGTGGAGCGCCATCCCCTGCTGCAACAAAACGATCTGCTCAGCTACTGCCACGCCTCCGGTATCCACCTCACCGCCTACGCCCCGCTCGGGGCCGCTAGTGACACCCGGCCGCCGCTGGTGCTCCAGCACCCGGTGGTGGTGGCGATCGCTGCGGAACGGAAAATCACGCCAGCCCAGGTACTGCTGGCTTGGGGGATTGGCTGTGGCACCGCCGTGATTCCTAAATCGGTGCATCCCGAGCGACTGGCCGAAAACCTGGCCGCCGCCGCCATCGGTCTCAATCAAGATCAGATGGCGCGCCTGGTCGCTATTGATGGGGGCCAGCGCCTGATTGATGGGCGCTTCTGGTGTCTGGAGGGTGGGCCTTACAGCATGGCTAATCTGTGGGATGGGGACACCTATTGACGGGCAAGCAGCCTCGCCACTCGGTCATCACGGGCGGGAAGGTCACAACCATGGCATGACTGGGCCTGCTTGTACGAGTACAGATACAACCATTACCGATTTCGCTAGCTAACAATTCAGCCTAAAAATGTCATTTAAAATAATGCGTTCATTAACTGTAGCTTTGCCGCAAACAACTGCGATGAATGGGATTTGGCCAATAAGACAAGCCCCCAAAAGCCCCAAGGGTCAGCCCTGAGGTCGGGCACAACATGAAATAGGTAGGATGAAAACAACCCACAGACATGAGGCTCCATGGAAATTCTTGCCAAGCAACTTGCTAAATTTCTGAAAATCTCAACAGTGAAATTACTGGCAGGTTTAATATGCTTGGCCGCCTGGATGCTGATGCCATTACCTGCAGCAGCCATAATCAACAATCACGCAATTACCCCTCAGATCCTCGCAACCATCGCCCAGAAAATAGATGCCAAAGCCAAGGAAACAGAAGGCAAAGTGCAATCGGCCTATGGTGAACTAACTGGCAAACCCAGCGAGCAAATTAAAGGGAAAGTCAAACAGGTTCAGGGATCGGCAAAGGGTACGCAGCAAGACATCAAGCAAGGGGCCAAATCCATAGCAGAGAAAGTCTCTGACGCCGCCGGCAATATGGCCGACAGTCTTAACTGAGCTTCTTTTTCAGGGCCCTCAGGTGGGCCCAAAAGTCGCCTTCTACCAAAAGCAACGTCATTGATTGACTTTAATCAACATTGCGGCAAAAATCATGCTTGAATCCCTTGCAATTGTCCTTGTCATTCTCTGGATTCTTGGATTAGTCACCTCCTACACAATGGGCGGACTGATTCATATCCTCCTGGTCATTGCCGTCATTTCTATCTTGCTACGGTTCATCAGTGGTCGGCGCATCTAGGGTCTTGAAACAACCCCTTCAGCCCCGCCTCACTCGCCGCCGCCACCCCCCGCTCGGTGATCAGGGAGGTAACCAGCCGGGCCGGGGTGACATCAAAGGCGGGGTTGAAGCCGGCGCTGCCATCGGGGCTCAACTGCACGCTGGCCAGGCCGCCGGCAGTGGGGTCACTGGTGTCACCGTCGCGGCGACCCTGGATGTGGGTGACCTCCCTTGCGGAGCGGGCCTCGATCGGGATTTCGGCCACCCCATCAGCCAGGCTCCAGTCGATGGTGGAACTGGGCAGGGCCACGTAGAACGGCACGCCGTTGTCGTGGGCGGCTAGGGCCTTTAGGTAGGTGCCGATCTTGTTGCAGACATCGCCGCTGCGGGTGGTGCGGTCGGTGCCGACGATCACCGCATCCACCTCGCCGTGCTGCATCAGATGGCCGCCGGCGTTGTCGACGATGACGGTGTGGGGAACACCCTCCCGTCCCAATTCAAAAGCCGTGAGACTGGCCCCCTGGTTGCGGGGTCGGGTTTCATCCACCCACACATGGATCGCCATCCCGGAGCGGTGCGCTTTGTAGATCGGCGCCAGGGCCGTGCCCCAGTCCACAGTCGCCAACCAACCCGCATTGCAGTGGGTCAACACATTGAAGGGGCGGTTCTGGCGCTGCGGCGGCCGCGCCGCCGCCAGCTCCTGGAACAGGCGCAGGCCGTGGTCGCCGATGGCCTCGCACATGGCCACGTCCTCCTCAGCGATGGCGCCTGCCTCGGCCCGGGCCGCCTCGGCCCGCTCCGCCTCCGGCAGGGAAGCCACCCGTTGCCGCACCCGCTCCAGGGCCCAGCGCAGATTCACTGCCGTGGGCCGGGTGGCATTAAGCCGCTCGAAGGCCGCCGCCAGGGCCGTATCGGTTGGATCCTGCTGCAGGGCCAACATCAACCCATAGGCCCCCGCCACGCCGATCAAAGGTGCCCCCCGCACCACCATCGTGCTGATCGCCTCGGCCGCCTGCTCCACGGTGGCCAGAGATCGGGTTTCAAAGCGATGGGGTAACAGGGTCTGGTCGATCACCCCGACCGACCGTCCCCCCTCCTCCAGCCAAATCGTCCGCCAGGCCTTGCCGTCGATGTTCATGGTCGGTGGCGGGGACGGGGCCCAATAAGAAACGCTGGCCAGAAGAGTATCCCGCCCCAAGATGGCGTTAGCTCCTGCCCCAAGGCCCATGGCCAGCACCTCGCCTGAACCCGTAGATGTGGTGGTGGTCGGCGCCGGCCTCTCGGGGCTGGTGGCGGCCCAGCGGTTGCAGGGCCAGGGCCTGCGGGTACGAGTGCTTGAGGCCCGAGAACGGGTCGGTGGTCGCCTGGTCAGTGCCACCACCACCTCCGGTGCCACGGTCGATCTGGGGGGCCAGTGGGGCGGCGCCAGCCACCACCGCTTTGCCGCCCTGGTGCAGGAGCTGGGCCTGGCCACCTTCCCAAGCAATTACGACGGCCTCGGCCTCTTCCATTGGCAAGGCAAGGCCTGCAGTGCCCCCATAGCCAGTGACCCCCGCCAAAGCTTCCTGTTTTTCGAGCCGGATGCCCTGCCCTTGGATCGGGCCGCCCTCGACGCAGCCCGCCATCTCAAAGACGACTTCGATGGCTTGGTGGCTCAGGTCCCACCGCAGGCCCCCTGGAGCCTGGCGGCAGCCGAACTGCTTGATCGCCAGACAATCACCAGCTGGATGGAGGCCCGCAGCAACCTCCCCATCGTCCAGCTGCCCCTGCGCTGGTTGGCCCTGGTGGGGGGATCAGGGGGCTTTGATCCGGCGGAGAGCTCGATCCTGCACCTGGCCTGGACCCAGGCCGTGGCACCCCAGGAAGAAAACCCTGAAAGTTGGTTGGTCCACGGCGGCATGGGCCAGGTGCCCCAGCGCCTGGCCCAACACCTGGGTGAATCGGTTGTACAACAGCGCAACCCCGTCGTCGCCATCAGCCAGGACGCCAGCGGGGTGAGGGTGCAAGGGGCCGATGGCCGCTGCCATCAGGCCGCCGTGGCCATCGTGGCCATTCCGCCGCCGCTGCGCAGCGGCATTCGTTTCGAACCGGACCTGCCCCCAGAGCAGCGAGCCCTGCTGCAGCGCTCGCCGATGGGCTGCATGGCCAAGTGGCTGGCGGTTTACCCAAAACCCTTTTGGCGCGAATGGGGCCAGAACGGCCTGGCCCTTGGTGATCTGCCCTGGTTGGATTTGGTCGCCGACAGTTCGCCCCCCTGCGGCTCCCCGGCCATTTTGGCGGGCTTCGTGGCTGGCCCTCGGGCCATCCGCCTGGGCCAGCTGGCCCCAGCCCAACGGCGGGCCGCCGTCCTGGCGGACCTGCAGGCCTGTTGGGGCCCAGAAGCGGCCCGACCCCTCGATTTGATCGAACAGGACTGGACCCGGGAAAGCTGGAGCACCGGCGCCTTCACCACCTACCTGAGCCCAGGGGCGTGGACTGGCTTTGGCGCAGCCTGGCGCCAAGGCCACGGCCGGGTGCTCTGGGCTGGCACCGAAATGGCAACCCACTGGCCCGGCTACGGCGAAGGAGCAATCCTGGCTGGCGAAGAGGCGGCCGATCAGGCCATGACCCTGGTGGGCTAAATCAACCATGGGGCCTGCGCCAAGGACCCCAAGGTGGCCTTAGCGCAGGCCACCCGTAATTGGCGCTCATCCAGGGCGGTCTTGGTCAGTCAGTCTTGTCCCCAGGCTGAATGCGGCCCAGCGGCGCGTTCTTGAGGCCCTTCTCGCCGATTGATGCCCGGGTTGGCGACCCGCTGGTGGAACGGCGCCGGGCCAGGAAGGCCAGCAACACACCGGCCCCCCCTAGCCCCAAGGTGGCCAGCAGCGACGGCCATGGCGACCACTCTTGGGCGGAATCAACCCCAGCCCCTGGCGACCTCGCCGCCGGTGCATCCTGTGGCTGGACCCCGGGGGGAAAGCCACCAGGGGGCAGAGCATCGGGAGGTATCGCCCCGGGCCCGGGTCTCCCGGCACCGGGTGGCATGGCACCGGGTGGCATGGCACCTGGAGGCATGGCACCTGGAGGCATCATTCCCGGTGGCACAGCCCCTGGAGGAAGCATCCCAGGGGGAACGGCGCCAGGGGGAAGCATCATCCCCTCTGGCATGGGACCTTGGGGGCGGCCGCCAAGGGAGCCTGCACCAGGGGCAATCGGCATGCCATTGGGCCCCTGCCTGAGCCGTTGTTGGGGCCGAGCATCTGGCGCCCCCCCACCGGGAATGCTCTGCCCGCCCCTTCGACTCGGGTCCACCTGATAACCGCCGGCTCCCTGGGGAGCCATTCCTGGCAAGAAGGGATTGATTCCAGCCCCAGGTCCCGTCGGCGCCAGACGGCCCGACGAGGGGACTGAGGGAGAGGAGGATGCGGCAGGCCTGGGACTTGTGGAGCCCTCGGGCTGCCACAAAATCAAAGGTTCGACCAACACCTTGGGGGCCACACCGGCCGGGGCCGATCGAGCCGGGGGCGCTGCGACCCCCGAACCTTCGGTGGGCACCGCCCCTGACTTTGCAGGGGGTGTAGCCGGGACCACGCGGGGGGCCACTACCGCCCCAGCCCCCGTAGGGGACTGGGGCTGACGGGGTACTACACCTGTGACGGGAGTCGGCAGTGGGTTTGGTGAAGCTGTCTGGGCCAGGACCGGTGCAGCCAGCAAGGCCATCACCGCCGCAGCCCCAAGGGTGATCGGCTGGTTTTGGCCCATGGTTGCACTGAAGGTTTGCAGCAAGAACCTAGCCACCAAAGCTCCAAGTCACTCCACATGTCGCCAGCGGGCGGGGCCTGCCCAAGCCCATCAGGCGTGCTCCCTGAGGAAGCCGATGGCTCCTACCAGCTCATCAGTGAAATGGTCGATTTCCGCCTCCGGTGTAGTGAAGGCCAGACTGGCCCGGGCCGAGCCAGATAGACCGTAATGTCGATGCAAAGGCTGGGTGCAGTGATGACCACTGCGAATGCAGATCCCAGCCGAATCCAGCAGGGAGGCAAGGTCGTTGGCATGTAACCCCTCCACCGCAAAGGCCGCCAGGGCGCCGCGATCGGGCTGTTGTTCGGGGGTGGGGCCAAGTATTCGCAACCCCTCGATCGCCTGCAGCCGCGCAAAAAGCCTGCGGGTCAAGTGCTGCTCCCAGGCATGGATCCTATCCATTCCTAAGCCTGAAAGATATTCCAAGGCGGCCCCCATGCAGATGGCCTCGCCAATGGCCTGAGTGCCGGCCTCGAACTTATGGGGTAATTCGGCCCAGGTGCAGCGATCCAAAAATACGTCTTGAATCATCTCGCCACCGCCCAGAAACGGGGGCATTGACTCCAGCAGCGCCTCCCGGGCCCAAAGGAATCCCATGCCCGTTGGGCCGCAAAGCTTGTGGGACGAACCCACCAAAAAATCACAGTCGAGCTGAGCAACAGAAAGGC